>JANQET010000009.1 GCA_028278265.1 Myxococcota bacterium
TCAGCGAACCCAGTTATGGTCCGGGTATCGCAAAAATCAATGCGACTCTTCTGGACTGGCTATGCGCTGCCTAAAAAACGGCGAAAGTCTAGCCTAAGCTTCCTCGATAAAGATGCCGTCGCCCATCAGCTCCATACTTTCGATGGCCGCGTCGTTGGAGTTGGCATCAAACGAGGGGGCTTCCAATTTGGTGGGAAAAGCGTTGGTCACCTTCCAACTGATCACCGGACTGCCCTTCTCATCCATCAGCCGAATAAAGACGTCCTTTTTCTCTGTTTGATTGATCTGCGTCGCATTGATCCAAGAGAACAGCGTCGACACGCTGCTGCCGATCACCATCCCCTTTTTCAAGGTCACCGTGGGAGCGGTGAGCTGAGCCGGCATGTGCATCACCCGCGGTCCGGGTGCCCCGCTCTCCACCGGGCTTTCCTTGTAGGTGGTAGTTTCGTAGGTGATGGTCAACCCGGACACTTCGGAGAAGGCCACCGCATCGCTGCCGATTTCGACGCGATAGTTATAGACCGGCAACGGATAGGCGGTTTTAATATCGTCTTTTGCCAAAGCCATTGTTCACTCCTTCGGTTATGCTTCCTGCATTTTGTGTGAAAATTTCAGCACGATGAACTCAGCCGGTCTGACCGCTGCAATGCCGATTTCCACGTTCATGCGGCCTTCCAAGATATCCTGGTTGGTCATTGTTTTGCCCAACCCCACATTGACGAAGTAAGCGGCCTCCGGCGTCGGCCCGGCCAGCGCCCCCTGCTCCCACAGGCCGTACAAAAAGCTCTCGATCATCGCCTTGACCTTGAGCCAGGTGCTGGCGTCGTTGGGCTCGAACACAGCGAAATCGGTCGCCTTTCGGGTGGACTCCTCGATGTAGTTGAACAGCCGGCGAACGTTGATGTAGCGCCATTCGTTGTCGTTGCCGGCCAGGGTGCGGGCGCCCCAAACCAGCGTGCCCTTGCCGGTAAACGCCCTAATTGCGTTGATCGATTTCCCGGCATTTGGGTCCACGTTCAGACTCTCTTGCTCCGCGTTTGTAATCTTGGTCACCGGGCCGAGCACGGCCGAGAGACTGACGTTGGCGGGTGCCTTCCAAACCCCCCGCTCCCGATCGACACTGGCGTAGATTCCGGCGATCGCCGCGCTGGGCGGTAGCACGACCCGTTGCTTGGCCAGCTCGGTTTTGATCTGGTTGTAGAGAGCTGTTTCCGTGTCTTTTCTCAATTCGAGAGTTTTCATCGCCGAGTCATCGCTCTCTAGTTCTTTTTTCTCCAACAGCTCGCTGGCAGGGTAGGTACTATCGATTTCACTCTCTCCGGTGCCGTTTTTACTGACGCTGAATCCGCTCGGCTTAAATTCGGCCTGCCATTTCTCCCAAGCAGCAGCCACCGCATTCCCGTCGTTTGAGGTGACTTTTTTGATCTTCAGGGTGTTCCCGGAAATCTCGAACGTCAGGCTATCACCCTGACTGCCTTTGGTGATCTGAACCTGGGGCTCGTCCTCCTCACCCGTGTAAGAGACCTTGATCCCGTTCGTTCCGAACTCCTTTTGCCACTGCATTTTGGGGGCACCCTCGGTGTCGGTGCCAACCGTGACGTCGGCCTCCTGATACTGATAGGTCAGCAGGGTCTGGAGGTAGGGATAGTAGGCTGCTCCATACTTCAAATTATTCATTCCGATCCCAGTTTTCTTGGGATCCGTCTTTTCGTCTCTGAATATCTCACATCCCTCTTCTTGCTGTTTGACATCGAGAATCGCAAACCGATCTCCCAATTTATTGCATTGGATCAGTGCTTGTTGGCACACACCGTAGTAGTCGTCCGAGTCGAGATTTACCGCATCCGTCAGGACAATTAACGTCGGCTCGTCCTCCTTCTCCAAAGCGGCCAGACCGTCGATGAAATCTTGTTTCGCAGCGGTTTGGGGGTAGTTCCCGATGGAGACGATATAACAGCTCTCACCCCCGTTTTTGAAAAACAGACTCATGGCGTAGTACATCAAATATTCGATATCGTTCTCAGCCGCAGTGCGCTTGATCGAGACAACTTCGTGATTTTTGGCAGTCACCTCAAACTTACTCGGTTGGGCTCTACCAAAAATGGTTTCATACTCCAATAGGGTTCTAATCCGCGCGACCCCGTTTCCGGTCTCGGTATACCCGATAAACGCCGGAATCGCCGTCGACACGCCCGCCACCGAGGGGGGCAGGGTCGAGATCTCTTCGATATAAACGCCTGGTGTTTCATAGGTTGCCATTGCTTTTTGCCTCCTTGGGATTTATTTTTTTGGGGTGACGTATTTTATGACTTGAAACAAAGAATTCTCCAGACGGGATCCCCTCGTTCCTTTGATTTTCACGGATGAGAAGTTCTGCCACGAGGGATTGGGCAGAGTGTCGAGCACTTGGTCTGAGCCCAGAACCAGCTGAATCGTCTGGACCGGCTTCCGCCGGCAAGTGATCGGCTTGGTCGAGCCGAAGCGGATGCGCTTCATTGTCGGATAGAGATCGGCGAGGGAAACGGCGATGGGATCCTCTGCATCGGGTGACTCGTTCAAGTCCCGCTTGAACTTCTCGCTGAATTTCAGGGAGCTCTCCTTGTCCTGAATATCGAACTCTGCGCCATTTTTATCGGTGACCAAGTAGTAGTGCCAATGAATGCTCTTTGCCTTGAACGAGAGGCACAGACCGACGGCACCCCGGGCCGGCGTCTCGAAGAACTCACTGCAGCGGATTTCGATCTCTGCAAACCGGTCTCGCGGGCTCTTTTTCTCCTCGGTGCGAGAGGTGGGTTGGATCAGCCCTTTCGTGTTGGTAAACAGGGGAAACTCTCCCACTGGAATTCCGGACAGATCTGTGTAGATCAAAAAATCGCGGTTCAGGAGCTTTAGATAAAAATTGATTCGGGCGTCGTCAAAGAGCGGGATAAACGGTTCTCCCTCATCGGTTGCGGCCGTCAGCACTCGAATCCCGTCTGTCGTCCAGCGCAGCAAACAGCGATGGTTGTCGAGCAATCGCTGCGTGGCCGGGGTGGGCTCGATGGCAAAATCCGAACACGGCTGATCCGCGCAATACTCATGGGTTATCCGGATTTCAAAGAGCACCGTGTAGTTCATTGGGACACCCGGATGGTTTTTTGGTCTATCTTCGGGCGGTGGGGAGTCGGATCCGTCCGGTACACGATCAATTTGACTTTGTAGAGGACCGAAGGCTGGTAGGAGACCCGCAGGGCGCTCCAGACCTCGTTTTGCTCGGCAAACGGCAGGGTGATCATCTCCACGATCAGTTTTTTTATATCTTCATTGAGTTCCGGCGCGGACTGCTGGTCGAACACCCGGTGATGCTGAAAGTACTGAATGATCTGGGATAGGGAGCTCAACGCGTCTTCGTACTGTCTGTAGCGGGACACGAACAGTACATAGAGGTTCAGGCGAATATCCGGTTGAACCTCCTGACGCCCGCCGTTGGGGGAGGTTCGCCCGTACAGATCCGCCGATCGCAGCGTGTTCTCCATCTCCGTATTAACCAGCAGGGCGGTTACCGCGCCGGTCTTGAAGGAGAGCGTGTCCATCTGATCCCCGTCGAGAAAGACGACCGGATCCTCTTGGCTCTGGACCGGCTCCCGGCCCAGGTTCAGGTGGCCATTCAACCGTTGTTTGAGAAATATCAGCGCCTGATCAATCATCCAATCTCTCCCCAAGACACCGACTACGGGCGCAACTCGAAGCGGGCTCCGCCCCCCTCGGTTACAGACAACCGAATTTGAGCGGACTTCTTTGCTGCATCGTTGCCGTCAATCTACACGCGTTCTGGTTACCGACTCTTCCGACGAACGATTCAAACAGTACCGACACCGCCGTGCTGCACCGCCCGTTTCTGAAGCGAGACTCAGTTTTTCTCCATATACACGTTTGCGCCAACTGCAAAATAGCTTAACGCTGTTTTCGGCGAACAAACATTACAAAACATTACAAGGGGCGGCGTCTCAGAAAATTCCACCTGTAATGTTTTGTAATGGCATTCGCAGGTCATCCACGCCCATAATTGAATTCAGACAGGAAAGGAGGTAAGTGGACAATGACACAGATAAAACAACATCCAGACTGAGGACTCAATTCGAGTAGCGATTTAATTTTGTATTGAAAAGTGCGCGCGCTATCGATATAGCGAAACAAAAGAGAATACAACAATTGAACATCTGAGCGGACTTTCCATCGATTGGATTGGCACCGTGGGAAGGCCGTCAGAAGGAGAATAGGAAATGGAAGGTTTTATCGGTGAGATCAAAATGTTCGGCGGAAACTTCGCCCCGCGAGGTTGGGCGCTGTGTGAGGGGCAGCTGCTGGCAATAAGCGACAACACAGCCCTTTTTTCCATTTTGGGCACCATATATGGTGGAGATGGCAGAACCAGCTTTGCTTTGCCAGATCTGCGAGGTCGCGCCCCGGTTGGCGCGGGCCAGGGACCCGGGCTCTCGCCTCATCGTCAGGGACAAAGGGGAGGTACTGAAGTCGTATCCTTGAATACCGGCCAACTGCCCGCCCATTCCCACGAGGTAACCGCGCTGACCAGTACCCTCAAATGCAACAACAAAGAAGCCACAGAGAGCATCGGTGAGGGCCAGACCTTCGGCAAAGCCGCAGTAAATATTTTCAATGAAGAAACCGCCAATCTCAACATGAACATCACTCTTACGGCGAGCGGTGAGGTAGGCAACACCGGAGGTAGTCAGCCGCATGACAACATGCCGCCTTATCTCGGAATGAACTATATTATTTGTACACAGGGTATTTTTCCTTCGAGAAATTAAAAAGACATGAAGCCAACTTTCACCTGTCGTTCCCAAGCCGCCATAATAATCTCGCCTCAATCAAAGTTGCTCGATCATGAATGAAGGTAAACATTTATTGAAATGCCATTTCCGAATGGAGAGTAAACCATGAAAAAACTTTTCGCTGCGCTAGTCATTCTGTCCACCGTGTCGTCGACCGCTGTCGCCCAGGTGACGATCTTTGCCGAGAGTTTCGAGACAGATGGTGAGGGATCGCGCTACACTTCCAATGCGTTCACCGATGGTTCTTCTGACTACTTCATGCGCTATTGCGGCGCCAATCCGCCCGCCATGGGCAACCCTGCCGGGTCTTACACTATCAGTGGCGCCGATGGCAGCTGCGTCTGGATTGGCGAGGATACCTTCGGTGAACTTGCCGGCCCCGGTACCATCGATTTTTCAGGCATCTCGATAACCGGCTACAGCGCGTTGAAGTTGATTGTCCGACTGGCGAGCGCGAGATACGGCGACTGCCGCATCGAACAAGACGACTACTTCGACGTCTTGGTCGGCATCGAC
Source organism: Myxococcota bacterium (assembly GCA_028278265.1). Taxonomy (GTDB): domain Bacteria; phylum Myxococcota_A; class Polyangia; order JAAYKL01; family JAAYKL01; genus JANQET01. The sequence goes on from JANQET010000009.1 coordinate 5,352, forward strand.
GGTTCTCCGGATTCGACTTTTGACGGTCGCGTTATCGGTGACAATTCGGCATGCGGCGTTTTTACAGAAGGGGAGTTTCGACAGGACGTCAATCTCAACGGCATTTCGAGCGACAACATGGCCGACGGCGCGGTGGTCACCGGGACCCTCACCGACTTCGAGTTCCCCATCGCCGGCACAGGCGACGTGCTCAACTTTCGCCTGCTCGCCAATCTCACCGGCGCCAGCGATGAATTTTTATTGGATTACATCCGCATCACCGGTGTTCCGGACGCCAGTGAAACGCCTACCTTGTCTTCAATTGAGACGACCGCTCTGGAATACACCGAAACCGATCCGGCTACGACCATTACGTCTACCATCGTTCCGGCCGACGTGGACGACACCCACCTGGAGAGCGCCACCGTCCAAATCGTCAACAACCTGGTGACCACTGAGGATCAGCTGCAGTTCACCAATACTGTTGACATTGCCGGCTCCTACAACGCCTCCACCGGATTGATGACCCTGACGGGCACCGCCACGGTAGCCCAATACCAGGCTGCCCTGCGGTCGGTGAGATACTTCAACAGCAATACGACCAGTCCCAGAGAGTGGACCCGCACGGTACGATTAACGGTCAACGACGGGGACACGGACAGTCTTCCTGCCGATCGGCAGATCACCGTTGCCGGTTTTCTCAATCCCACAGAATCGGTTCCCTATGAGGAGAGCTTCGAAACCGAGGGGGACGGTACGCGCTACGCGTCGAACACTTTCAATGATGGTGAAGGGGACTTTTTTCACCGATTCACCGGCACGGTCCCGCTCTTCCCGCCCGATTTTCACAATGCCATCACAGGCGCTGACGGCACCAGTATGTGGGCTGCCGAAGACGTGGATACGGGCGACAACCCCCTGGGGGCCGGCAATGCAGGGTATCTGCGACTGGTCAACATCGACACCGCTGCCCTGGCCGAGGTCGATGTGACGCTCGGCCTGGCCACAGGGTACGATTTGTTGAGATGGGAACCGGAAGACTACCTCTTGATCCAATACGCTTTCGACGACGACATCGATGTCAACGGTTCGGTCAACACCGGTAGTTACACCACCATCGGTGCGTTCTATGGAACTGTACCGGAACCCGGTGATACCGGCACGGCGCTGATTCAGGACGCGGATCTGGATGGCGTGGCAGACCCGGGCGGCGCCTCCCTGACCAATGCACTGCAGGATTTCTCGTTCACCATACCGGTCAGCGGCGATGAGGTGTCGATTCGGTTGGAGGTGATGGCTGACACGGGCAACGAAGAGCTGGCCATCGACCACATCAGAGTTGATGGCGTGCTGCTGAACTACCCCCCCGACATGACCACCACTGCCCCCACGTCCGCGCGGGAAGACGACGCTTACACCTACGACGCCGAGGCCACTGACGCCGATGGACCGGATGAGATTTGGTCTGTCGAGGCGGACGACACCTGCGGCGGATCCATCGATCCCGACACAGGTGAGTACAGCTTCACGCCGATCTGGCCGCTGACCTCGTGCCTATTGAGCATCTCGATCTGCGACGGCGGTACCCTCGAGCTATGCGACTATGAAACCGCCGACATCACGGTGGATCAATGGGGAACCTGTTCCGACGATGTCGTGATCGATGCCCTCCCCTTCAACGATACCCGGACCACCAGCGGACGGGAGAGTAGTATTGACGACTATCTTTTCGGGTGCGGTGGTGCCGGTCAGACGGCAAGTGATTTTGTCTATTCGATATCGGTGATAGCCGGAGAGATCCTGGACATCACGGTGGATCCGGAGTCCGGTTTCAATGCGGCGATTCGGGTGATTCAGACGTGTGCCGAGGATGCGGCGTGTCTGAGCTCAGCAGACCAGGGCTCGGATGGTGAGACAGAGCAACTCTATTACCAAGCGTCCAGTACCGAGGAAATATTTATCATCGTAGACGGAGCGAGCCCCAGCGAGGCGGGTTCGTTTGCCATCACCGTGCTCAACGCGCCGCTCACCGACACGGACGTCGACGGGATACCGGATGTTCTGGATGATGATGACGACAACGACGGCGTCGATGACGTTACCGAGATTGCCAACGGCACTTCGACAGTGAACCCCGACGAATGTGGTGATGTGGATTCGGACAGTTGTGACGATTGTTCGGTCGGCACCGATGATTTCGGGAGTCAATCCGATGTGGACACCAGCAATGACGGCCCGGATGTGGACTGCGACGGTATTTGCGACGCGACGGACAGTGTCGACGATTGCGATGACGAGTTACCCTGCACAGCCGATACGTGCGATGACAGCGGCTGCCACAACACCCTCACGGAAGGGTGCCTCATCGGCGGTGCCTGTATTGCCGAGAACGGCGTGGACCCGGCCAACCAGTGTCGAAAATGTATCTCCGCGCAGGCCACGGATCAGTACTCCAACAGCACCGATACCTGTGATGACTCGCGCTATTGTACGGCCACCGACCAGTGCGACGGTGCCGGTAACTGCATCGGCTCGGGAGATCCCTGCGCCGGTCCGGATAACGACGACGATTGTCGGGAGTCCTGCAACGAGGAGGCGGACGACTGCAGCGAAGACGATCCCCAGGGCAGCCCCTGTAGCGATGGGGCGTTCTGCACCGGCACCGAGATGTGCATGGATGGTATCTGTGGCAGCTCGACCGGAGATCCCTGCGTCGGCCCGGACAATGATGCCAACTGTACGGAGTCCTGCAACGAAGACGCGGACGACTGTAGTGAAAACGATCCGGAGGGCAGCCACTGTAGCGACGGTGAATTTTGCACCGGCACCGAGAGCTGCACGGCGGGTGTCTGCGGCAGCTCGACAGGGGATCCCTGTGTGGGTCCGGACGACGATTTCAACTGCACGGAGTCCTGCAACGAAGACGCCGACGACTGCAGCGAAAATGATCCAGAAGGCAGCCCCTGCAGTGACGGTGAATACTGCACCGGCACCGAGACCTGCACGGGGGGTGTCTGCGGCAGCTCGACAGGGGATCCCTGCGTCGGCCCGGACGGTGACGGGGACTGCATGGAGTCCTGCAACGAAGACGCCGACGACTGCAGTGAAAACGATCCGAACGGCGCCACCTGTTTCGACGATAACCAATGCACATTGGATGACACTTGTGACAATGGTGCCTGCACCCCTGGGCCCTACAAAGAGTGTTCGGACGACAATCCATGCACCAATGACGCGTGTGACACACAAACCGGAAACTGCACCTACTCGAACAACGAGGAGCCCTGTGACGACGGTCTGTTCTGCAACGGCCCGGACACCTGCGCCGGTGGATCCTGTAGTGTTCACCAAGAAGACCCCTGCCCCCAGGACGATTGGTTCTGCAACGGTACCGAGAGCTGTGACGAACAGGGCGATGAGTGTGTCCACAGCGGTGATCCCTGCTTGGATCCGCTCGTTTGCGACGAGCTCAATGACAACTGCATTGAGGAATGCACCGGCTGTGAAATTGACGGTACCTGCTATGCGGACGAGGAACCCAATCCACTCAACGATTGCGAGGCCTGCGATGTGTTGTCATCTACCACCGACTGGACCGACAGGGACGGGGAGACTTGTGATGATGGAAACGAATGCACCGATGGGGACACCTGCACCGGTGCCAGCTGTGCGGGGGTGGCGGTCGACGATTGGGTAGAGTGCGGCGATCAGGCGTTCGAAGCGTGCTTCAGCGGTTTCTGTGAACCTGTTCCGGAGGGGGATGTGTGTGACGATCCGCTCGGTCCGTTGGTATTCGGCACGGCCAGCTATGGCGACCTCACCGGATATCACGCCTACCGGGCAGTACCTGACACCTGTGGTGACGGTCCGCTGAGCACTGTGGACGCTTTCCAAGTGGTGCAGCTATCCGCCGGCAGACAGTACACGGTGACCCTGACCCCAACCAGTCCGAGCGCAGACCTGTTCTTGGCACTGTGGACCGATTGCAGCGCGCCTGACGGGTGCACCGAAGCGGTGAATCAAACCGGTCCGGGAGTACCGGAGATCCTGGATAACATCTCGTTTGCCGAAGACAGCACGCTGACGATTCAGGTGGGGGACATCAACGATCCCCGCACCGGAATACGCTCCTACGAGCAATACGCCCTGTTGGTCGAACAGATCGGCGGTGACGCAGACACGGACAGCGACACCGATACGGACGCAGACAGCGACTCGGATAGCGACACCGATACGGACTCGGACAGCGACACCGACACCGACGCGGACAGCGACACCGATACCGA
>JANQET010000013.1 GCA_028278265.1 Myxococcota bacterium
ATAGTTCGACCGAAGGTTAGCGGATGAGTCTGCCCGCCAGGGCATGTAGTCGTCAGCGAGCGTAGATCGAATGAGAAGTCCTTTTTTGTAAACAGCTCCTTGTTCTTCGTGTTGTGTGCTCTCCAGGGTTTACAAATTACTGCCGCCCCTTGCTCTTCAAGTTCGTCAACGGTTGGGCTTCCCATGTATCCTCTGTCAATATGAATTTCACCAAAACGAATAGACTGAACAGCAATGTCGCTTTTCAATTTGGGCAGTGCTTCGTGCTCAGGTTGGTTCGCGGGAGTGACCGCGCAGGCGACAATGGTCTGACTGTCCAAATCTTCTGCGACGTGGCGTTTGTAGCCCCTGATAGTTTTGCTCTTGGACTTACGGCCATGCCGCATCTCACCATCCGCTACGGAGATGCGCCGGTCCGCAGCAACACCCTTGACGATGCGGGAGCCACCACCCTGGGGATCGGGATCAAGATCCTGCTCCATTAGTTCTCGAAGTGTCTTCAGGAGTTGGTCAAGAGGGGGGTGTTTGGCTTCTTGAGATAGATGCTTATCGATCCAGCGCTCAAGTGACAAAACTTGCCGGGCGATGATATCAACAGCTTCAACTTTTGCGGCAGCGTCACTCCAGTCCCGATCCAGCGCCTTTTTGACGCTGGTCTCTAAGAGCAAAGGGATGCCAGCCTTCTTGCAGACACTCTCAAACTCGCAATCCAATAGCTCAGCGATGCAGCGCACCACATTACGGGCAGCATGACCAATCAGATTGAGCGTGTCTTCCACACGCCCTGCACCCTCCAGGGGACTGGAATCGATAGCAATGCGGAGCGTTTTAGGAATCTTTTTCCAATCAAATCTCTTGGTAGAGCGCGCTAGATTGGCGGTGTGCTCCAACAGCTTCTGATCCATTTCGCTTGCGATGAGTCGCTCTCGAAAATCAAAAAGTGCCCCTTGAGAGAAAGCTGGTTTTGTTTCTCCAAGTCGATCGAGAACCATCTGCCAACGCAAATCAACTATCGACAACTCAACAGCTTCTGCATCAGATACCCCAAGATACCCCTGGACAATGAGTGCCATCGCCATCAATGCCGGAGCCACGGGCTCTTTGCCTGCACCGGTATCGCGGTACATCGATGCGAGTTGCTCCTGAATCTCCTTGGAGAATATCTCGTGCCGGTGCTCACGAAGAAAAACGAAGAGCTTACGTTTCTTGCTGCACCTCTTCAGCAAATACTTCTCCTGTTTGCTCGGCTGAATCGAAGGGTTCCATTGTGGGATGTGCATCGCGACCTCCTTCACCAGAAATCGCATTCCACATCATCACACAATTGCTACGGTTGCCATTTTTTGGCGCTAAGTTCATACCTTCCTGATAACAAAAATCAGGTGCATAACTAATCGAAATTATTTGCTGTTCAAACCGGTCGCCGTTCTAGAGGGAGACTGAGCGAAATGACCAATTACGTAGGCTACAATGGCGCACAGCAACAAATTGGAAGAATAGAACTCCAAACAGTCTTCATTCATTTTCAAAAAAGCCAATATTCCAACCCATCCCGGTAGAAAACGCGCGTACCAATCAAAATGAATATCTGGTATCAGTTTAAAAATATCACTCATTATTTTTCTCCTTCTAGAATAAATTCGATCTTTTTTTTTCACCTAACAGACTATTCTACAGTTTTCCCAAAAATCCCAGCTTTGGATCACGCAGTCAAGACTTTCGTACCAAGTGCTTTCATTTTTCCGTCCTATGTTTCTCACTTGCGACGCGATATTGTGTTTCATGTTCTTACGATGAAACGGATCGCGAAAGTTTTACACAGAGCCTTTGCTCGCAGCATACAAGATCAGTCTCTCCCTCTGGCTGAGCGCCCGGACTACCTGAATGGCTTCGCTTTTATCTCGATTTTTGTCTTGTGTACCAATTCATGCCTCGTGGTCCGGTCAGCCTTTCGCCTTACTTGCGTAAGCTGTCAGAAAAAAGGCAATCTCCAGAGTCACAACGACAGGCAACAGCGGCTATCGTTTTGTACTATGAGCTGATGAAACCGTGGCTCGTTTAGTCTCTGCAAGCCGCTACTGGCTGTGCCAAACATCGCCCTTGGGACGATTGCTATGCTCAGTTACAAGACGATATTGGATTACGCCAGTACTCGCCCAAAAGTGGTTCCTCCCGAGCGCAATGTAAGAAACGCAATCCCCCTGGCCCCCTTTTTCAAAGGGGGAATATGAGATCCCTACCCGAGCATATTTACCTGACAAGATACCGGTCGGGTGGTTTGTTTGATCACCAGTCCTTAGGCTTGGAACTCTTCGAGTCTGCGATGGAGGTACTTCCCCCTGCCCTTTTGGGCCAGACATGTTTCCCCGTCGATAATCAGCTCTCCCCTGGAGAACACTTTGTCGATTTTGCCGTTCACTTCGATGCCTTCGTAGGCGGACCAATCGGTAGCCATGTGCAGGGTTTGGGTGTTCATCGTCCATTTTTCGTTGGGGTTGAGCAACACGATGTCCGCGTCGGCGCCCTTGCTCAGGTTTCCCTTTTTTGGCCATAGCCCGAAGAATTTTGCCGGTGCGGCTGCAATGATCTGCGCCAGTTGGGGCAGGTTCAACCTCCCTTTAACCACCCCTTCTGAGTAGAGCAGGTTCAGCCTCGGCTCGATCCCCGGTATGCCGTTGGGACAGCGATCGAATCGATCCTTTCCCAGCAGCTTCGCCTCCCAGGAGTAGGCCGCGTCATCTGAGGTGACCATGGCGATGGTGCCTTTGGCGATGCCCTGCCAGAGTCGTTCCTGGTTGGCCTGATCTCTCAGCGGCGGTGAGCAGATCCACTTGATGCCGTCCTCTCGCTTGAGCATCTCCTCGGTGAAGAGGAGATAGTGGGTGCAGGTTTCGCAGAAGACGTTTGTGCCCTCGTTCTGCGCGGCTCGAATCAGGGCCAATCCCTCGGCCGACGCCAGATGCACGATAAAAACTCTTCCGCCGGTCGCTTTTGCGATGGCGATGCACCGCTCGACCGCCCGGTTCTCCACTTCAATGGGGCGACTCTTGGCGTGGTAGATCGGCTCGACCCGACCGGCCTCGATCATTTGCGGCACCCGGTCGGCCAACATCTCGTCATCCTCGGCGTGCACCATCAGCAGTCCGCCCGCTTCGGCCAGGGCTCTTGAAATGCGCCTCAGATCCCGCTCCTCGATCAACAGCCCCTCGTCCCGATAGGTCATGTAGCACTTGATCGTCGGGGCCCCTTTTTCCACGACGAGGGGAATCTGCTCGAGGGTCTCGGTATCGGGCCGGGTGATCACCGGGTGGATCCCCCAATCGATTAACGTCTCTCCCTCGGCCTCTCGTTCTTTGGTCTCAATCGTGCTCACCAGGGATTCCTTGGCCCCCTGATTGGAGAAATCGATCACACTGGTCACCCCGCCGAACGCCGCGGCCCGCGTACCGGTGAAATAGTCGTGCACGCTCACGGTGCCCATGAACCGATCGTTGAAATGAACGTGGCTGTCCACTGCACCGGGTAAAACGACCATTCCCTCGGCATCGACCACCTCGTCCACGGTCTCGTCCCGGAGGTCCCCGACGGCCTGTATCTGCTCACCGCGGACTAAAATGTCCGCAGTGGCGACGGACTTCTGGGTAACGACGGTTCCCCGTTTGATCAGCGTTGTTTTCATCTCGGGTCACTGACACGATACGCCATCAAAGGGCCTCGAGGGCTGCCTTGATGTCCCCTTTGAGATCGTCGATATCCTCAATGCCGACCGCGTAGCGAATCAACCCTTCATTAATCCCGGCCGCCCGGCGCTCCTCGTCGGTCAGCTCCACATGACTGGTGGTGCTCGGCGGCCCGACAATGGTCTCCACCTGGCCCAGGTTGGCCGCCAGATAGGCGAACTCGAGGCGGGGCAAAAACCGTTTGACCGCGTCGAATCCACCCCGGAGCTCAAAGCTCAGCACCCCGCCGAATCCCCGCATCTGCCGTTTGGCCACCTCGTGCCCCGGATGACCTGCCAACCCGGGATAGTGCACCCGCGCCACTTGGGGCAGCTCCTCGAGGAAGCGGGCCAGGGCCAGGGCGTTGTGGTTTTGTCTCTCTATCCGCAACCCGAGGGTCTTGAGGCTGCGCAACAGCAACGAGGCGCTGTGCACATCCAACGCCGCCCCGGTCAGCTCCCGGTAGCGGAAGATCCGTTCGATGATCTCCTGTCGGCCGCAGGCCACGCCCCCCAGCGCGTCTCCGTGGCCGCAGAGGTATTTGGTCGCGCTGTGAATCACCACATCCACCCCCAACGCCAAGGGCAGCTGGTTCAACGGGGTGGCAAAGGTGTTGTCCACCACCACCACGGCCCCCTGGAGATGGGCCAGCTCGGTCAGCCGGGCGATGTCGAGCACCTTGAGGGTCGGATTGGTCGGCGACTCCAGGTAGAGCAGATCGAGCCCCCTGTCAATCGCGGCTTCAATTGCCGGCTGATCCCCGGTCTCACACACCGCACACTCAATCCCGAACCGGGGCAGTATTTGGGTGAAGTGCAGGTAGGTGGCCCCGTATGCATCTTTCACGGTGACCGCCCGTTTGCCCGCATCGAGCAGGGCCATCAGCGTCCCGTGGATCGCCGCCATCCCGGTGGCAAAGCTGGTGGCCGCCGCTGCCCCTTCGAGCGCCGCCATCCGCCCCTCGAAACAGTCCAAGGTGGGGTTGGTATTGCGGCTGTAGATGTGTCCCGGCGCCTGCCCCAGCGCTGCGGCTCGCCACTGCTCCACAGTGTCGTAGGCAAACGCCGAATTCTCGGCGATCGGCGGCACAATCGCACCGGTACTCGGATCCCGGTTACTCTTGAGGTGAACGGATCGTGTGGATGGTCCTAATTTGCGTGTCATCTCTTTTCCTCGGTTGAGATGAAGTATTAGAAAACTATCGACCGCGGAACAAGCCCTTTGTCTGCAGTTTATAGAATAAATTTATTTTTACACCATTTATTTAACCAACGGTTTCACCGCTCTTCTTTCCACGAATTTAAAAGGACTAAATGGGTTTTAAATCGGCTTTCGGTTTTGACGCCCTATTAAATGAACTTATCTTTTTATAAATAACAATTCCTCAAAAATGCGGATGTCAGTGCAATTATGATGATGTCCAACAACGGAGAAGGACCATGGACGAATACCGGGGGATGAGCGACGCCCAGCTCACCAAGGAGCTCGACGATGCCGTGCGGCAGCGAGCCATGCTGGAGGCGAAATGCCAGGAGCTCGAGCAACGGCTCGACAAAGAACGGGCCATTCGCCGCCGCGCCGAAGACAAGCTCCGGCGGGTCGGTCAGGAGCTGCGCCAAACCCAAAACGAATTGGAAAAATTCAGTTTCATTATTTTCAACGATCTCAAAGCGCCGGTCCAATCGCTCAACCTTCTCGCGGTCAAATTGTTCCAAGAGCACGCTCCGGCGATGGACACCGAAGGCCGATCCTACCTGGACCTGTTTTGTGACCAGGTGGCCAAACTGCAGGAGCTGGTCGAGGGGTTGATCAAGTACTCCCGGCTCAGCTGGGAAGCCCCCAAAAAAGAGTCGGTGCAGAGCGAGGAAGTGGTCAAAAAGGTGGTCGACTCGATCCTGCCGGATCCGGCTGTTCCGGTGATCGTCGAATCCCCCCTGCCCCCGGTTGAGTGCGACAAGGAGATGCTCGAGCAACAGCTGCTCAACCTGATCAACAGCGCCTTGAAGCACGCGGGTCAGTCCGAGGGGGAGATCAAGGTGTCGTGCACCGATATCGGCGAATACTGGGAGTTCTGCGTACAGGACAGCGGCAAGGGGTTCGACAAAGCGCGGTTGGGGCGGGCCTTTGAAATGATCCCCTCCCTGGAAACCCAGAACCAACCGGAATCCACCGATGTGGAACTGTACCTGGTCAAGCGAATCACCGAACGGCAAGGGGGCTCGGTCCGGGCCGAATCGATCATGGGCCAGGGCACCTCGTTCTACTTCTCGGTCCCCAAACAGGGGTCCCCGATCGTCAGCTAGCGCCGCTTCGAGCCCAAATTCTCGGCCCACATGCTTTTTGTCATTGCCCGGCCGGTTTAGACTATTTCATGGTAATTCATCGCGGTACTGAACGCGCGTGGCGAACGGCGCGCGAAAGGAGAATCCATGGGACGCACCATCAAGCCGGCCACCCTGGGCATGCGCATCCAGCGTCTGCGAAAGAACAAGGAGTTGAGCCTCGAGTTTCTTTCCAATGAGACCGGACGCACGGTTGAGTTTTTAGAAAAAATCGAAAAAGACGAAATTATCCCGCCGGTCGCCATGCTGCTCAAGCTCAGTCGCGCCCTGGAAGTGGACTCGGCCGAGCTGCTGCAGAACGACGCCAAGGCAGCCGAGCGCCGAACCGAAGCGGTGCGCCGGCGCACGGATCACTACGCCTACCAGTTGCTGACCAAGGAGAGCGGTCACAAGCACCTGAAGGGTTTTCTGGTGACCATCGACCCCAGCCGGGACTTGGAGAAAGCGGTCTACCAACACGATGGAGAAGAGCTGATCTACGTGCTGGGCGGCAGCGTCGAGGTGACGGTCGGCGAGAACCTCAACCGGTTGGAACAGGGCCAGTGCCTGCATTTCAATTCAAACCTGCTGCACAAACTGACGAACACGGGCGACGCGCCTTGTGAACTACTGGTCGTGCTCTACACCCCCTAGAAGCGAGGACAAGCCGATGGCCGTGATACTCAACGAAGAGCGACTGATGATTCAGACGATGGTGCGCAAATTCGCCCGCGACGTGCTGATTCCCACGGCGTCCGAGCGGGACAGGAGTTGCGAATACCCCCGCGCCAATCTCGAGCAGATGGCCGAGCTGGGTCTGCTGGGCATGATGGTGCCCGAATCGTACGGGGGCGCCGGGGTGGATGCAGTCAGCCACGCGGTGGCCCTGAGCGAAATCGCCTACGGCTGCGCCTCGACCGCGGTGGTGATGAGCGTGCACAACTCCATCTGTTGCGAGTCGCTGCTCAAGTTCGGCAGCGAGGAGCAAAAGCAGCGCTGGTTTCCCCCCATGTGCAGCGGTGAGTGTATCGGCGCCTTCGGTCTGACCGAGCCCCACGCGGGCAGCGACCCGGTGGCCCAGAAGACCACCGCTGTGCTCGACGGGGATCACTGGATCTTGAATGGCACCAAACAGTTCATCACCTCGGGGCAACACGCCGGGGTGATCATCGTCACCGCGGTCACCGACAAAGCCAAACGCCACCGGGGCATCAGCGCCTTTCTCGTCCCCCAGGGGGCGCCGGGGCTGACCATCGGTCCCAAAGAGGACAAGATGGGTCTGCGCGCCTCGGACACGGTGTCGCTGATTTTCGAGGAGTGCCGCATCCCCAAGGAGAGTATGCTGGGCAAGCCCGGGGAGGGCTTCCGGTTGGCCATGACCGCGCTGGACAGCGGCCGAATCGGGATCGCCGCCCAGTCCGTCGGGGTGGCCCAGGCCTGTCTCGACGAAGCGCTCGAATATACCAACGCCCGGGAGCAGTTCGGCCGCCCGGTCAGTGATTTTCAGGGGATCCGCTGGTACCTGGCCGAGATGGCGACCAAGATTGAAGCGGCGCGCCTGCTCTGCTTCAACGCCGCCCTGCTCAAAGACGAAGGCAAGCGCTACACCATCGAAGCGTCGATGGCCAAGATGTTCGCCAGTGAGATGGTCAACCAAGTGGCCGACAAGGCGCTGCAGATGCACGGGGGCTACGGATACTGCAAGGAGTACCCGATTGAACGTCACTACCGGGACGCAAGGGTTTTTAGTATCTACGAGGGGACCAACGAAATCCAGCGCATCGTGATCAGCAACGGCCTGCTCGGCCCCACCTCCAAACCCTAGGCACCAATCCCATGGAGCGCCGATCCAGCAGCACGTACGAACGCATCTACGCCATCGTCCGCGCGATTCCCCAGGGTTCCGTTTCGACGTACGGCGCGATCGCCCAAAAGGTCGGCTTACCTCACGGTGCCCGTCAGGTGGGCTATGCCATGCGGGCCGCGCCCGACGACATCCCCTGGCAACGGGTGGTGGGGCTTTCACGGCGCGGGTTCGCGCGGATATCCATCGGTGATCCGATGATCGCCGAGGTGCAACAGCAGATCTTGGAATCCGAAGGGGTCACCTTCACCGACAAGAATGAGATCGATTTGGCGCAATACGGGTGGTAGCCCGTACCCCGCTGGATTATCGGATGTGAGATGTTTTTTCGGGAATGTGGCAGGCCGTGCACCAGTCCTCCCGTTCGAAATCTTCGGCCGGGAGGTGTCCGGACGGTCCCAATTCATCCGAGTGGCAAGCGCAATTTTCAGGACTGTCGTGCTGTGGGATATCCGGATGGGGAATCGCGCCGTTGTTGCCGTGACACCAGGAGCACCCCGGGGGAACCATCCCATCGGTATGGGCCGGTGGATTTGCGGAGTGACACTCGTTGAAACAGCCCGGCTTCTTCCACCCTTCGTGGGTTTCGTCCAGGATGGGCTCCTCATCGGAGTCGTTGTCCGTGTCCGAATCCGAATCGCTGTCGCTGTCACTATCCGAATCACTGTCGCTGTCGCTATCGGAATCGCTGTCGCTGTCACTGTCGCCGTCGCTGTCCCCGTCACCATCCCCGTCACCATCCCCATCGCCATCCCCATCCGAGTCACCGTCTGAGTCGCTGTCGGCATCACCGCCCGAGCTGTTGTCGTCGTCATCGTCGGTGTCGCTCGGACTGGTGCAGGCGTTGACGAACGCGCCGCAGGTGAGCAGAACAATTATTTGAAGTAGGCACATAAATCGCATCATGTTTGTCCTTTCAGCAGCGATAATCATAGACGATCACCTCATCAATTCAAAATCGCAATCCTCATGCCAAAGAGGTTGAGTTGAAAACGCAGGGGTTCTCTTGGTGTTCTTTATACAGAACTAACGGGATTGACGAACCTTCGAAGTTGCAACGATTTATCGTGATTAGAAACACTATTTTTCGTTGATCGCCGAGACCGGCTTCAACGCAATTTCCAGCGCCGACACCAGCCCGGCAGACAACGGCAATACCGGCAACCTCTTTGTGTAGGATTACGATCTCGGCGTCTGCGCCGGTGCCGTTATCACCGAACAGCGCCCTCCACCCAAACCACAGCGGTTTACTTTTACCGCCGATTGGCGTATTGTGCAGTCTATTCGAAGCTGTTGATGTTCCTCACGTCACAGGTGACCGACCAACGGCATTGCGGCAGGTGGACATTCGACAGTGGTTCTTCTCAGTACGGCGCTGTTGTCCATACCGAGAGTCTACTATTTAACTTCGGTATCCCCCTGTCGGAGGAGGTATCGAAAAGGAGTCAGTTGAGATGAAGAAAGTTGTTATGTTGTTTGCTGTTGCCGTGTTTTCGATGACGTTCGCATTTGTCGCATGTGATGACGATGAAACGTGCAATCAGGACGATACGGAGAAATGCGCTGAGGAATACGTGGATTGTCTTAGCGAAGCGGGATCCGACACCGACGCGATGGAGAAATGCGTCTCTGATCTGTGCGACTGCTACGAAGACGGCGGGTGCGAGATTCCCGACGAACACGAGTGCTAGCCCGTTTTTGAATTCCTACTTCTAATTCCTACATAGTTGAGAGTTATCGGATCAGGCGGCCGCCCGCAGTCGCCGGCCCATGGCGCCGAAGCGCAGGTACAGTGCGGGCACGACGATCATGTTCAACCCGGTGGAGGTGACCAGGCCGAAGAGGATGACGATCGCCATCGGCGCTTGGATCTCACTTCCCGGCTCCCCCATCGCCAGGGCCAGGGGCAACAGACCGAGCCCCGAGGCAGTGGCGGTCATCAGAATAGGGATCAAGCGCTCAACAGCGCCCCGCTTGACGGCGGAGAAAATATCCTTCACTCCCTCCTGCTCCACCAAGTGATTGATGTGGGAGACCATCATGATCCCGTTGCGCGTGGCAATGCCGAACAGGGAGATGAAGCCGATAATCGAGGCCACCGTCAGTACCCCGCCGGCGACATAGACCCCGACCACCCCGCCGATCAGGGCCAGGGGAAGGTTGAGCATCACCAACAGGGCATCCCGGGCCGAGCGAAAGGCGACCAGCAGCAGGGCAAAGATACCCACCACCACGGCAATTCCCAGCAGCATCAGGGTTTGTGAGGCCTTTTTGGCCGACTGGAACTGCCCCCCGTATTCCACGTGATAGCCGGTGGGAAACTCGACCGACCGGGAGACCCCGCTCTTGATATCGCCCACCACGCTCATCAGATCCCGTCCGGCCACGTTGCAGGAAACGACCAGCTTGCGCCGGGTGTTCTCTCGGCTGATCGCATTGGGCCCCACATCTTTGACGATTTCGGCCAAGGCGTGCAGCGGAACCAGCGTGCCGCCCGGGGTGGTGACCATCATCTCCTTGAGCGCCTCGAAATCCTCGAGCACCTCCCGATCGTAGCGCAACACCAGATCGAAGCTGGCATCCCCCTGTTTCACCTTGGAGAGGGTCCGGCCGTAAAACGCCGTCTCCATTGCGTGGGAGACATCTTCCACGGTCAGGCCGTGCTGGGCGATGGAGCCCCGCTTGTACCTCACGGTGACAAACGGAATGTCCGACTGCTGGTCCACCGACAGGTCGGCCACCCCGGCGACCCCCTGCATCACAGATTCCACTTGCCGGGCCAACCGCCGCAGCTCGATCAAATCGTCCCCAAAGATCTTGACCGCGATATTGGCCCGGGTACCGGACAACATGTGATCGATGCGATGGGAGATCGGTTGGCCGATGATGATCGTCATTCCAGGCACGATCTCCAACGACTTTCGCAAACCGGCGAGAAACTCCGCCTTGGTGCGAAGGCCCATTTTGAGATCCACGTCGATCTCCGCCGAGTTGGTGGCCAGGCCGTGCTCGTCGAGATCGTCCCGCCCGGTACGTCGGGCAGTGGAGACCACCTCCGGATGTTGCAGCAGCACCTCTTCGACCATCCGGCCCAGGCGATCCGACTCCTCGAGGGAGGTGCCCGGCAGGGTGACGATGCTGATCGTCAGCGTACCTTCGTTGAAATCGGGTAAAAAGGCCTGGCCCACAAAGGCGAGCCAGCCCAGCGCCGCAATCATCCCGGCCGCCGCTCCGGTCACCACCAGCTTCCAGTGGTTCAGCGCGATGCGCAGGATCGGCTCGTATAGCTTCTTGAGCCAAATCGAAATCTTGGTCTCTTTTCCGGCAGAGACCATTTTGGACCGGGGAATCAGCAACATCGACAGGGCCGGCGTCACCGTCAGCGCGACCACCAGGGAGGCAAACAGAGAAATGATGTACGCCTCGCCCAGCGGCCGCAGCAGGCGTCCCTCCACACCGGTTAAGAAGAACAGCGGCAAAAAGACGAGCATGATGATCAACGTGGCAAAGGTGATCGAACCGCGAATCTCGCGAATCGCTTCGTAGACTTCGACAAACACCGGCCGGCGCTCGGCCTCCGGCTGATCCCGCCGCAGACGCAGGCGGCGAACCACGTTCTCCACATCGATAATCGCGTCATCCACCAGCGCCCCAACGGCAATCGCCATCCCGCCCAGGGTCATCGTGTTGACCGTCGCTCCCATCGCTTTCATCACCAGAATCGCGGTCACCAGGGAGAGGGGAATCGCCATCGCGGTGATCGCCGTGGCCCGCAAACTCATGACGAAGATCAAGATGATCGCCACGACCAGGATCGCCCCGTCCCGCACCGCGCCGCGCACGTTGTCCAGCGCCACCCCGATGAAATCGGCCTGGCGAAACACATTGCGGTGAATCGCGATCCCCGGGGGCAAGGCCGCTTGAATCTCGTCGAGGGTCTCATCGAGTCGCTTCGTCAATTCCAGGGTGTTGATTTGCGGCTGCTTGTGAATGCTCATCACCACCGCGGGGTTGGCCATGTACGACCCGGCGCCCCGCTTGATCGCCGCACCGATCCTCACCTGAGCCAAATCGCGAATGAGCACGGGTTGATCCTCATTGAGCGCGACCACCGCTTCACCGATGTCCTCGACGGTGTTGACCCGGCCGAGCCCGTGGATGACGTATTCCTGGCCCCCTTCTTTGTAAAAGCCGGCTGACGAGTTCTCATTGGTCGCTTCCAAAGCCGCGGCGACCTGGTCGGTGGTGACCCCATAGGCCAGCATGCGCTGGGGATCCAGGATCACCTGGTACTGCTTCACGTCGCCGCCAAAGCAGATCGTCTGCGCCACCCCGGGCACGGCGAGCAATCGCCGCTTGACGAACCAATCCGCCTGGGTGCGCACCTCCATCGGGGTGAGGGTTTCGGAGGTCAGGGCGATGTACATCACCTCTCCCATCACCGAGGTGATCGGCGCCATGATCGGTGGCGGAAGATGGGGGGGCAGCTGCTCGCGGACCAGCCCCATCTTTTCGGCGACCATCTGCCGGGCGCGATAGATATCGGTGCCCCAATCGAACTCGACCCAGATCACGGCGCTGCCCACATCGCTGGTCGAGCGCACCCGCCGCACACCGGACACACCGTTGAGCGCGGCTTCCAGGGGGAAGGTGACCAGGCTCTCCACCTCCTGGGGAGCCATTCCGTGGACATCTGCCAGAATCGTCACCGTCGGCGCGGTGAGCTCGGGAAACACATCCACCGGCATGCGGTAGAATTCGAAGGCCCCCCAGGCGATCAGCAGCACTGCGGCAATGGCCGTGAGGTAGCGGTTTTGCAGGGACCATTTTATCAGTTTGTCGATCATGGGTCCCTCAGTGCGCGTGGCCGTGTGCCGGAATTTGCGAGGCCGAGCCGGCCAATTTGACCGCATAGGCCCCCTTGACCACCACCCATTCCCCCAGCTCGAGCCCGCGGGTGACCTGCACCTGCCCCGCGTCCCGCGCGCCCAGCATGATATTGCGCCGCTCGAAGTGTTCCGCGCCGCGCTGCACCATCACCAGATCCTGCCCCCCTTCTCGCAGGATCGCCGACTTGGGAATACTCAGCGCCTTTATCGGCTGACCCACGTGGAGGTGAACCTTGGCCGCCATCCCGATGCGCAGGCGTCGCTGAGGATTTTCGAGCTCGAAAATGACCGGCGTGGTTCGAGTCCGCGGATCGATCAGCCCCCCCACGGCGACCAGCTGTCCCTGGGGAATGCGAAACGGTTTTTCAAATCCATCCACCTCGAACCAGGCCCCGGTGGGCTGTCCCAAACGCCCCACATTGGCCTCGCTGACCCGCGCTTCGAGCCACAACCGATCGAGATCGGCGATGTGAAACAACTCCTGCCCTTCGTTGATGAAGGTGCCCGGGGCGACGTCGACGGCGTTGAGCGTACCGGCAATCGGGCTGCGGATCTGAATCCCGCTCTTCTCGCCGGACCGGGTCGAGCGGGACATCCGGCGCAACTGCTCCAGTCGGCGACGGGCGGTGGAGAGCTCCGCCTGGGAGGTGGCCACGTCGTTCTTGGCCGCAATCAGCCGGCGTTCGGCAACAGCGCCCTGGTCGAACAACGGCTTGAGCCGATCGTATTCAATCTTCGCGTGATTGAGCGCCAACCGGGCGCGCTCCACCCCCAGCTCGAGGGACGCCTGATCCGCGGACTCCTCCAACCGGGGGGCCAGACGAACCAGCAGCTGGCCCTCTTTGACCTGGTCACCGATCTTGGGAAACGATTTCCCCGCGGTAATCACCCGGCCGGCCAGCGGTGCGGCGACGATGGCCTCCCCATCCGATCGGGCCTTGAGCGAGCCGAACGCCGGAATCGACGGGTTGAGCTCGTGCTCGGCGACCCGGGCGATGGCGAAATCACTCTTCCACTGTTGCTCTTTGGAAAAGGCGATCAATTCATGATTGTCGGGGTGGGCCGCCGCCTGTTCATTGGCCTGATCGAGGTTGGCATAGATGTCGACCGGACCGATTCGGTGCGACGCGCTCAGCTCCGGGGTCTCCAGCCTCACGGTCAGCGTTCGTTTGCTCGCCGGCCCGGGCGTAACGATGATGCGAAAAATGCCCGGTTGTTCCGGTGTTTCCGCGGTAAACATCTCCGCGATGCCATCGCCGGTCAACGCAATCGTCAGCTTTCCCTGATCGACCGCTGCGTACGCCTCGAGTTGCGTCAGGTGCGCCATGAAGACCGAGGGCTGATGCTCGATCAACACCGGAAACTCCACAAAGAGCTCAGTGGTCTCGGTAAAATGGGTCACCGATCGGGTCGGCCGGTTGCAGATTTCGTGATCGTGGGGACCGAGGCCATCGTGATCCACGGCGTCACCGTGCCCGTGATCGTGCCCTACGGCCCCTGGCGCACCGTGTCCGTGGTTGTGGTTGTGACCGCGATGGTGACCGTGATCGGTCCGGTTCTGCACCGAGCACCCGGCCATGGTGTAGCTGCCGATCAACGACAGAATCAAAACAATAAATTTCATCGAATGCGTCCTCCAATCAGACGTTCTAAATCCAGCTGGGTTTCCCGGGCCTTGAGCTCCAGCTCGAGGGCTTGCAGCTCGGCTTCCAGGTGCGCTCCGTGGGCATCGATCAACTCGACCACGCTCAGCTCACCACCGCGATAGGCCGCCTTGGCGGTTTCCAACAGGGTCGTCGAGGTGCGGGCCACCTCTTCGCGCAGCACACGGGCCGCTGACAACAGGGTCTCCCCCTCGGCGGCGAGCCCGTTGATTCGGCCGCGGATCCGTCGAGAGATCAGGGTTCGCCGGGCCTCGGCAATCCGGGCGCTGGCCCGGTGTGCGGCGCGCTCCCCTTGTCCCCGGTCGAACAACGGCAGGGGGATCGATAAACCGACGACAAAGCCGTGGGCCCGTTCGGCCGCCGCCCCCGCGGTTTTGTAACCCGCGCTCAAGTTGAGCTCAGGAACCCAAAGCCGATCGGCCGCCTCCACCTCCAGACGGGTCGCCGCAATCTGCGATGTAAGGGCCCTCAAATCGGGATTGTCCGCCAGTCCCTCCTGCAGCCGCGCGCCACCACCAGGGGCGGTCCGGGGCACGAGTTGGCCGCTGACGCGCGGCCAAGGGTGAGCAGCGGCAGACGAGATACCGATGCAGGCGGCGAGAATCTCCCACCACCGGTTGCGTTCCGCGTCCACCCGAGCCAGTTCGGCGCGGGCCAGGGAGAGCTCTCGGCGCAGGCGCAGCAGATCGTAGCCAGAGGTGTCCCCGGCTTTGAACCGCAGCTCCACCTCGCGGACCGTACCATCGAGTCGTTCAATCCAAGCCCCGGTGGTCGACGCCGCTTGCTGGGCGTAAAGCACGCGGTAGAACAACAGGCGGGTGTCCTGTTCCAGCTCGAAGCGCCACTTGTCGCGCTGTACCTTCGATGCGGCGCCGCGGTGTTCGGCAGCGCTGATCTGAAGGCGGCGACGGCCGGAGATATCGAACGATTTCGACACGGTGGCCACGTCTTCGCTCTCTGTCGCGTCAGCGCCGAACAACTGCTCCCGTTCGTAAGCGAGCTCGGGATTGCTCAACAGTCCGGCGCCGATCACCTCCGCCTGTGCAGCCCGTTCCTCACCGACCAGAATCGCTTGGATGTCGGCTCGGGCGCGCAGCCGATCGAGCACCTGGGATTCGGTGAGCGCTCCGGGATCGCCGGACAAATCATCGGCGCCGGCGGTGCTCGTCCCCCAACCGGTGCCGACCGCGAACAGCAACATGATCATCGCCCGAGCGTGCCGGACGCGGTTGTTTCCTATCGAAAAAGCCTTCATACATCATCCTCCAATAGCCCGTCAGCACGCGGCACGGCGCACCCGGCGAGCTCACCTCATCATTTATTCAGTTGTTGAAGTGGATGGGTGAAGGCTCAGCAAAGCCAGCGTTCGGTGTGCAGAAACAACTTACCCGCGGGGGCGCCGAATCGGCAATCGCAGGATGTCCTCCGGAGGGCGCGGTTGCCCGTGATCAGGGCTGCCCCTGCCGGCATCGACGCGATGGAATGAGCCGTCAGCTGACGCGCGCCGGCGGTGGGCAGCTTTTTCACCGACGACGGGGAGTTGGCCAACAACGTGAACCCGGACTTCAAGGGTACGTGATCGGTGTGCTCGGAGTGGTCGTCGGGGATCGGATGGGAATGTTGGCACGGTCCGTGGTGATGGGGGTGATGGGACACTTCATGCTGCTGGGCCACGGCGGCCATGAAGATCGAGTGTCCGCAAGTCCACGTCGAGCTCAGGTTGACGAACGCCGCTGCTGCCAGCAACATGACGCCCTGTTTGAACGGACAACCCTTCATAATGACAATAGTATAAGGGATGGTTGCAGTGTCAAGTCGTACCCCGCGGGACAAAACAAGGCCCGATTCTGCCGATCCCGGGCGCCGCCGATCAGGGGGTGTTGTCATTTCAACTCCGTCCACTTGCGGTGTCGCTCCAACACGGCGTCAACGGCTATTCCAAACAGCTTTTCGCCGATTTTCGGATCGGCCAGATGCTGGTTCGCTCCGATGCGCCCGTCGGGGTAACAGCGGCGGAAATCCGCAGCTGAATAGAGTTGATCGTCCACGAGGGGCGAATCGTCGAGGGGCTGTGTCTCACGCCGCTGTTCGGGATAGAGGAAGAAGCTCACCGACAGTTCGCTCGGCGTGCCGTGATACCCTTCCCCATCACCAAAATACTGAGCGGTGGCCGCCTGCAACGGGGGAAGTTCGTACCAACTGGTGGTGAGGCAGCGCACGTTCGGATGTTTCAGGTACACCTCGGAGAAGGCCGCCCCCAAGGTGGCGATGTTCCCCCCGTGTCCGTTGACGAAATGAAACTGATTGAAGCCGTGCGCCGCCAGGCTGTCGACCCACTCCAGGGTCAGCCCGATCAGCGATTGTGGGGTCAGGGACATCGATCCGGGAAATTTCATGTGGTGGAGCGACATCCCCACTTGAATCGACGGAGCGACCAACACTCCGTCCCGCTCCCCCACGGCGGTAGCGATCCCCTCCGCACAAATGGCGTCGGTGCCGATCAAGCCGAACGGCCCGTGTTGTTCGGTCGCTCCGATGGGAATAAACACGTCCTGGCGTTTGCCGAGATAGGTTTCGATTTCTGACCAGGTGCTAAACTTCAGCAGCATTCATCGGCTCCTTCGCGCGGGGTGTTGTCTCAACGAAATTCCCATCATACACGGAAGACCATTTTTTTCAGAGTTTATCTTTTCTGTACTTTTACTTTTAAGCTAAACTACTAGAGGCTAGTCGTGAAAAGGACGCGATGTGAATGGATAGCTCACAATACAAAATCCCCACTCAAATCGACTTCGGCCCGGGGAGCATCAAAAACCTCGCCAACCACATCTCCCCCGATGAGCATCGAATACTACTGGTCGCCGACGAGCCCGCCCTGCGGCAGAGTGGCGCTCGTGCGGCCTTGATCGATCAGCTCCTGCGCAAGGTGATCTCCATCTTTGCCGACGTCGTCGAAAACCCACCGATCGAGAGTTTGGAAGAGGGACGGCAGATGGCCTTGGCCCGCGATGCGCAACTGGTGATCGGTGTGGGCGGCGGCTCGGCGATGGACACCGCCAAGGGCATCGCCACGTTGAAAACCAACGATCGCCATTTGTCCGCGTACCTTGACGGCCGGCCGTTGGACGCGAATCCGCTCCCCGTGATCTGCATTCCCACCACTTCGGGCACGGGCAGCGAGGTGACGCCCTATGCGGTATTCACCGGTGCGAAGAACAAACAGGCGTTGAGCGCACCGCAGCTGTACCCTCGGGTGGCAATCGTCGATCCCGAGCTGACCTATTCCATGCCCCGAGGGCTGGTCGCGGACACCGGGCTGGACGCCCTGACCCACGCCATCGAAGCGTTTCTGTCGACCGAGGCGGGACCCGCGAGCGACCGGGTGGCCCTCGAAGCGATCCAGCTGGTCGTGGCCAACCTCAAAGCCGCGATGGATCACGACCTCGATGCAATGGGTCGCATGGCCCGCGCCTCGACGCTGGCGGGAGTTGCCATCGCCCATGCGAGCACGATTCTGTTGCATGTGATGGGGTACCCGTTGACCTTCTTTCACGGGATTCCCCACGGGCGGGCCAACGGGATCCTATTGCCCGCCTTCCTCGACTACCTGAGAGCTCACAGCACGGATCAGCAAAAGGTCACGGTGTTGGAGGCATTGTTCGCCGATGTTGGAGGAGTCTCATCCTTTATCCATGGCCTGGGGGTGTCGACCAACTTGGCGGACTACAACGTGCAGAGCGCTGAGCTGGACGAATTTGTCGATCGCACAATCTCCAAAGATGATGTGAAGATCACCCCGACACGGGTTACTCGTGGAGACATCCGAGAGATCTACAAGCGGTCGATCGTCGAAGCGCCTGAAGCAGAATCTGAGGGGTAGTGTAGAACGGATTGTGCATAATCTGTCCGTTGACGATGATCACGGGATGCGCTTTTAGCACCTCGGAAATGGTCTGTGCGTCGAATCGACGCAAATCGTATTGGCAAATCGCCGTGACCTGATGCTGGGCCAGGACGTCGGTGATCTTCGCTTCGTACTCGAGCACCCGTTCCGCACCGGGAACTTCCCGCAACGACCAGGACATCTCACCGGAGACGCGCACACCGGCGTACCCCTGCTGGCGGGCACTGGTGTCGAACTCGGCGATGGCACTGAGCTGATCTTGCGGATCGAACCTCCCCTGGGGATAGAACGCGGTCTTGGCATCGGCCACTTTGAATGCGCTGGTGGGCAAAGTCGGTTCAAATGCGTTCATCTCGTTGAACAACGCGTAAACTTGGGCCACCGATCGGGTGTCGGTGACGTAAGCGACCTGCTCTCCGCAATCCCAACCCGCTCGAAACAGATCGGTGATCATTCGATTGCGTTGCGCGTCGTTGTCGTAAAACAGACAGAGATGGGTGCCAGGTAAAATGCGATCGCCGACCGTTTTCCAACTGCCATTTTGGGCGCGCGACCACATCGTTTCCCCCCTTGCCGGGTCAACGGGCAACTCGGTCACCCCATCAGCAGATACTACCGATGATAAAATAATTAATTCCATATGATTCAGAGTTTCGTCAAGTGGATAGTCGCTGACAACCGCTCTGATTTTTGCCGCACTTCAAAATTCTGTTGTGTGTGTGTGATGTTAGGGCTTCCAATCGGTAATAAATTTTTCGCTATCGGAAAACCCGATTTTAATAGTCGTTTTGTATAAAAATTGCATCGCTCTTCAAACATAACCCCCAGCCGGTAGCTATTTGTTAGGGTATTGTCCTGAAACGCATTTGCGGATACATTGCATATTTAGTGGCGCATGTGAAATTCGATTACGGAGGCGTGGATGAGGTTTTCTGACCATCGTATTGAAACCATGGAGGGCCTGAGTGACGTTCTGGTAGCCACGCCTAAAACCGATTTGATTGTCGGACGGACCCAACTCGAAAAGCTGCGCAAAGCCACTGTACCGCGCCGCATTGATGAAGAGATCCACCGCCAACTGTTGATTCGAGGGGGCCGTGTCCGCGCGCTCATCCTGCGGGGACGCGATGACGAGGGGAATGTTCGCTGGCGGTTCGACAAAGATTTGAGCCCGGCCGAGATTGCCGAATTGGGGTATCTGCTCGTCAAATCACAGGTGGTGCTCTACCGCTGTTTTGCCGAGGTCGGTGTGCGGGTGCATTTCATTGTCGAAGTGGACGAACAGGTCACCCACGCGCTCAACAAAGGCAAAGATCGCTTGCTCAACGAGCTCAAGCGGGAGCTCGAGGTTCTCGACGAAGAATCTCCCAA
Source organism: Myxococcota bacterium (assembly GCA_028278265.1). Taxonomy (GTDB): domain Bacteria; phylum Myxococcota_A; class Polyangia; order JAAYKL01; family JAAYKL01; genus JANQET01. The sequence goes on from JANQET010000013.1 coordinate 19,733, forward strand.
GAACAATCTGTTCTCGTTTCGCGTGTGGCTGCTCGAGAACTTCATGTACTTTCCCTACGTCACTGCTGACGAAGCGATCGAAGGGTTGCTGCCCGAAACCTTGCCCATATTAGAAGGGGGCCAGCGAGTGGTGCAAAAAATGCTCGACTACCTCCCACCCCACGAACGAGCCCACGTATAGACCACAACAACACCGAACATGTAGTAGGGGCAGGTCTCCGTGCCTGCCCTCCCCGTTGAGGGAAACCGACATTCTTCTAAAGCCATCAGCGAAAGCCATCAGCAAAAGCATCAGCACTTTCGTTATCGTTTGATCCCGGTGTAAAGAGTGACCACCCCTCCGCTGAGCGGCGTATCGGTCACATCGGCAAATCCGGCCGCCGTCATTTTGGCAATAATCGCCGCCGGCCGGGGAAACGCTTCGATGGAATTGACCAGGTAGCGGTAGGCCTCCCCCCTGGATAGCAGGTAGCCCAGCAGGGGGATGACCGTGCGATTGTATATCCGGTGGAGCGCGCCGAACAAAGTGTTGGCCGGCTTGGACAGCTCGAGGATCACCGCCCGGCTCCCCGGTTTGAGCACTCGGTACAGCTCGCGAAAGGCCCGGGCCTGGTCATCGATGTTGCGCCAGCAAAAACCGGAAATCGCCCCGTCGAATTCCCCATCTCCAAAGTGCAGATCCGTGGCGTTCTCGTCGGCGAACAAAATTGACGGTTCCAACCCCCGCCTGGCTACCTTGGCCGCGGCAAAGACCCGCATTTCGTCCGCCGGATCAATCCCGACAACCCTAGCGCCGGGGGCCCGAACCACCAGCGCCGCCGAGAGATCCCCGGTACCGCTACCCACGTCCAGGTAGCGCTGACCGTCCTGAGGGGCGAGCGCATCGATCGCCTTGTTGCGCCAAGAGCGATCGAGCCCGAGGGAGAGCAGGCGATTGAGCAGATCGTACCGCCGGGCGATCTGATTGAACATCTGCTGATTCTGCTCGGCAGAGATCAGGCTGTCCCGGTTCTGGGGCGGGCTAGCCGGCATCGCTGGTAATTTCGACGGTGAGAATGCGATCCCCTTGCTCCAGCTGATCGGCGACCGCCATGCCGGAGATGACCCGTCCGAACACCGTGTAGTTCCCATCGAGATGGGGTTGCCTGGAGAGGGTGATGAAAAACTGCGACCCCCCTGTGTCCCTACCGGCGAGCGCCATGCCCACTGTCCCTCGACGGTACGGTACCGAGCTCACCTCGCAGCGCAGGGCATACCCCGGATCCCCCAGCCCCGTGCCCGTCTGATCCCCCGCTTGAACCACGAAGTTGGGCACCACGCGGTGAATTTCGGTGTCGTCGAAGTGCTGCGCGCGGGCCAATTCGACAAAGCTGCCCACCGTCCCCGGTGCCAGTCGGCCGTCGAGGGCGATGACCACCTCGCCCTGGGTTGTGGTCACCCGGGCGAACAGGGATTGGTTGCGCCAGTGGGTTTTGTCTTCGGGAGAGACCGGCCGGGTCGGTGTCGGGGCGTCGGTGCCGGGTTCGATTGCTTCTTTCCACTGCTTGAGGGCTGTTCGTGCGGCTCGGCGCACCGAGGGGCGTCCGTCTCGCGCCAACTTCAACAGCGTGGGTTTGGCCGCTTCGTCTTTCAGCGCGGCCAGCGCGCCGGCAGCGGAGATCAACGGGGTCACGGCGTGGTCAAACGGGGTGAAGCGCTCGACCACCCGATCGATCCCCGAGAGCACCTCCGGGCGGATGTTTCGCTTACCGGGCGGACCGGAAGCGAAGCTGCTAGGGACGGTGCTGATCCCGTCCAACGCGGCGCTGACCACCGTCGCCCGGGAATCGGCAAGTGCGGTCACCACAGCGGTGACGGCGCGTGGTGTGGCCACCCGGGCCAAGGCGAACAGCGCAGCAACGGCGACTCTCAAATCGGCATCGCCGATGAAATCGATCATCATTTGAACATCATCGCTCGTGACGTCCTTTTTGGCGGCGAGTCGGGCGATCACCCGTTGCTTGCCCCGATAGGGCCGTTGCGGATCACAGGCGACAAGCCTCACGTCGTCGGTTCCAGCGATCTGGTAGACCAGACAGCGCACCAGGGACGCGCCCGCGGAATCGGGCCACCCCTGTCGGGCCAGCTGGTCGAGCAACCCTCGAGCTGTCGTTTGGATCGCCGGGTCGTCTGCACAGCGAATCGCCGCTTCGAAGGCGGCGCGAACCGTGTGAAGATAGGGGGAGGTGAGACGCTCGGGAGACGCGGTGAGCGATTGACCCACTATCTGTAGTAGATGGCTCGCCAGCGGGCATTTCTCCGTCGCTGAGGCAAAGGCCAATACCCCCGGCGCCGTGGCACTGACCCGATCGTCCGTGTCCTCGAGTGCCCGGGTGAGCAACTCCCGGCTCAACCCACCGCGGCGGGCCAGGGCCCGCAGTGCGTAGGCGCGGACTTCCGCCGATTTGTCAGCGGACGCGACGTTGCTCAGATCCGCAAGCACGGATCCGGGAGTGGGGCTGGAACCGGCACAGCGGTAGAGGGCAAAGGCGCTGAACAGGCGCACCTCATCAGCATCGTGACTGAGCCCGCTCGCGATACGAGTGATCACCTCCTCAGGCAGGGGCACGCCCCGCAAGCCCGCCAATCCCAGGGCCTGCAACGCCCCGGCGCGAACCTGATCCCGCTTGTCCTGCACCAGGGCGATCGCCGGTCGGAGATCCACCGCACCGCCGATTCGGCCGAGGGTGAGGAGCAGGGTGACGATGCCTTCGGGACGGGCCTCTCGACCGAGTCGCTCGGTCACCGCCTCGCTGAGATCCCGGTGGGCTTGCTCATCCAAAAGTCCGCAGGCAAATGCCGCATTGTCGCGCACCTGTGCTTGTTCGTCTTCCAGCAGGGCGATCAGGGTTCCCGCCGCCGCCGGATCGCCGATGCGGCCCAAGGCCAGGGCCAGGTGCGAGCGAATCGCCGGATCGGCTGTCGAACCGAGGGCCAGTTGTGCAGGGCTCACCGTTCGCCGATCCTCCGCTTCATCGATCACGGCCAGCGCTTGATGCCAGGGGAGCTGATCAGCCACTGGTGTGGCGCGAGGCGTGCGCTTGGGGTCTGTGGTCGCCGGACCGCAACCATTGGACAGCAGCAGTCCGATGACAATGATCGCAGCGGGTTGAAATCGGTGTTCAATCATGGGCCGCAGTATAGCCAGCTCGAGCATTCGCGCAAAACAAAGTTCACCGGTCAGCCCGTCGGTTTACGCGATCAGACCGCTGAGCACCGGTAGAATGTGCTGATCGACCTCTTCGTCGGTGCTCGGTGTGGGAATCCCGTCTCGCAGGATCCACCGTTCCCGATGGGTGACGCAAGCGCCGGGTTCGACAGGGGACATGGGACCCAGGGTCTCCAACTCGAGCATCTGCCCATCGGTGAACACCTCCAGGTTGCAGTCCCGGTCCGGATAGGTTCCCGCTGCCAGGTGGGGGGCACTTTTGGCGAACAGGAGGCCGTTGCGGACGTACGCGAGCCACCCTTCCGGTGTCCGGAGGCCGATTTTTTGCGGGGTGGTGGCGGCCGAATCCTGGCGCATCAAGATGTACTTGCGGCCCCAGGTGTAGCGGCGATCGGCCAGATCCGTGTATGCCCAGAGCGCCAATGAGCTGGTGGGCAGCAGGTTTTCCCCATGGCTCCCTCGAGGGGGCAAAGGAATCACCGCGATGCCGCCGGGGGCCATCACCGACAAGGCCCAGGGGGCCAGCGCGACCGGCCACAGACCCCGGTTGTGCAACCGGTGGGTAATCGTTGCGGTGTTTTGCCCCGGCAGCAGTTGGATTTCCAGTTCCTTTTGAATCCCGGTTGACGACTCCAGAGGCTGGACCAGGCAAACCCGGTCATCGAGCAGCTCAATCTCAACCCGCCCATTGTCCGGGCAGTAGGTGCGAGGTTGAGCTTCCGGCGCGTGCCACAAACGATGTCCCCCGTAGTTGACCCACTCCCGATCCCCAGTGCGTCCCACCAATTCCTCGTACACCTTGAAGGCATTTTCCCCATCAGCCAAACCGAACCAGATCACTCGAGGACCTACATCGGTCGTCACGATCAACTTCAGCCGCTCATTGGACAGGCAATAGCAGTTGGGCCAACCACCGTATTCGATTTGTTTCGCCATAATTTCTCCTATTTTTTCACTGTCACTTTTGCGATACATTTTCAAAGTTAAATCGAGTTTCAGCGGGCCTCCGTCCCCCTTCCGAGGCTTCTCTTTTCTTTTGCAGACCGCCGGACTAAATTGCAACCCCGCTTTGGTTGGCCGTGTTGCCGGTGGTGATACGAGATACGGCTTGACAGGAATGGTCGAATTGAGGTCTACTGGTATATAGTTTGTTAGTACGGCATCCAAACAATGGTTGTCGATCGAAAACTGATTGAACTGGAGACAACTTGCATGCTTTAATTTGCCGACATCAACGAACCGGGCAATGGGGGTGCTTTCGTCCGGATGATTCGGCAAATGAGTGAAGGTGGTATGGCAATGAACACGAAACAAAAGGGTGTAACAGCTGGCCTGGCATTGGGATTGACCGTGGCGTTCGCCGCAGTGACGTGGGGGTGTGGGGCGGCAGCTCCGGCCGAGCCCACTACACCGGTCGAGTTGGGGCCACCCAAGGCGGTCGAGCCGAAATTTGTTCCCCCGGACAATAAAATTTTGTTCATCATCGGGCAGGACGTGGAGTCGGTGCGCGAATATACCAAAGCGCTGCCCGATCCCCAACCCGGGGGAGTGACGATGTACACCAACATGGTGGTTCACGAGCTCTCCCCCTTTCCTCCGCTCGCCGGGTTGACCCGCGGCGAAGACGAGGATGCGATGGTCACCGGCACGGCCAATTCTCAAAGCTCCCAAGTCATGGTGCGAGAAAATCCCAACTCAACGCTGGTGATTGGCCTGTACCTGGCCCACGCGGAAAAACACGGGTGCTCAACTATGTACCTCGATAAAATCAATAAAGGTGAATATGACGAGTACATCGATGAGATGGCCAACTACCTCAAGTCGCTCAACCGGCCGGTCTACCTGCGCATCGGCTACGAGTTTGACGGGTACTGGAACTGCTACAAGCCGGAGCCGCACAAAAAGGCGTTTATCCGCATGGTCAAACGGCTGCGCGAGCTGGGGGCGGACAACGTCGCTTCAGTCTGGCAGTCAGCCACCTGGCCCTTCGACAACACCGAGTGGGCCCAATGGTACCCGGGGGACGAATACGTAGACTGGATCGGCTTTTCCTACTTCCTCGCCGACACCGGTTATCTGGAGAACCTTCCGCCGAATCCGGACCTGGCGCGGGAAAGCCTGTTGGCTTTTGCCCGATCCCGCAACAAGCCGGTAATGATCGCCGAAGCGTCGGATCAGGGGTACGACAACGAGGACCTGACCCGCAGCGTGATCAACAAAAACGCGATTAAACCACTGACCCAGGAGCAAATCTGGGACGGCTGGTACCAGCCGTTCTTCGACTATATTCACGCCAACGCCGACGTCATCAAGGCGGTGGCCTACATCAACTCGGACTGGGACAGCCAGCCCATGTGGCAGTGCCGCCCGGGAATCCCCGGTGGGCAAGCCGGTTGTACGGACGGATACTGGGGCGACTCCCGGGTGCACGTCAATGAGCACATCAAGACGAAGTGGGTCGAGGAGCTGAGCAAAGAGGTTTGGCTCCACGGCAGCCCGGAACTGTTCGGCATACTGGGACTGCGCTAACCCGGGGCACCCCCACAAATCAAAGAGAGGGCTTTAAGATGGCATTGGTTGCGGGCATCGATTTGGGTACACAGAGCACAAAGGTCGTGGTCTACGATGCGGACAAGAAGGAAATCGCCTGTCGCGCACAGGCCCCTCACGACATCATCGCCGCTCCGGACGGCACGCGGGAACAGAAGGCGAGCTGGTGGATCGATGCGGTCACTCAGTGTTTTGCCCAGCTGCCGGAATCCGTCAAGAAGGATATCAAGGCGTTGGGGGTCTCGGGACAGCAGCACGGGTTCGTTCCCCTCTCCGACGGGGGCCAGGTGCTCTACAACGTCAAGCTGTGGAACGACACCTCCACGGCCAAGGAGTGCGATGAGATTCACCGGGCACTAGGCGGGGACGAGGAGGCGATGCGACTGGCCGGCAATCCGGTTCTACCCGGTTACACCGCCTCCAAAGTGCTCTGGCTGAAAAAGAACCATCCCAGCATTTTCAAACAAATTGCCACCATCTTGCTGCCCCACGACTACCTCAATTTCTACCTCACCGGCGAGCGGGTGATGGAGTACGGCGATGCCTCGGGCACCGGCCTGTTCGACGTGCGCCGACGAACCTGGTGCGAGCCCCTCTGTCGCGCCATCGATCGGGAAAAGGGCCTCGAGGCCCTATTGCCCCCCTTTGTCGAACCGACCCAACCGGCGGGCCAGGTCAGCGCCAAAGCTGCCGCTGCACTCGGGATCCCTGCCGGGGCGCTGGTCTCCTGCGGCGGCGGGGACAACATGATGGGCGCGTTCGGTACCGGTGCGGTTAAAAACGGCGTGCTCGTGCTCAGCCTGGGCACCTCCGGAACGATGTACGGCTTCGCCGATAAACCGATCGTCCCGCCGGGCGGTGAGTTTGCCGCGTTCTGTTCGTCCAGCGGAGGCTGGCTGCCCCTGGTCTGCACGCTCAACTGCGCCGGTGCGGTGGCCAACGTGCGCGAGATGGTCGGGGTCGAGCTCGACGATTTCGACGGATTGCTCACCGGCTCCGAGCCCGGTGCCGACGGTATGATCTGTCTGCCCTATTTCGACGGGGAGCGCACCCCCAATCTGCCGGCGGCCACCGCATCGCTGATGGGCATGACGACCAGCAACTTCTGCAAGGAAAACGTGGTCCGGGCCGCGGTCGAAGCGACCGTGTTCGGGCTGAAGATCGGCTACGACGAAATGCGCCGAGCCGGTATCCGGGCCAACGAGATTCGCGTGATCGGCGGCGGATCCAACAGCAAGCCCTGGTTACAGATCATCGCCGATATTTTCGAGATGAACGCAGTGGTACCGGTCGAGCAAGAGGCATGTGCCTTTGGCGCAGCCCTGCAGGCGCTCTTCTGCCGCCAAAATGCCACAGGTGAGCGGATCGCCGTTGAAGACCTGGTCGCCGATCACTTACCCTTTGATCCGGACAAGTCGGTCGCCCCGATCGGCGAGAACACCGGTCGCTACGCAGAGATATTCGGTCGCTACGGTGAGCATCTGACCGCCGTGACACCGCTTTTTCGCTAAGGCCAAGAAAGGAAATCAAGATGAGCCCATCCAGCACTGACGCGTACTTTCCCAGCGTCCCCAAAATCGCCTATGAAGGCCCCAAGTCGGACAACCCGCTGGCTTTCAAATTCTACGATGAGAACCGCGTCATCGGTCAAAAGACCCTCAAAGAGCACCTGCGCTTTGCGGTCTGTTATTGGCACACCTTCTGCGGTGACGGTTCGGATCCCTTTGGCATGGGCACCTGGCAGCGACCGTGGGCCGAGCACGCCGATCCGATGGATCGGGCCAAGGCCAAGATGGACGCCGCCTTCGAGCTTTTCGTCAAGCTGGGCGCGCCGTTCTACGTGTTTCACGACCGGGATATGTCCCCTGAGGGATCCTCGGTGGCCGAATCGGAGCGCAATCTCAGAACGCTGGTCGAACTGGCCAAGATCAAACAACAGGAGACCGGTATCAAATTGATGTGGGGCACCTGCAACCTGTTTTCCCACCCCCGTTACATGAACGGGGCGGCGACCAATCCAGATGTCAATGTCATCGCCCACGCCGCAGCCCAGGTCAAAGCCGGCCTGGAGGTGACAGTGGAGCTCGGTGGGGGTTGTTTTGTCTTCTGGGGCGGACGGGAGGGCTACTCCACCCTGCTCAACACCCAAATGAAGCGCGAGATCGAGCACGTGGGCCGGTTCTTCGAAATGGCCCGGGATTACGGCCGGCGGATCGGCTTTACCGGCGATTTCCTGATCGAGCCCAAGCCGATGGAGCCCTCCAAGCACCAGTACGATTTCGACGCGGCGACCGCCATCGGATTCTTGCGCCGGTTCGATCTGCACCGGGATTTCAAACTGAACATCGAAGCCAATCACGCCACCCTGGCCAACCACACCTTTGCCCATGAGCTGCAGACCGCGGCGGACGCGGGCATGTTGGGCAGCGTCGACGCCAACCGGGGAGACTATCAAAACGGTTGGGACACCGACCAGTTCCCCACTGATCTCTATCAAATCGTCGAAGCGATGATGATTATCTTGGAAAACGGGGGCTTCACCCGCGGTGGCTTGAACTTCGACGCCAAATTGCGACGCAACTCCACCGATCTCGAGGATCTGTTCATCGCTCACATCGGCGCAATGGACGCCTTTGCCAAGGGCTTGGAGATTGCCCATCGCGTCATCGAGGACGGCCGCATCCCCCGTCTCCGCGAGGAGCGCTATCGCTCGTTCGACAGCGGTGTGGGCAAACAGTTCGAAGACGGCGAGCTGACCCTGGAGCAGCTGGCCGACCACGCGGCCAAGAGCGGGGAGCCGGCCCGCACCAGCGGCAAGCAGGAGTTGATCGAAAACATCATCAACCAAATCTGTTTCAGCGGCGAGTAGGCCACGATGAACGATAAAGCGGCCCTGATCCACAATCCGGTTCTCCCCGGATTTCACCCGGATCCATCGATCATTCGCGTGGGTGAGGACTACTACATGGCCACCTCCACCTTCGAGTGGTTCCCCGGCGTCAAGCTCCATCACTCGCGGGATTTGGCCCACTGGCGCTGTATCGGCTATGCCCTGACGCGAAAGAGTCAACTCGACATGTTGGGCAACAGCGTCTCCGGAGGCATCTGGGCGCCCTGCTTGTCCCATTGCGACGGGCGGTTCTACCTGGCGTTCACCGATGTGAAAAACCATCTCGGTGGGCCGGACAAGTCGGTACACACCTTCAAGGACACACACAACTACCTGGTGACCGCCCCGTCGATCACCGGACCCTGGTCCGAGCCCACCTATCTCAACAGCAGCGGATTCGATCCCTCCCTATTCCACGACGATGACGGTCGCAAATGGCTGGTCAACATGGTCTGGGACCACCGGCCGGGACGCAACAAATTCGGCGGCATTCTGTTACAACAATTCGACGAAGAGCAAGGCCGGCTGGTCGGTCCGATAGAAAAGATCTTCAGCGGAACCGATTTGGGCTGCACGGAGGGGCCCCACCTGTTCAAGCGAAACGGCTACTACTACCTCATCACGGCCGAAGGGGGCACCGGACTCGACCACGCGGCCACCCTGGCCCGGTCCGAGCAACTCACCGGTCCCTACGAAGTGTCGCCGATCCATCCGCTGCTGACTTCCAAGGGGAGTGATGATAACACCCTGCAAAAAGCCGGTCACGCCAGTTTGGTCCAATCCCAGTTCGATACCTGGTACTTGGCCCATCTCTGCGGACGGCCTCTGGGGCCAAACCGGAGGTGCATCCTGGGCCGGGAATCCGCTCTACAGCGCGTGGTCTGGAATGAGCAGGACTGGCTCGAGCTGGAGCACGGTGGCAACCACCCCCGTCTCACCGTCGTTGGGCTCCCGGCAACGCCCCAAGCAGTCGAGACGACTGCTGAAATCGAGCACTTCGACGGACCCGAGCTGCCGTCGGAGCTCAACAGTTTGCGTGTCCCGATCGACGATAGCTGGGCCAGCCTCACGGACTACCCGGGCCATCTGCGCCTCTACGGTCGCGAATCGCTACTCTCCAAGCACCGCCAATCGCTGATCGCCCGTCGCTTCGACGCCCTCGAGTTCGAAGCGAGTTGTTCGGTCGAGTTCGAACCGGACAGCTTTTTGCAGATGGCCGGGCTGATCTGTTTCTACGACAATGAAAACTTCGTCTACCTGCAGCTGACCCACGACGAGGAACAGGGCAAGGTGCTGGTACTGTCCCACAACGACAATGGGCAGTACGATGAACAGCTGATCGCACCCGCATCCGCGTTGGGGTCCGATCCGGTGGAGCTGAGGGTGCGGTTCAAGACAACTGAGTTGTCATTTGCCTACCGCGTTGACCAACAGGACTGGCGTTCGGCAGGCCGCCCGTACGACGCGACCAAATTGAGCGACGAATACTGTCGGGAAGGCTGGTTTACCGGCGCGTTCGTCGGCATCTGTGCGCAAGATCTGAGTGGCCGGCGCCGACCGGCAGACTTCGACTGGTTCGCCTACCGCCGTCAACCGTGAGCGCTGGATGATTCGCTGAGCACCGGATGGTCCGCTGCCATTTATTACGGCTTGCTCCCTCCTTTATTGCACTGTGCACAAATCAGCAGTTTTCTCCTTGACAAGGATCAAAAAATTGCCTATACAATTAATATGTACGGAGAACAAACAAACTTTCGACATAACAGGCAACTTAGCTCGATAAACACTTCCTTAATACTTTTGAATTTGAAACCGCCAGGAGGACGAGGGACAGAAGATGGAATCAAAGCAGTTTGATCGCCAATTTATCTGGGGTTGCGCAACGTCGGCTTTTCAAATCGAAGGGGGAGCGAGCGCAGATGGTCGAGGAGAGTCGATCTGGGATCGTTTTTCAAAGAAACCGGGCAACGTTGCCGAAGGGCATGACGGAGACGTGGCCTGTGATCACTACAATCGATATCGCGGCGATGTCGATTTGATGAAAGAGCTGGGGATGAAGGCCTACCGGTTTTCAATCTCCTGGCCGCGAATTTTGCCGGACGGTCGTGGCGCGGTCAATGAAAAGGGACTCAGTTTCTACGACGAGCTGGTCGACGCGCTGCTAGAACGCGAGATCACGCCCTGGGTCACCTTGTATCACTGGGATCTGCCCCAAATACTGGAAGACGAGGGCGGTTGGCCCAATCGCAAGACCGCCTATGCCTTTGCCGAGTACACCGAAGCGGTCAGCCGCCGGTTGGGAGATCGGGTGAAACACTGGATCACCCACAACGAACCTTGGTGCGCGAGCATCCTCGGCTACCAGACCGGCGAGCACGCGCCGGGGATCAAGGATTGGCCCAAGGCCTTGGCGGCCAGTCATCACCTCATGCTGTCCCACGGATTGAGCGTGGGTATTCTACGCCGCAATTCCCCCGATTCGCTCATCGGCATCACCAATGCCCTGATGCACGTCCAGCCCGCTTCGGGAAGTTACGAGGATCGGGAGGCCTACCGGCATCTCGACGGCACGGTCAATCGCTGGTTCATGGATCCCCTGTACCGCCGATGCTATCCCGCTGACATCGTGGCCGATCACCGGGAATCGGGATACATCTCCCGTGAGGGATTGTCGTTCGTCTATCCCGGGGACATGGATTTAATTGCCGCACCGATCGATTTTCTCGGGGTCAACTACTACTCGCGGCAAATCGCCCGCAGCACGGCGATTCCCGAATCGAAGAACGCGCCGCGCGATATTTTCGCCCTGCCGCCGGATCAGCGGACGGACATGGGTTGGGAGGTCTATCCCGACGGGTTGACCCGCGTGCTCGAGCGGGTTCATCGGGAGTACCGGCCCGGTCAAATCTACGTCACCGAAAACGGCGCTGCGTACGGAGAAAAGCCCGGTGCGGACGGGCGAGTACCCGATTCCCGCCGCTGTGTGTACCTGCGCGATCACCTGCTCGCCGCCCATTCGGCCACCGAATCCGGGGTGCCCTTGCTCGGCTATTTCGTCTGGTCTTTACTGGACAATTTCGAGTGGGCGTTCGGCTATACCAAGCGGTTCGGCATTGTCTGGGTCGACTTCGAAACCCAACAGCGAACGATCAAAGACAGCGCCTACTGGTATCGCGAAGTCATCCGCAACAACGCAGTCTCCCTCAACGGCGCGTTCAACAACCCCAACCGGTACTAAGTTACTCCTCAAAAAGCCAGGCCTCGACAGCACCGAGATCAACGGGGCCTGAACCGATCGTTTTTGCTTCGGTCGTCATGTAGATGTAGTCCACACCGGGGACCGGTTGGTATTGTCCTCCCCCTTCGACCATCAACGAAATGAGAATGTAGTAGTCTCCCGGATCGAGTTTGTCGACCGGGGGAACGGCCATTTTCATCGCCGCCATCGTTACCGAAAGCGGCTTGTCCACACCGATGTCCGGCGTTTCCACCGCCGGTGCGCCGATGCCGGCGGGCATCTGATCGGTGGTCATCTCCGTTAAAAACGCCATGTTGATCGTTGCCGGCGTAGCATCGAATGTGGCGGGCACACTGAGCAACACGGTGACGTCATGGCTATCGGCCGGGCTGGTATCGCTATCCGTATCGGTGTCGGTATCGGTGTCACTGTCCGTATCCGTATCCGTATCTGCATCAGCCCCCGAGTCGGGCTCCACGTCATCGTCATCGCCGCAGCCCATGGCCGATAGGCCGAAGAGCAACACCAGTACGAGTAATCCGTTGAGATTATTGGTCGTTAGTGGGCCCATTTCCCCCTCCTTTTTTAGCGGTGAACCCCGTTCTATTTTAGAATTACTGAAATTTATAGCAGAGATTCCCGCACGGGCCAGGCAGGGGGATCGTTTTGTCGAATCGCCGGGGGAAATCGTCCATATTGCCCTCTCTTCACATTAATTAAAAAGCGGATCGGTCGTTATTAGTCAGCAGGTGGTGGGAATCCGGCTCGCGTCTATTGGGGATTGTCGTTGAGCAGAAAAATGAACACAAACCGTCCGATTTCGTGGAGCACCTATGTGTTGCCCTGGATCGCTCTGTTGGCTCTCAGCTGCCAACCCGGAACCGCGGATCGGTGCGGCAGCGGCTTCGAGTGGTCCAAGGCGGACAACACCTGTTGGCCGATCGGCGACGACGAGGGTGGAGATTCGGACACCCAGGAGATCGGGGACGGTGGTGTGGACACCGATGAGGGGGACGGTGGGGCGATTCCCGAGGGGATGGGGGAGAGCTGTTTCAACCACGACGACTGCGATAAACCACCGGCAACCTATTGTCTCAAGGATATGGGCGCGGCCGAAGGCTACTGCACGATCGAGGACTGTACGACCGCTCCGGACAACTGTCCGGCAGACTACGCTTGTTGTGATTTCGTGATCGACGGCATTCCCAATTTCTGCGCCGACCCGGAGACCCTCGCCACCCTAAATGAAAACGGAATGTGTGAAAATGGCAGCTAGGTTCTGTCTCGGGTGTTTGTTGATCGTTTTGGGGGCGGCGCCGGCCGCAGCTCAGGATCAGTCCGACCCGGATCCGCCGCTGTCTGCCGCCACCGAGCCGAGCGGTCAATCGGACAACGAGCAACCACTGAGCGAGATCGAAGCACTGCGCCAAGAAATCCAAGCCCTGCGCGAGGAAAACAAAAAAGAGATCGAAGCGCTGCGCGAAGAGCACCAGCAAAAGCTCGATGCCTTTGCCGAGGAAAACGAGCTGCGGCACATGGAAATGGAAATGGAGTTGCTCTCGGGACTGGACGAGGAGATCGAAGAAAAATTTACGATTTACGGTTTTCTCGATTTTGTCTTTATGTGGACCTGGTTCCGCGAAGATAGCATTATCAACGGGCTGGCCTGGGATTCGCTCACGTTCGCCCTACCCCATGCCAATCTCTATTTTCGCAGCCAACTGACGTCGGATCTCTTCGTGCTAATGGAGCTGCGCTACAGCTTTCTCCCCCACGGCAATGAAGAGGAGTTCGAGATTGGCGGCATCCCCTATCGACGAACTGACAGTGAGGTCGAAATGCCGTTGCCCCACGAAAAATTTCGTCTGGGGGGCGTGGCCATTGAACGGGCGCATCTCACCTACCAACCCCTCGACTACCTGGGTTTTACCGCTGGGTATTTTTTGACCCCCTACGGCATTTGGAACGAAGATCACGCCAGCCCGATTCTCATTCCGATTCGCTATCCCTACATGCAGACCAAAGGCATCGTGCCGATGGCGCAACTGGGTGTTCAGATCTTCGGTCGGTTGCAGCCGCTCAAGCGCCACTATCTGGACTACGCCATCACCATCTCCAACGGTCGCGGACCGCTGGATACAGTCCACGATTTGGACAACAACAAGGCCATCGGTTTGAAACTGAAGCTGTCCCATGAGGGGCAGTACGTCAGTGCTGCTTGGGGGGTGTACGGCTACTACGGGGAATACCGGGACCGCAAGAAACGGATCGTTTCGTTCAGCCCCCGGTTTGTCGTCGAGCAGGAGACCACTGAACACTATAGGGAGTATGTGGGTTCGGCAGACCTGCTGATCGAGGCGTTCGGCTTTCGCCTGCAAGGGGAGTATGTTCGCCGGTTGACCCAGTACATCGAACGCCCCTTGAGGGCGATGGAATACGGCGTGGGGTATCAACCGGACTATGTCATCTGGGCTTGGTACGGTATCATCTATTGGGATTTGCCCCTGCGGGATCTATTGGGCACGGTGCGTCTGGGACCATTTTACGAACTGGAGTACAGCCATTCGGATGTCACGGTTCCGGGGATGAAATCGACAACCCAGACCTGGGGTATCAACTTGCGCCCGTCCCCCTATGTCACGATCAAGTTGGAGGCGGCGTACTTGCGTTCCACCGATATCGAAGAGCTGAGGGAAACAAACCGGGATTTCTTCGAGGCGCTGTTCATCGGTTCTCAATTGGCAGTGTCCTTTTGAACAACGACGAGCAGAAATCGTCTCACATAGTAGGGTGTTGAGCAGTTAATGGGATTCAATGACAAAAGACCGCGCTTCGGACGACTCGTTCCATTGGGTCTTTTTGTCGCAGTAGCGCTGAATCACCATCCGGCCCGTGCGGACAATCCCAACGACATTCTGATTGTCGTCAACACCAATGTCGGAGAAAATCAGATACCGATCGACGTCGTGCGCGATATCTTTCTCAAACGGGTCCGACAATGGAAGGACACGGGCCGGCTAATCCCGATCAATCCAAAGAACGATTCACCCCTGCGCCGGGCCTTTCAGGCCGCGGTGCTCGAAATGGATCCGGCGCAGGAGACCCGGTACTGGCAGGAGCGAAAAATGCGTGCCGGTGACGTGCCGCCACCGTCATTGGGGTACAACTTCAAAGCGGTGTTCAGAATCAAAGGAGCGATCTCCTATGTCTTCCGGCAGGACTACATCAAGGGGGTCTCCAAAATCGTGCTCGTCATTCCGGCGAAGCGGTAGCCGAACCGACCGAAAGCCAATCGGGAAACGCCGTTACCAACTCCACCTCAAAGATGTCGATAAAATGGGACTTGAGGTGCTCAATCGCGCGGGGCATCGAAATCGACGCACTCTGTTCTTGTTCCAGTGAGGTGACCCCCACCCCGTTGAGCCCACAGGGATTGATCCAGGAGAACGGTTGAAGATCCGTATTCACATTGAACGAGAAACCGTGAAATGAAATTCCGCGGGTCACCGCGATACCGATGCTGCCCAGTTTGTTGTTGCCCACCCAAACACCGCGGTTTCGCTCGTCCCGCAGCGCCCTGACGTGAAAATCCCGCGCCGTGCGGAGCATCACCTCTTCGAGCCGGTCGACGAAATCGACCACCCTCAGGTGTCGCTCCTTGAGGCTGACAATGGGATAACCCACCAACTGGCCCGGCCCGTGGTAAGTGATGTTGCCCCCCCGTTCCACGTGCACGATGGGGATGCTCTTCTCGCGCAGAAATGATTCGCTGACCACCAGGTTCTCCCGACCACCCCGGCGGCCGAGGGTGTAGACCGGTCTGTGCTCGAGCAGCAACAGAACGTCGTCGAGGGAGGGGTCTCTTTTTTTCTGTTCCACGATGCGTTTTTGCAGGTCGAGGGCTGCGGTG
Source organism: Myxococcota bacterium (assembly GCA_028278265.1). Taxonomy (GTDB): domain Bacteria; phylum Myxococcota_A; class Polyangia; order JAAYKL01; family JAAYKL01; genus JANQET01. Next base: position 35,529 of record JANQET010000013.1, read on the forward strand.
TATTCGACGGTGCTCAATTCGAGACAGTAAAACGTCATCAGGGCGAATCCTCGACGCCGGTCGGCGCTGGCACCCCATTGAGGAAATCGATCATGATTTGACAAAACAAGGAGGGATCCTCGGCGAGCAACGCATGTCCGTACCCCTCCAGGTGGCGATGCTTCCCCCCGAGCAGCAGGGCCAGTGCCGCGGCATCCCCTTTGTCGACCAGGGGGTCCTCATCGGTGGAGACGACCATCACCGGCACCCCTGCCCGGCGGGCTACTTCGGACAGGGGCTGGTAGGCCAGCATGGCGGTAAAATGGGCCTGCAGATAGCGGCCCACATTACGCTTGGCCGCTGCTTGTATCATGCCTTCGAGCAGAGGGGCGTTGGTCTCCAGAAATCGCCGACCGAACACCACCGGGATGAACGCGCGAATCATTGCTTCGAGTCCCTTTTCTTCGATGATCGTCAGCCAGCGCCGCAGTTGGGTCCGAACCCTTGGGGGCAAAGCCGCGCCCATGCCGAACAGCAGCATCCCCCGCACCCGATCGCCGGCTATTGCAGCCAGCTGGACGGCCACGCCGGAGCCATGGCTGATGCCCACCAGGGAAACCCCGTCAAGGGAAAGGTGATCGAGGAGACCGACCAAATCATCCACATGGCGCCGCAAGGTCAGCTCGTCCCGTCCCAGGGTTGATTGTCCCTGTCCCCGAGCATCATAGGTCAACACCCGGTATTCGTCGGCCAGGCAATCGACCACGGGTTTCCAGTTGATCGTGGTTTGGGTGGTGCCGTTGAGCAGGACCACCGTTTTGGTGGAGGCCGATGGTCCATGGCATTTGTAGTAGATTCGACAGTCGTCGGTGGTGGTGAAAATTGCCATTGGCGGTCGCGATTCTAACCCCGCGGCCCGGCCCATTGGCCGCGCTCGATCGCGTCGAACACCTCGGTGCATTCCCGGTGGCCCAGCTTGAGCCGCTTGATCGCCACATCGATCAACTGGGCCAGGGGATCGTACATCTGTGACGTGCGCGGATAATAGGCCAACTCCGCGTCGGCCAGATCGTGCAGGGTCATCCCCCCCTGAATCGCCAGGGCGAGAAAGTTGATCCGCCAGGCCGCGCCGTCCGCACCAATCGCTTGAGCGCCGAGGAGTTTGTGGGTCTCCGTGTCCACCACCAATCGCAGGTGCACGTCCTCGGCATCGGGCATGTAATGGGGTTTGACCTCGCGGGTGGTGGAAATCGCCTTGGCCTTGTAGCCCAGCTCCTGGGCCACCTCGAGGGTGTAGCCCGTGGCCGCCACATCCAGCCGGCCCACGCCGGTGAGAAAGGTGTTCTGTACCCCCGGATAGGTCGTGTTCCCTCCGGCAGCGTTGACACCGGCGGTGCTCCCCTGCCGATAGGCCGAGGTGGCCAGCTGCATCGTCGCCGCCGTGCGGTCGATCCGCGAGTAGGATTGAATCAGATCACCCACCGCGTAAACATCTTTGACAGAAGTTTCCATCCGATTGTTGACCACCACCAGATGGTTGTTCACCCGAGCGCCGATCTGCTCGGCCAGGGCACTGTTGCCCCGCATCCCTACTGCCATTACCGCCAAATCACAGGGGATCTCCTCCCCGGCAATGGTCACCGATTCGACCTGTTCCGTGCCGTTGATGCTGTCGATCCCCTTGCCGAACAGCACGCGAATACCCAATCGCTCGAGCTCGCCGATGATGTGCTTGCCCATTTGGGGATCGAGGGTCTTGGGCAGGGGCGGTTCGGTGCGCTTGGTGATCGCCACGTCGAGCCCCCGCTCGCGCAACGCCACGGCGACCTCGAGCCCGATAGCCCCGCCGCCGACAACCACGGCGCTCTTCTTTTTCGAGGCCAGCGCCGCATCGAGCAGGGCCTGACTGTCATCGATATTCGAACAGAAGTGGACCCCCTTGCCCGTAAGCTCTCTGGCACCGGGTACCGGCAGATTGATCGGCGACGCCCCGTGGGACAAAATCAACGCGTCGTAGGGAAAGACCCGCTCGGTGTTGGTTTCGAGATTCATCGCGGTCACCGTTTTCTGGGTGGCGTCGATGGCGACCGCTTCGTGGCGCAAGCACTTGATCTGCCGGTCGCGCATGTCGGGAACCTCGTGCTTGAGCGCGTCGAAATTCTCCACGATGCCCTCGAGCACGAAGGGCAGCCCACAGGGAGAGAATTGGGCGTGGTCCCGTCTTTCGATAAAGGTGATGTGGCACTTGCGGTTGAAGCTCAGCGCTGCCTTGGAGGCGTACAGCCCTCCGGCACCCAGGCCGACGATGACGATTTTATGGGGTTGGTCTGACATTTGGTTGGTTCCTTGTGTTTATCCGGCGAGGCACGGCTTTCTAGCGGCGGTAGTTTCGTCAAGACGGCGAACTACAGTGGCCTTCGGCGCTTGATGCAAGGCGTCGGGGTTCTCAGTTGCTTCTTGGGCCACCGCCTTGAACGCCGCGATGTACTGATCGAGCTCGTCCTTGGATTCGGACTCGGTCGGCTCGAACATGATCGCCCCTTCGACGACCAGGGGAAAGTACACCGTCGGCGGATGGTAGCCGTGGTCGATCAGGCGCTTGGCCATGTCCATCGTGGTGATGTGGTGCGGCTTTTGGTTTTTATCCGAAAAGATGCACTCGTGCATGCAGGGTCGATCGTAGGCTAGGTGCAGGGTGTCCCTGAGCTGCTCCTTGACGTAGTTGGCATTGAGCACCGCCAACTGACTGGTTTTCTTCAGGCCCGCCGCCCCCATCATCCGCAGGTAGGCATAGGCCCGCAGCATCACGCCGAAGTGGCCGTAAAACGCGCCCAGCTTGCCGATCGAATCGGGCCTGTTCCAATCGAGGTCGAAGAGGTCGCCGGTTTTGGTGACCCGTGGGACGGGCAAATAAGGCTCGAGTTCCCGGGTCACACACACCGGCCCGGAGCCGGGACCGCCGCCCCCGTGGGGAGTGGAGAAGGTTTTGTGCAGATTGAGGTGCATCACGTCGATGCCCACCTTGCCCATCTGCACGATGCCCATCACTGCATTGAGATTGGCCCCGTCCCCGTAAACCAAGCCCCCCTTGGCGTGAATCAGCGCGGCGATTTGCTTGAGGTTCTCCTCGTACAGTCCGAGGGTGTTGGGATTGGTGACCATGATGCCGGCCACGTCCTCATCCATCACCGCGGCGACCGATTCCACCGAGAGGATGCCGTTCTCGTCAGAAACCACCGGTATCGGCTCGTAGCCGCACAGCGCCACGCTGGCCGGATTGGTGCCGTGGGCGGTGTCCGGAATGAGGACCTTGGTGCGCTGACGTCCCTGCTTTTTGTGGTAGGCGTGGATCACCAGCATGCCGGTCATCTCGCCGTGGGCACCGGCCGCCGGCTGCAGGGTTACTGCATCTAGCCCGGTAATCTCGGCAAAGGCCTGCTCCAGAGTGTGCATGATCTCGAGCGCCCCTTGGGCCTTCTCGGTGGGGAGCAGGGGATGGGCCCCGGCAAAACCGGGCAGGGCCGCCTGTCGCTCGTTGGTCTTGGGATTGTACTTCATCGTGCACGAGCCCAACGGATAGGTCCCCGTGTCCACCCCGTAGTTCCAGGTGGAAAGGCGCGTGTAGTGGCGGATTACATCGATTTCGCTCAACTCCGGTAGCTCGGGTCCCTCGCCGGTCAAGCTGTCGTCGAGGGGAGATTCCTCCACGTCGCGCTTGGGAATCGACATGCCGCATCGCCCGGGGCGGGATTTCTCCCAGAGCAGCTTCTCACTGAGCACGAGCCCGGTGGTTCCCACTTTTTCTGTCATGACAAAAGCTCCTTTGTAAGCGCGTCCAGGTCGTCCTTGGTCTTGGTCTCGGTGACGCAGACGAGGTAGCACCGGCTGAGCTCGGGATAGAATTTTTCCAGCGGTAGGCCGAGGACGATATTCTTGTCGAGCAGGCGCTGGTAAGCCGCCTCCTTGCCCGAAGGCAATTGGACCACGAACTCGTTGAAGGTGGGGCTGGAAAAGGGCACGGCGGCGCCGGCAGTGGTCAGCTTCCGTTTGAGGTATTCGGCCTTGTCGTGGTTGAGCCGGGCCAACTCTTTGATGCCCGCCTTTCCGATCGACGCCATGTACATCGCCGCCTGCACCGCACAGAGTCCCACGTTGGTGCAGATGTTGGAGGTCGCTTTCTCCCGGCGGATGTGCTGTTCCCGAGCGGAGAGGGTCAGCACGAAGCCGTCCTTGCCGTCCATGTCCTTGGCCCGGCCGACCAGGCGTCCCGGCAGGATGCGCATCAACTTTTTGGTCGCCCCGAGCATCCCCAGGTAGGGCCCGCCGAACGAGCGGGACACGCCGAGGCTCTGGCCTTCACCGGCCACCAGGTCCGCCCCCTGACTGCCCGGACTTTTCAACAGCCCGTATGCCAGCGCCTCACTGAACCCGGCGACGAAAAACGCCTTTTTGTCATGGGTCGCCTCGGCCGCCGCACCGAGATCCTCGATGCAACCGAAGAAGTTGGGGGACTGCACCCCGACCGCACCCAGGTCCTCGATCCCGGCCAACCCGGTCAGATCGGTGCGACCGTCCGGCAAATAAGGCAATTCCACGAGCTCGAACCCGGTGGGCTCGAAATAGGTGTGGATCACCTGGCGATAAAACGGGTGAATCGCCGCGCTGATCGCCACCTTGTTCTTGCGCGATTTGCGCACCGCGATCAGCAACCCTTCGGCCATCGCAGTGGCCCCGTCATAGTGGGAGGCGGTGGAGACATCGGTGCCCATCAGCGCACAGGACATGGTCTGGTATTCGTAGATCGCCTGCAGGGTGCCCTGGCTCATCTCCGGTTGGTACGGGGTGTAGGAAGTGACGAACTCCGAGCGACTCAGGACAAAAGGCACCGAAGCGGGCACGTAGTGATCGTAGCTGCCCGCGCCGAGATAGGTTTTGACCCCCGGCCCGGTGGCCATCTTGGCGGCCAGTTGATCCATGTGATCGTTGAGCTCCCATTCGGTCAAGGCCTCGGGCAGGTCGAGCTCCTGGTTGATTTTCGAATCGTCGGGAATGGTCGGAAACAGATCATCGAGGCTCTTGACCCCAATCACCTCGAGCATCCGGGCGATCTCCTCATCGGTATGCGGTAGATATTGCACCGACTACTCTCCTTTGACGCTCGCGCGACATTTCTCGTGGTCCATCAAGCTGTCCATTTCGGCCAGATTGGTGGCCTTGATTTTGACGAACCAGCCGTCCCCATAACAATCATTGTTGACCAGCTCCGGTTCATCTTCGAGCCGCTCATTGATCTCGACGATCTCCCCGCTCACCGGCGAATAGCACTCAGAGACCGCTTTGACAGATTCCACGTTGGCAAAGACGCTGTCCTTGTCGAAGGTTTCTCCCACTTCGGGCATCTCGACAAAAACGATATCGCCCAACTGGTCTTGGGCATAGTCGTCCAGACCCACGATCACGATCTCCCCGTCGACGCGCGCCCACTCGTGGGCTTTGGCGTACTTGATGTCAGCTGGCAAATTGAGTTCGTGCGCTTCTTTGGTCATTTTGGCTCTCCTTTGCAAATAAAAGAATCACTTGATTCTCGATTGATCATTTCAAAAAAGTTCTCAACGGCTTTCGGGCCGTGCGGGCCGGCCGGACATTGGTTTCGATAGAGACCTTGAGCTTGCGCTTCTGGTCCTGCAACGTGACGACATCGCCCGGGGCCAAGCCCTTGTTGACTTTGATGAACCCGCAACACAGGCCCTTGATTTTAACTCCCTCCGGTTTGTCGGCTGAAGCCAAGCTGTAGATTTTTCCCTCGTGGCGGCCGATAGCCATATCCGTGGCGCAGGTGAGCACGGTGCCGATATCGGTGCCGTCGGCGTCGATTACCCGGGCCCCGTGGGCGTCGACCTTGCGCAGGTCATGACCCACGTAGGTCAAGGTGCGCTCGTCCGGTCCGGCGGCCTGCAGCACCTCGGCACCGAGAAATGATTTGGTGAATCGGCTTCCCGATACATCGAACGGCAGAGCAAAAGGCCAGGGATGATTGGCGTAGGTCCAGTTGCCGATATCCTGATGGGACAAAGGCAACACCGCGCCGGTGCGCAGAGAATCCCGCGAGGCCAGTCCACAGGCGACTAGACCGAAGGGCTGACCCGCGGCGACGATCGTCTCCCACACGTTGACCGCGTGTTTTCGTTGGGTGAAGATCTCGAAGCCCACCTCACCGGTGTAGCCGGAGCGGGAGAGCAGAAACGGCGTTCCATCGAGGAGCTGCACTTGCTCGGCAGTCGGCGCCCGATCGTCGAAGTGGCCCTTGAAGGAGAAGTAGAGCAACTTCTTGAACACCTGTTCCGGGTTCTTGAGCACGGCCTGCATCGTCTTCACCGCGGCCGGCCCCTGGATGTCTATTTTGCCCAGTTGGTCGGTCAGATCGGTGATCTCGGCCTGACGGCCGCCCAGATTGGAATTGAGATGTGCGGCAATCACCCCGCCCATGCCGGCGTTGACCACGATGATGTAATCGGTGTCGTTGACCTGGTAGACGATGCCGTCGTCGATGGCGTGGCCCTGCTCGCTGAGAAACGCGCCATACACACACCTGCCCGGTTTGATCGGTTTGTTGTCCTTGCCGATACAGGCATCGAGATCCCGGGTGAAGCAGAATTGGATCAGCTCGTAGGCGCCCGGCCCGTCGACCAACACCGCGGCCATGTGACTGGTGTCGAACAGCCCGGCGTCGGTGATCACCGATAGATGCTCCTTCTTGGTTCCCGATGCATACCAGAGGGGCATGATGTAATCGCCGAATTCGACCATGTTGCCGCCGTGTTCCTGGTGCCAATCAAATAAGGGGGTCTTTTTCTTTGCCGTGCTCATCTCGCCTTCCTTTGCTCGCTAGTTTTCAAACCCAAAATTTCGGCCGGGCGTACAAAGCCCTGTCCTCTCTCACAGGATGTACGGCACCCTGAAGTTGTATCCCTTGTAAACCACGAATGTCTCGACCGAGCGGATATCGGCCACGCGATTCATCTCTTCGGTGTAGAAGTCCAGCAGTGTGTAATCGTTGTTGAGCAGCACAGTGACCAACAAATCGTAGCGCCCGGTGACCACCTGAACCGAAACCACCCCGCCCAGCTTGCTCAACTCCTCCCCTTTCTTGACGAGGTCCATCGACTGCAAGTTGACGCCGATGATCGCCACCATGTGCCCGGGGAGGGCCTCCGCGTCGACCACACCGGCGATTTCGAGCACCCCTTCCTCAATCAGTTTGGTCACCCGGGTACGGATGGTGTTCTCGGACAGGGAGAGGTCGCGAGCGATTTGCTTGAACGATTTCCTGCCGTTTTTGAGGTGTTTGATGATCTCGATGCTCGTGGTGTCGATCTTCATCGATTGCGCGATCCGGTTATCGTCATTTGTATTCCTTATAAATAGGGATACAGTTGGCTGACCGATAGCCATAACTTGACCTACCAAAATTGAGGATTTTGTCAATAATCGCTTTTGTAATTTATGTTTTCGGTAATTGACAGGCCCGTATTGTGAAAAAAGTAAAATTATTGCCCAATCTCTGGATAAAGCTAGCAGATAGACGGCGGATCGGCCCACCCAGGTACAAAAACGTACCGGCGTTCGGTTATTCCCTAACCGGATCGTCTATCGGATAGAAGGGGATTTGTTGTGCTGTCGAGCAAACGCTTCGGCCGCTCGATACGAGGTGCGCACCATCGGTCCGGCGGCGACGAAACCGAATCCCAGCGCCCTGCCCCGCTCGGCCAGCTCGTCGAATCGTTGAGGAGATACGTACTCGACAACGTCGGCGTGATCCTTGGTCGGTCGGAGGTATTGACCGAGCACCAGGATATCCGTGCCCACCCGGCGGAGATCGGCCATCGAAGCCTCGATCTCAGCCTCGCTTTCACCGAGGCCGAGCATAATGGAGGACTTGGTCAGCAGCGCGGGATTGAGCGCCTTGGTCTGCTGCAACACCTTGAGCGACCGGCGGTACGAGAACCGCGGGTGTCTGAAAACCGGCGTGAGCCGTTCGACGACCTCGATATTGTGGGCCAGTACGTCGGGACTGGCGTCAATCACCGTGCGCAGAGCCGCACCGCGTAAGTCCGGGATCAGCAACTCCACCTGGGGGGCCGGATCGAGGCGCTTGATCGCACGGACTGTTTGGGCGAACACCGCCGCCCCGCCGTCTTCGAGGTCATCGCGGGTCACCGAGGTGATCACCACGTAATCGAGGCCCATCTCTTCTGCGACATGAGCCACTCGTGCCGCCTCGTCGCTATCCGCCCTACCGCCAGGATCCCCGCGGCCCACTGCGCAAAAGCGGCATCCCCGGGTGCAGGTGTCCCCGAGAATCATAAACGTCGCCGTGCCTTGCTCCCAGCATTCACCCACATTGGGGCAGTGCGCTTCCCTGCAGACGGTGTGCAACCGGCCTTGGATCAGGGCGCGGTTGACCCGTTCATATCGTGCACCCGATGGAATCTTCATTTTGATCCATTTGGGCTTGCGCAACGGGGTTTTCTGTGTCAAGTGTCACCTCGTTCCTCAACCGACGATATAAATCCCCCGTCGCGTCGGTCAAGGAAAAGCGCATTAACCGGCCAGAATTATTTTATATTTGAAATTTTGGCTTTTATGGATTAGGTTTTGTGATTCGTGGTGTTGAGGTTGAATGGGGGCTATGGTATCTAGCCCTCGACACTTCGGGATGTACAGGAGGTGGACCCAAGGTCGGGCCCGCCTTTTTTTTAGGGTGAAACATGCAGATCCCGGCAAAAATCGAGCAGGTCGTCACACCGATTCTCAAGCGGCATGGGTGCGATCTGGTGCTGGGGACGTTTCGCCGAGAACGGGCCGGCTGGGTGCTCCGGCTGCTCATCGAACGTCACGGCGCCGACCCGAATAGCGGTAGCGGTGTGGATCACCGTCTCTGTATGTCCATCAGCCGCGAGGTGGGAACAACCCTAGAAGTCGAAGAGACCATCGCACAGTCGTACACCCTCGAAGTCTCCTCCCCGGGCATCGAACGCCCGTTGGTCCGCCCTGAGGACTTCAAGCGATTCACCGGTCGAAGAGTCTCGGCCAAAGTACGACAATCCATCAATGGGCAACGCCGATTCAAAGGCACGTTGGGTGGGATCACCGACGGAGAGATTTTGTTGGACTTGGGGGAGGGAAAAACGGTGAATATCCCAGTCGAAACGATTGAAAAGGCCAACCTCGTTTACGATCCGCGAGCTGACTTGGCCGCTACGGGAGATTGACGATGTCATCAGATGAGGCGCTACCGCTAAACATGATTTTGGATCAGGTCAGCCGCGACAAAGGGATCGAGAAGGCTGTGCTCATCGAAGCGATTGAGGCTTCGATTTTGACGGCGGCCAAGCGCGCCTTCGGTCAGAGCCGCGATCTCGAAGCGCGGTTCAATGAATCGACCGGTGCGATCGACCTGTTTCAGTACATGACCGTGGTCGAAGAGGTCGACTCCAGTGAACGCGAGATCGATGTGGAGACCCTCCACAAACTCAAGCTAAAAGCGAACATCGGCGAAGAGCTGGGATTTCAGATTTTTTACCGCGACGAAGACGAGAAAGCCGCCAAGAAACAGGACAAGGATTTCGGTGACATTCTCGAACTGAGAACCCACGGCCGCGGATTCGGCCGCATCGCCGCCCAGACCGCCAAACAGGTGATCATCCAGCGCGTGCGGGACGCCGAGCGGGAAAACATCTACAACGAATACAAAGACCGCAAGGGCGAAGTGATCGCCGGTATCGTCCGTCGATTCGAGAGGAATAATGACATCATCGTTGATCTGGGGCGCGCCGAGGGAGTGATTCCCTCTCGGGAACAGGCCCCGCGGGAGTCCTACCGTCCCGGCGACCGGGTGATGGCCTATGTGAAGGATATCGATCGCGAAGCCCGCGGCCCACAGATCATCCTCTCTCGAACAGATGTGGGGCTGTTGCGGAAATTGTTCGAAATGGAGGTGCCCGAGATTTACGAGGGCATCGTCAATATCGTCGAAGCGGCCCGCGAACCGGGCGCCCGGTCAAAGATCGCCGTGACCTCCCGGGATCTCGATGTCGATCCCGTGGGGGCCTGCGTGGGAATGCGCGGTTCTCGCGTACAGGCGGTGGTGCAGGAGCTCCGCGGTGAGAAGATAGACATCGTTCCCTGGGATCGGGATCCGGCGCGATTCGTCTGCAACGCGATTCAACCGGCCGAGGTATCCCGGGTGATCATCGACGACGCGAACGGCTCGATGGAACTGGTCGTCCCGGATGACAAGCTCTCCTTGGCGATCGGTCGGCGGGGACAAAACGTGCGTCTGGCCTCGATGATCACCGGCTGGAAACTCGACGTGATCAGCGAGACCAAGTTCCACGAGCACGAACAGAACGCCATTTCGTCGTTGGCGATGATCAAGAATGTCGACGATGCGATGGCCCGCTCGATGTACAAGTTGGGGTTCAGAACGGTGGAAGAAGTGGCCGAGGCCGATCCCTCCGAAATAGCGGGTATTCCCGGAATCGGCGGGCTCGAAGCAGTGGCCGATATCCAAGCCGGGGCAGAGGATACCTTAGAAGAGCTGCGCCAGGCGAGAATTCGCGAATTGGCAGTTCGCGCCGAGCCGATCACCGAGCGGGAGCGATTGCTGTCGGTCCACGGCGTCGGTGAGCGCACGATCGAGCTGCTGGCCGAGGCGGGCTACCACACCGTGGCGGATTTGGCCCAAGAAGAAGACGAAGATCGGTTGGCGATCAAGACCGGCCTGGGTCTGCGCAAAGCGCGGCAGATCATTCAGGGAACCCACCAATTTTTAGATACCGAGGAACAGACGCTGGCCTCGATTCGGCAAAACATGCAATCGCAGGACAGTGATCCGGCGATCGACGCTAATGACGAGACTGCGGTTGAAGCGGAAAACGCTCCGCAAGAAGGGGAAGACCAATCCCCGGCGTCCGATGAGGAGCCGTCGGAGGCCCCCGCGACTGCCGCAGACGACGCGGAACAATCGACAGACGAAGCGGCAGGAGACAATTAACGGCCATGCAACAATCCGCCCCCCGTGCAGCGCGATCCGAGCGGAGCACCAAGCTCATGCGCAAGTGTGTGGCTTGTGGCCAACACTCCCCTCGGGAGGAGTTGATCCGCATGGTTCGAACTCCGGCCGGCTCAATTGTCGCTGACTGGCGTCGAAACCTGAGCGGACGCGGAGCGCATGTGTGTTCCAAACGACCGTGCATCGAGCGCGCGGTGGATCGGCGGATGTTCAATCGGGCCCTGCGAGACGGGCTGCAGTATCCCCCAAAAGAACAGCTGCTCGATTCGATGCGCACGGCGCTTGAGCGGCAGTGGGCGACGATCGTTCGGTCGGGGCTCGCTGCGAAATTGATCGAACCGGGGGTGCAATTTGCAATGCAAGCGATCCACCACGGCAAAGCGCGTTATCTCGTCGTGGCTCAGGACTCGACCAGCCTGACGCGAATTACAACGTTGGCTGCCGATCGGGATATACCGGTGGGTGTCGTTGATAGCAAGGATCGACTCGGCGCGATTGCCGGAAGGACGACAACAGGGGTGTTGACCGTCCTCAGCGATCAGTTGGCAAAGAGGCTTTTACGTGCCCATATCCGAATGAACGATTTGGACTGAGGGCATTGAGTTAGAAGAAAAATGACAGAAATCGCGAGTGTTCAGTTAACGCGACCCGGAGGAACGATGGCGCAGAAAATTCGGGTGTTTAAGCTGGCTCAAGAATTTGGCATCGAGAACGAAGTACTCGTCGATAAAATTAGGTACTTGGATATCGATGTGCGCAATTACATGAGCGCATTGAGTGCGGAAGAAGCGCAAAAGGTACGGCGGATTTTGCAGAGCGAACGGGAGGAGAACACCGTGGAGGAGCAGATCGCTCCGACGGTTGTTCGTCGCCGCATGCGGGATGGCGCCCCGACCAAGCCGATGCGCAAACGACCGCCCAAGGCCGAGCTCGCCGAGGTGCGCGAGAGGCCGATCGCCAAACCGAAGAAAGCCAAGGCAGCCAAGGCTGCTGCGCCGACCCCGAGCCCAGCGGCACCAAAAGCCAAGCCGGCGGCCGCGCGACCCAAGGCTGTTCCTGCGGCGCCACCGGAGGTTGCCGCCACGCCGCCAGCGGAGGTCGAGGTCCCGACAGCAAAAGTCGAAGAAGCCGCGCCAGCTGCGCCCGCGAAACCATCCCCAGCGGCTACACAGGCTACACCGACTCCGGCACCTGAGCCGGCGGCCGAAGAGGTCGCCGCAGTGCCTGAGAAACCGGTCAAACAAAAAGTCAGCAAAGCAAAACCGGCAGAGCCTGAGGAGGCTCCGGTGGTCGAAGAAAAGCAGGCAGCTGCCGCCAAGGACAAAAAAGCGATCAAGATCGAGACGGCCACCGGACCGGTCGTGCTGCGTCCCTCGTCGGAAGCGCCGATTGTCAAACGCCGTGTTATTACCCGTCCCAATGAACGCCCCCGGGCGCCGGCGGCTCAGCGAGGCGGAGGGGCAGGCCATCGGGCCAACGCTTCTTCGTCGCAGGCCCCTCCGGCAATGGACGACCCGCAAAAACTGATTCCGCTGCCCCCCTCGACCGGCAGACGGGGCAAGGCGCCCCAGCGCCGGCGAGAGATCGAAAGCCGGGACATCGCACCCTCCGGCCGTTTCACCGGTGTCGGTCCTGCGCGGGGCAAATTCGGCGGTCCGAACACGCCGGGGCGCAAACGCCGGATGGCGCCGGGCAAGAAGGGCAAAAAGACCGAGATCACGACGCCCAAAGCCTCGAAGCGGGTCATCCGCATCGAAGAGCAGATCAGCCTGCAGGATTTGGCCCGCCGGATGGGGGTCAAGGCCACCGAGCTGCTGATGCAACTGATCGGTCTCGGCGTCGGCGGAGTGAACATCAACTCCACCCTCGATATCGACACCGCCCGGATCGTGGCTTCCGAATTCGACTACGAAGTCGAGAACGTCGCTGTGGCCGAAGACGACTTGCTCTCGTCGACCCGCGGGCAGGAAACGGACGAAGAAAAGAAAGACCGCTCGTCCCGGGCGCCGATCATCACCATGATGGGGCATGTCGATCACGGCAAGACATCGCTCCTCGACGCCATTCGCAAGGCCGATGTGGCCTCTGGCGAAGCCGGCGGCATTACCCAGCACATCGGCGCGTATCGCGTCAAGACCAAGACTGGAGTGTACGGCTTCATCGACACCCCGGGCCACGAAGCATTCACCGCGATGCGAGCTCGTGGGGCGAACGTGACCGATATTGTCGTGCTGGTCGTGGCCGCGGACGACGGGGTGATGCCCCAAACGATCGAAGCGATCAACCACGCTCGCGCGGCCGAAGTGCCGATCGTCGTGGCGATCAACAAGAGCGATCTACCGGGTGCGGATCCGGATCGAACCCGCCGCATGCTGATGGAGCACAACCTGGTTCCCGAGGATCTCGGCGGCGATGTGATCATGTGCGAGGTCTCCGCCAAAACGGGCAAGGGAATAGACAAGTTGCTCGAGATGCTCTCCCTACAAGGGGAGATGCTCGAAGTCGACGCCAACCCCAAAAAGAGCAGTCACGGCGTGGTCCTCGAGGCGTACCTCGACAAGGGCCGCGGGCCGGTGGCCCACATTCTGGTACAGGACGGCACCTTGAAGCTCGGCGATGCCCTGGTTGCCGGGACCGCTTATGGTAAAATCCGTGCGATCACCGATGACCGGGGTAACAAACTCAAAGAGGCCGGTCCTTCCACCCCGGTGGAGGTTCTCGGTCTCTCTCTGGTACCCCGGGCAGGGGATCCGTTCGACGTGGTCGCGGACATGAAGCTCGCCGAGAAGGTCGGTTCGTCGCGCACCGACAAACAAAAGGCCGTCTCAGGCGGCGTCACCCGGCCATCCCTCGAGACCCTCTATGAACAGATGCAGGGCAACGAGCAGGTCGAGTTGAAAGTGATCATCAAGGCAGACGTCCAAGGCTCTGTCGAGGCACTGACCGACGCCGTCCAGAAGCTTGGTACCGAAAAGGTCAAAGTGACGTTGATCCACGCCTCGGCCGGCGGAATTACCGAATCCGACGTGCTGCTCGCCTCCACCTCGGGTGCGATCGTGATCGGATTCAATGTACGACCGGCGGGCAAGGCCAAGAACATGGCCTCCGAACAGGACGTGGAGATTCGTCTGTTCTCGGTTATCTACGAAGTCATCGATGAAATGAAAAAGGCGATGGTGGGGCTGCTCGGACCGACGACCACCGAGGAAGTGCTCGGTCAGGTGGAGGTGCGCGACACCTTCAGCATTCCCAAGATCGGCACGGTTGCCGGTTCCTATGTCACCGAAGGCAAGGTCATCCGCAACGCCCGCGCCCGCCTGATTCGCGATTCGGTTCAAATATGGGAGGGACGCGTCGGGTCGCTTCGTCGCTTCAAGGACGATGTCAAAGAGGTCCAGAACGGCTTTGAGTGCGGCATCAGTCTCGACGGTTACAATGACATCAAGATCAAGGATGTCATCGAAATCTACATGGAGAAAGAGGTCGAGGCGACCCTTTCCTAACTGGGGATTTCGCATGATCGTCGGTGTCATCCGGTTGTCGCTCCACCTGCACGACAACCGATCACTCAAGGGGAAGCGAAAGATCGTGCGCTCGCTGATCGACCGGACACGAGCCAAGTTCAACGCAGCGGTGGCTGAAGTGGGATCGAACGACAATCTAAAGCAGATTGTGATCGGGGTGACCGTCGTGGGCAACGATTCGTCCCATGTGGATTCAATGCTGGGCAGTATTTGTCAGTTCGTCGACCACCTCAACCTCGCACCGGTGGTCGGGCAGAACACGGAGCTGATCCCGCTCGGCGATCAAATCGGCGCCTACGGCGACTTTCCCGCGAGTTACGAATTCGATCGCTAAGGAGAACGAGAAGTGGCCAACTCAACGGGAAATAGACGGCTGGCCCGGGTGTCGGAAACCATCCGCTCGGAACTGGCTCGCCTGCTGCTCACCGGGGTCAACGATCCCCAACTGTACTGGGTGACCATCACCGAGGTGGACACCTCGCCCGATCTCCAGCACGCCCGCGTCTACTTCGTAGCGACCGGTGTTGCCGATCAGCAACCCGTGCTCAAACGGCTCAACAAAGCGGCGCCATTTCTTCAGCGGGAGCTGGGACAGACCCTCAAACTGCGCCAAACGCCAAAGCTCAAATTCGTTCACGACGACAGCTTTGAGAAAAGCGCGCGAATTGACCAACTGCTCGGCGAGATCAAGGATGAGGATATCATGCGCAAAACGAGTGAATCTCCGGTGGCCGAGATAGGCCGTCTGGTCGCCGAGGCACAGTCAATTCTCGTGGCGACCCACCGCAATCCGGACGGCGATGCCATTGGCTCGCTGCTGGGCATGTCAGCCATTTTGTCATTGCTGGGCAAGGACCACGTGACGTTTTGTCCCGATGAGATTCCCCATGTGCTGACCTATCTACCCGGCCTGGACCAGCTGGTCAAAACCCTCGATCCCGAGGATCGTTTCGACATGACCATCCTGCTCGACACGGCCGATGTGGGACTCTTGCCGGCGGGATTTCCCGAAGAAGCAGAGCAGCGCGGCACCTTCGTGGTGATCGACCATCACATGCGCCACGGGGAGATGGGCGACGTGGTGCTCCGGCGAGAATCCTCATCGGTGGGTCAGATGCTCTTCGAGTTGTCTCGGGAGTTGGTGTGGCCGATTGACGAGACCGTCGCCGAGTGTTTGTACACCTCGGTCGTGGCGGACACGGGCTCGTTCCGCTACGCCAGCACGACACCGGATACCCATCGGGTCGCCGCCGAATTGATCGCCGCCGGGGCGCAACCGTGGAAGGTGGCCTCGGCCTTGTTCGAGTCATACCCGCTGGCCCGGCAGAAGATTATGGGGGAAGTGGCGACCACCCTCGAGCTCTCCGAGGACGGTCGATTCGCCTGTCTGCACAGCACCCCGCAGATGTTGGAAAAGAACAACGCGACCAAGGCCGATCTCGACGGGTTGATCAATTTGGGCCGTTCAGTGGAAGGGGTGGAAATAGCGGCGATGCTCCGCCTCGAACTGTCGGGGAATATCAAGGTCAGCTTTCGATCCCGGGGCCGCATCGACGTCAGTCTGATGGCCAGCCAATTCGGCGGCGGCGGACACATCAACGCAGCGGGATGCACATTGAAAGACGTCGACTTGGCCGAAGGAAAACAGCTGATCACCGAGGCTGCCCGCCAGACACTCGTTGATTATGATCAGTCCAAGGCCGCAGATGGCGGCGCCGCCTAACCGGCACTGAGCAGTGGACGGCATCCTGCTCATCGATAAACCCTCGGGCCCCAGCTCATTCGATGTGGTGCGGGCGGTCAAGCGAACCGCCAACCAGCGCAAAGTGGGCCACGCCGGCACGCTGGATCCGATGGCCTCGGGGCTGTTGGCGATTTGTCTGGGACAGGGAACCAAGCTCTCCCCCTACCTGATGGAGATGAAAAAACGGTACCGGGCTCAGATCACCCTGGGATCCCAAACCGATACGGATGACGCCCTCGGGACGCCAACGGCGCAGAGCGAGGTTCCCCGGCTCACCCGTTCTTCGGTCGAGGAGGCGTTGTTGAAATTTGTCGGCGACATCGACCAGGTCGCGCCGGCGTTTTCAGCGCTCAAATCCGGCGGAGAACCCCTCTATAAAAAGGCGCGGCGGGGGGAAGTGGTCCAGCCGAAGAAGCGAACCGTCACCATCGAGGCAATTCAGCTGCTCCGACTGGAAGGAGAGAGCATAGAACTCGATGTGCGCTGCGGCAAGGGGACCTACATTCGGTCGCTGGCCCGAGATGTGGGCCAAGCGCTGGGAACCCTTGGCCATTTGAGCGCCCTACGCCGCACCGAGGCATCGGGATTTGCCGTTGAAAGAGCCCTCTCGATGGCCGAGCTCCAAGGGATCGCACCCCCACCACACCTGGCCGACCATCTCATTTCCCTGGCCGATGCGCTGGTGGCGATGCCCAAATTGACCCTCTCGGCCTCCCAGGAGCAAGGCATCAAACAGGGACAACCGATCCCGCTTGCCGAAGTCGCCCGGGCAGCGGCGATCGAGCCTCAACAGCGGGTGGCCCTCATCGGTCCCGAGTACCGTCTGTGCGCCATCGCTGAATGTACGCTCCAACAGATTCGTCCGATTAGAGTATTCCCCTAGACTCTATTAGGGCGAACTCGCTGTTTTGTGATATTGTGTGGCACCGAATTAGTGATCATTGATCGGAGGAGGAAGAGATGATGCGATTTCTGTTAGGAGCGGTGGTGGGGACGGTATTGTTCGCGGGGTGTTCGTCCGGGGTTCAGCAAACACCCAATCTGTTGCCCGACCCATCGATGGCGCCGGGAAGAGAGGTCGAGTCGGTGGTTCCCCAGACGGCCGAACCGGAGACGGGCACCGCGAGTACCCCGGTAGAGCAAGAGGAAGCGGAACCCTCTGCTCCGGCGCCCGATCAACCGAGCGAGGCGACGGTGGTGACCGGCAACACCGAGTTTGCCTTTGGTCTGTACCGCCGGCTCGCAGGGCAGGAGGGAAATCTCGCGCTGTCGCCGTACAGTCTCTCGGTGGCACTGGCGATGACCTATGCTGGCGCGCGGGGCAAGACCGCCAAACAGCTCGCCTACGCCACCCACCTGGCCCATCCGCCGGGCCAGCTGCATCAGCGGTTCTCGACGCTGCAAGCCGACCTCAAGGGGGTCGATTCGGTGACCCTGCACATTGCCAACGCCCTGTGGCCCAGCGACGCATACCCCTTCAAAGCGGACTACCTGAGCCTGCTCAAGGAGACCTACCAATCACCGATTACGCCCCTCGACTACGAGCAGGATTTTCGCCGGGGGCGGCGGGTCATCAACCGCTGGGTCGGTAAGCAGACCAAGGGCAAAATCACCAATCTCATCGAGCCGGGCGTCCTCGATACCCTGACCAAGTTGGTGCTGACCAACGCGATCTACTTTACCGGCAATTGGGCCGTGCCGTTCGACAAGAAACTGACCAAACGGTTGCCGTTCCATCTCTCCGAGCAACAGACCGTCAAAGTACCGATGATGGCCGACAAGCGCCGCCTCAAGTTTTACGAAGATCACGAGGTTCAGCTGGTGGAGTTACCCTATGAAGGCGAGCGGCTGGCGATGGTGCTGATGCTGCCCAAGAAGGGCAATACCCTGGCCAAGCTCGAGCAATCGCTCAACGGCGACCTGTGGGCGAGTTGGGCCGGCAGCCTCAATCCCCTCCAGGTGCAGCTGATGTTGCCCCGATTCGAGATCTCCTCCGCATTCAAGCTCGAGGAGCAGCTGAAAAAAATGGGTGTGTTGGACGCGTTCGACCGCGCGCGGGCTGATTTCAGCGGGATGGCCGAACGGGCTGTGTTGGAGAAACAGGGCAACCTGTATATCTCCGCAGTGATCCACAAAGCGTTCACCAAGGTCAACGAAAAGGGCACCACCGCGGCGGCGGCCTCTGCCGTGGTAATGGAGACCTATTCGGCCCCGGCTGAATTTCGCGCGGATCGCCCCTTCCTGTTCGTCATTCGCGACACCAAGACCGGCACCGTGTTGTTCATCGGTCGAGTGTCGAATCCCAAAAACAAATAGCGCAAACAGCTCAGGGGAGGGGTTTGAGCGTCCTGGTGCCGTCGTCGGCCGTCTCCACTTGAAAGCCGAATAGCTTGACCTGGCTGGCCAGGCTGCGGCCAAAGACGAGGTCGAGAGTGTCTTCGGGCAGGTTGAGCTTTTCGGCGACAAATTGACGGTAGTGGTCATCGTAGCTCAACAGCTCGATGACCTCGTCGACCTCGGTGCCTTCGCTGGCCTTGAGCGTCTCGAACACCTCTTGCAGACGGCCGAACGAACAGCGGCGGTTGTGCTCCTCGAGCAGCTCCATCAGCACCTCGACGTTGGCGAAAATATCGCTGCGGTTCAGATCGGCTTCGTCGCTCAACGCCACCGCCCGCTGAGGATTCCAGCACGCCTGGGCGCGACATTGCATCGGCCGTTCGGCATAGATACGGCAGGCCTGGTTTGCCTCGTCGTAGAAGACACACTGTTTGGTGCCGGGAACCTCGCGAATTTTGATCCGCTCGTTCGGCAGGTAAAACGCCTGTTGGGTGATCGACGAATGGACCGCCTCGCCGGCGCGCAGGGTGATCAGTTGATCCCAGGGAATTTTCTCTTCCCGGAGGATCTCCAGGTCATCGAGCTTGAGCGTTGGGCTGCCCTGTTGGCAGCAGGCGCCGCACTGAACGCACATGGGCAACCGTTCCCGCTGCAGTCGGTCGCAGTTGGTGAGCAGGCGCTTCCAGCTCTCCAGACGCGCCGGGCCGTCCAAGCCGGACCAGCTCTCGATGAGTTGGCGGCACTCCGGATCCATCTCCGCTTGCAGTTGCAGCCGCTTGAGGGGCAGCGGGGCGTCTTTTTCTTCGGCCAGGGTTTTGAGATGAAAGCGCCAGTTCTCAAGCAGTGTTTCCTCATCCCACAACGCCGGAGAGGTCTGTTTGTTTTTCGATGTTGATTCGGTATCAGACATGGGCCGATCTTGCACAAGTTGACGGTTGTGTCCAGAGCCTAGTGCCTCGCCTCGCTGATAACGCCGGGTCACGAGCGAGGCATCGTCGGCGAGATCAAGGAACGACGACGAAGGACTGGCCGTCGCCAATTCAAGGAGGAGTGACACAGAGATCGTCGATGAGGGCCGCTCTGACCCGGTTTTATCAGTGGGGCGCGGTGCTAACGGTAGTTCGTGACCACCACTTCTCCCACATGACCGCGGCGTTCGGCGTTGCTGTTCACGTTTCGCCGGGCCTTGATCACGCGAATAGCGTGGCGCCGGTACCGCTCGTGAATCCACGGCACGTCCGCGTTGGAGAGCATCGCCTGAATGCCCTGATCGGTCAGCTTGTCGAACACTTCGGCCAGTTTCTCCTGGTTGGCCATGCCGAAGCCGTTTTTCTGATAAGCTGTGAAATTGGCCGTTCCCGAGACCGGAATGTAGGGTGGGTCGAAGTAGACAAAATCTCCGGGCTTGGCGCGTCGGAGCACCGTTTCAAAGGACGCGCATTTGACATCGATCGGGGCCAGGGCCGCGGAGCAGGCCCGCAGATTCGCGGCATTACAGATTCGCGGGTTCTTGTACCGTCCAAAAGGTACGTTGAACTGGCCCTTGCTGTTGACCCGGTACAGTCCGTTGAACCCGGCGCGATTGAGGTAGATCATTCTCGCCGCGCGGGCCACAGGGGACAACTCGGTCGGATCCTGTGCCCGGATGCGGTAGAAGTACTCTTTGTCATAGATGTGCTTTTCGAGCTTCCCGATGAGCGCCTCCACCTTGTTCTTGACCACGTTGTAGGTACCGATCAGCTCTTTGTTGGCATCGGAGAGCACTGCGGTGCGGGGCAACAGGTTGAAAAACACCGCCCCGCCGCCGACAAATGGTTCGTGGAATTGTTCGAATTCCACTGGAAACGACTTGTGCAGCTCGGGCAGTATCTGCCGTTTTCCACCGGCCCATTTGAGGAACGGTTTGGCAAGGGCTGAGTCGGGTTCGGTCATTTTCGCTACATCCTCCGCGATCGTGGGTGCCACCTATTCATCTGCACAGTAGAAAAATGGGGAAACTTGTCAAGTCGGCCCCCCGAATCCCCATTTGTTTAGAGCTATTTCTCAGATCTGCCGGTGTACTGTTCCAGCAGCTGGCGGTAGTCTGCCGCCGATGCGGCACGGATGGCCGAGATGGTCAGCGCGCGGCACAGATCCCGCCCCTCGGCGGTCTCGCACAACCCCACCAACGCCTTTTTGAGCTTTTCGGTGCGCGATTTATCACCGCCGATCACGACCACTGCCGGAGCGGGAATCGGCTTGGAGGTGTGGATGATTTTGAGGTCCTTGGCAAAATCGAGAGAGGGGAGGTGTTCGACGACCGCCCGGTCGACGATGGCCGCATCTGCCTTGCCGCTCAACACCTGTCGCAACGCCTTGAGGGGGCGTTTTTGGGTCTCCAGGATCACCGAATCCAGGGGGAGTCGGCCGTCGAGAAGAACCCGCACCACGAAGCGGGAATCGTTGACCACCGCGCCGATCAGCTTCTTCCCCTTGAGCTCGGACAACTCTTTCGGCCCGTCTAGGCGGGTGAGCACCGAGTAGGTCTCCTCACCGCGACCGTCGATGCTCACTTTGGCGACTACCTTCATCTTCAGTGCCTTGTGCTGTCCGGCATAGATCGATGGGCCGACCAGGGCGAGCTCCGGCTTGGTCCGGGTGATCCGCTCGGTTCCCGCGGCACCATCGGGAATGTAGGTGCCCGAAATGCTCTGCGGGGGTTGTCCGAGCTTGGTTTCCAGGTAGCGCAGCATTTGGTCCACATAGGGTTGAGCCTGGGTGGTGGAGCCGGGAAATCCGGGCAAGCACAACACCACGGTGTTGACCTGTCCGAGCGCCGGAAGGACCAGCGCGGTCATCAGGGCAACGGTCATCCAAAAGGGGTGCAACTTACGACTCAAATCGGCCTCCTCGTCAGGCATCGGCTCATCGCGCTCTCATCAGGGCCCGCTTGGTGAAGACGCGGTCGGTGAGCCCGGTGTTGACGCGACAGTCCTTGAATTCCATGATCGTCTGGGAGCCGGTTCGCTCGTCCACCACGCGGAAATGGGTCGGTACGGTAATCGGTCCGAACGACTTCCAGTTCTTGCGCACTTGGGTCTTGACGTGTTTGTTGTCGCTACCGAAATATTCGATTCGGGAGACCCCTTCGGTCTTCTTGAGCACTGTCACCCTCAACCGTTTGTACATGGAATCATTATCGGGCGTCGGGAGGAGATCTAAAATCCACTGCTTCTCGTCCTGGTTGACCACGTTGGCCTTCCAGCCGATGGTCAGCGCCGATCCGCCGATATCATCCGGTGAGAAATCGGTCCCCATGAATCCCTGATTGCGCACATGTGCGGCAATCCGGCGGACCCGTTGGTAACTGGGTAAATACACGTACATATTGCCGTTTTCAGTGGTCAGGACCGCCATTCCCCGCACGTCTCCCGGCGCGGTGAACTTGACCAGCTTCATCTTCAGTCCCTTTAATTTGGCGGTGAAGGCCATCGATTTGATGATCTTGCCGTCGCGAATGACGTTGAGGGTCGCGTCGTAGGTCTGGTCACGTACCTTGGTCAGGTTGGCGTCTACTTTGGCCATCACATCGGCGGCCTCGTCAGCGCCGGAGACCCGCGTGGCGATCAGCACCAGGGCGGCGCAGGCAAATCGGAGCAAGGGGTATTTCTTCATCGGGCGGTGTCCTCCTCACTATTCGGTGGGCAACGGCGTTAATACACCGTTGCGCCACGGGTAATCAAGGAGCCAAGTTGGAACAACTACCAGTACGTCGTCAATAGATGTTCCGCCGCGACTGCTCTTTTTGACGGGGTGTGGACCGAAAAATTCAAGGGTTTTCGGTGGATGGCCGGGATGGGGTTGCCGCCGGCTACATGTAGAAGAGGTTGTCGATGTAGAGGATGGCTCCCTCTTCCCCGCCGGCACCGGTCATGGAGAACGGCACGTTGAGCGCGCCGAAATCCACCTCATCTCCGGAGTAGTCATCGATCGGAATTTTCAGGTCATGCCATTCGCCGTCGTTGGTATACCCATACGATCCGGCCTGAACACTGACCGCATCACCGTCATCCTCGTCATCATAGTCGTCGTCATAGGCAAATTTGAGCTGGACGTCGGCAAATGCATCGTCTGACGATTTGAGACTGACGTAGAGATGATCGTAGTCGAGCAGGGAGACGGTCGACCCGTTGACCAAGTGCACGCCGCCACCCCACCAGCTCAGCCCGGCGTGAATGATTTTATGAGATCTTTTGCCCTCATGGACATCTTCGGTGTCGTTCGCCGACGTGTAGGTCGCATCGTTCCGGTCGTAAATCCAATACGCTGCCTCGATGTTGTTGACCTGTAGCTTGGTCACTTCGCCCGCGTCCGGGCAACCGTCGAAATAGATCCCCACGGAGAACCGCTTTTGGCCCTCTTCGCAGGGGACAGGACCTTCGACCCATTCGGGTTCGTCCGGGGGAACGTCGTATTCGGGTTGGCCTCCCGGGTCGGGCCGACAGGCGACAAGGGCCACACAGATGGCCAAGGGAATAATCCTGTTCGATAAATACATGACGTCGATACTCCTTTAAAACAGATCCGGGTTGCCACCGAGCTGTTCGATGTGATGCTTGGCCCATTCGGAGAGCTTGAACGCGGTGGTGCCGGTCTCATCATAGGTCACGCTGTCGGGAAAGTGCTCGAGCACCGCGTAGAAGCCGTTGAGCGCCATCTGCTTGACCGTCGGCAGGGTCGCCTCATCGACCAACTCGTTCTCATAGATCGCCTTGAGTCGCGTCGCCGCGTAGAATTGAGCCTCTCCGGTCTTCTCCTTGACCAGCACGGTGGCCCAGCAGTAGAAGGCCAGAATATGCGCCTGGGGTTCCTCCAGACCGTTGTCGTCCGCATAGATCAGCGAGCGCCAGCGAAAGCCCGGGTCATCGCCCAAGGCGATAAAAATCGGGTCCTCGACAAACATATTGTTGGGATCGGTCATCACCGATTCGTCGGGATAGATGCCCATTTTGACCGAGTGGAGCTCGAACGTCAGTGTGGAGAGGTCGATTGGGACGATGTACTCGGCCTCGTCCATATCGCAACTGCACAGGGCCATTTGCAGAACACACACCAGAAAAATTGTTAGATAGTGCCTCATGGCAGCCTCCTAAAAGCTCACATTCATGTACATCACAAACTCGTATTCATTGCCCAAGCGATCCTCCCCTTGAGCGACCGTGCATTGGGGGATTGTATCGATGCAATGGGGATATCGCTCGGAGTGCTGATCGAGCCAGCGCATCTGATATCGGGCGCCCAAGCGGGTGTAGGGAATGAACAGCTTGGGCAGGCTCATCCCATAGGAGAGATCGCCCATCACCTGCATCGGGAAGGTGAGGTCGAAATCCCGATGGTAGTCGTAGGGGCCGAAATCGTTGAATTTGACAAAGGCGTGCAGCTGCAGCTTGTCCCACATCAGCCGGGCCTCGGCGCCGTAACGGGTGAGCAGCCGGGATTCGGGCCGGTAGCCCTGGATTTGCCCGACGTAGAGATCGCTGACGATGTGCAGATTCCAGGCGGGATTGAAGAACAGCTTGGCCCGCCCGTCCCATTCGTTTTTGGCCGGCGGCGCGCCATCAAAGGCGAAGATGTAGTATTCCGCACTGATCGCGGTGGTGGCATCCCGCTGAGTGGGCTGGATTTTGTAGACGAAGTCCAGGGCAGCGGCAAACGGCGCATCTTCTTTCTCGTCATTGTCCCAATCCCAGAACCAGGTTTTGGGAGTGGGATCGTACATCAGCACCAGCTCGAAGCCGTAGGTTTCCCGGTTGCCCAACACGGCGAACGGATCGTCCAGAATGTTTCGCGGCTTGATCCCGGGATAGTAGACGCCGTTGTACAGCCGGCCGCGCAACCGCTCGTCCGTGGGCAGGGCCCCCTCCAGCGGTCGCTGGAACAGCACGTTGGGCGCGATGAAGAACTTGTTCAGCTGGTAGCGCAGACCGGTCAACGCGTTGAACTGGTTACCCCGTCCGTCGGCCTTGAGCGTCCAGGGCACCATCGCCGCGGCGTTGTCCGGTCCCCCGTCGGCGACCAGCCCCTGGTAGGCCCCCTGCACGTACCAGTGAATCGGTCCTACATCCAGGGTCAACCGGGCCTTGGCCCCCAGGGTGTCGAGGAGGTAGATCTCATCGGTCAAAAAGGCGTAGTCGGTGCCCATGTAGCCTGTGCCCTTGGCGTCGCGCACAGCGACGAATTTCTCGCCCAGCTTGTCCGAACCGGCGAAGATGCCGCCCAGAGACAACCCCAGGGCGCCCTTGCGGTACCCCAAAAAGAGCGTGGTCTTGCGGGTCTTGGGTTCGGGGATAATGCGCGCCGTGGCACTGGCCTCCTGTTTGGTGAGATCCTCCTGGTGCATCAGGGCAAAGGAGAACGGGCCGAACTGCCGGTGGTACTTGGCCAGCACCATCGGGTTGGCGCTCCAGTAGAGCTGCGGTCCAAAGGCGACCTTGAGCCCCTTGAGGGCCTTTTTGGCATCCAGCACCATGCCGAACGGGGCGCTGGCGTTGTAGATGTCGATGTTCTCGCCGTAAAAGGCTTCCCGGTAGAGTCCGAAGAAGTCCCCTTCGGCGCCCCAGTGATAGTGGCCGGTGCGGTAGTACCCGTCCAGTTTGAAATAGTCGTTGTCCCAGCTCAGCTCTGATTGGTAGACTTTGATCCGCTCGTTGTCGGTGAGCATGACCGGGTTACCGTCAGCGTCCTCGATTTCGATGGGGGTGCCTCGGCTCTCGTAGAACAGCTTGTCGATTTTGTTGGTCGGCACGTTGCCCAGGACATTCAGCGACACACGCCCTTCGAGTTGGGGAGACGGATTGACCTCGAAATCGAGGAAGAACGATTCCATGTGATCGAACTTGGGCGGCTCGGGTGTGTCTTCACCCATCGATCGGTCCCCATCGGCGTAGATCATTTCGAACTTCATCTGCGCGCCGACGCCGAACATCTGGGACAATCGGTTCACTCCCACGTTGGCCATCGCCGCCTCGTACTTGATCCCCTTCTCTTTAGGGTCGAGTTTGGCGAAGTGCTGGCGGATGGCGGTCACATCGACTCCCTCGGCATAGGGATCCAGGGCAAAGGCCTCCTGCAGCACGTAGTAAGCGGTGCGGGGATAGAGCTCGTACTTGCCTTGCTCATCGGACGGTCCCTTGGCGCAGATCCCCATCCACTCCTCGTTCATGTTGTTGGTCCCGTCCTTCCAGTCGAACTGGTAACCGGCAGCGGCCCAGGAGGCGGCCGGATCGTGTTTGTCCAGGTTGAGAATCTGGCGGTACTTCCACCATCCATCAGACCACTCGAAGACAAATCCACCCAGTGCGATGCCGTGGTTTCCCTTGCCGTGGGTCTGCTCGAGCACGTCCGCCCATTGCCACCGCAGGTAGTTGGCCTGAGACAGGTGATCCTCTTTTTTGTCCTGCGCGTGAAACGCGTCTGCACCAAATTCGGTCAACAGTACCGGCAGACCCAGCTTTTTTTGCGCTCGGAGCCACAGATCCCCGAAGGAAACCCCGCGGTAGGTGTTGGTGCCCAGAATTTCGAGATTCGGACAGTGCTTCTTGATCAGGTCGATGTACAACAGATCCCCGTTGGCGATCACTGCCGGATGGTTGGTGTCCCGCTTTTTTATCTCGCCGATAATCTCGTTGTACATGGTGTACAGGTGCACCGCGGCGGCGCGGGTCGCTTCGTCCTGGGGACCTTTGCTGACGTTGGGGGGCAGCAGGTGGTAGTTGTTCTCGTTGCCCAGCAGCCAGAACAGCAGACCCGGCGTGTTCTTGTATTTTTCCACCATCGCGATCACGTCCGCCTTGATCGCTTCGCGGGTCGCCGGATCGGAGTAGTCCACCTGGAACCGGGTCGACCCGTTGACCAGAAAGCCGTAGCGACCGGCGAGGTGGTTGACCGAGGTGAAAATGCCCCAGTTCTGATAGATGAAGGTGATCCATTTGGCCGGGATTCCCACCTCAACGCGAATCGCGTTGACCCCCATCTCCTTGAGCATCGTCATGTCGCGACCGAGCACCTCGGCGATGAAGGCGTCCGGTTTGCTCCACAGATCGTAGCGATAGTTCTCACCGATGGGGACATAGCCCCAATTCATCCCTTTGACGATGAAATCCCGGCCGTTGACCTGCAGCTTGTAACCGCTTTGATCGTGAACCACGGCAACGGTTTTGGCGCTACCGGGAGGTGGGGGGGGAGCCTGCTCCTGTGCCTCTTCGGCTGTGGGTTCGGCGGCTTCGGTGTCACCCGCGGCGTCCGGGGGTTGTTCCGCAGTTTTTTCCGCAGGTTGTTCTGCAGGCTGTTGGGGGTTGTTTTGTGCGTCGGCCAGAGAGACTGCCGGACAGATCAACAAAACAGCGATGAATGGTCGTAAAAATCGGGGCATGATCACACCTGTTGCGGGGTCCATTTTGATTCAACGGGTTAAAGGATTAAAAACGACATGTTACCAGATTTTCAAAAATTGGGACTGGGCCCATTTAGTTTGTTCGTTCATCGAACATACTAATTTCGATCACTATTGTCAAGAGACGAAAGGTCTCGTTGCCGATTCACCTTGAACAGACAAAAAGGCAGTATACCCAGACCGAAATCCCGGGGCAAGTAACAGGGAGGGGAAGTACTAATACAGGGCGAATGCCACATCCCAAAAGATATCGACGAGTGTTCCCAAATGGTACCACTGGGTACCGCTGTGGAACCAGGCGTCACCGTCGTCATACACATCCGCGTTGGTGCCGATAACGCCCAGCTTGGTACTTCCGGTGATCGACCCATTTGGCCGTATCTCGATCCAGTAGCGATCGAAAGGAGAAACAGCCGTATCGTCGAGCGGAAAACAGAGCAAGTAGTAGAGATTGTCCGCCGGAAGACTCACGGTCCACGTTTGGAGTGGCAGACCGGTCTCCTCGTGAATCAGCGACACTGTGTGGGGGCCGACCTCCTGTCCCTTTTCACCGATGAAAAACTGGACGGCCCGCAAGGTGGAGAGGGGAAGGACGAACGTCTGGCCGATTCGTTCATTGCTCCCGCTGATACTGAACATCGCGTTGAGGGTTTGCAGATTGTCCAACACGGGAACTCCCTCACAGGGATCTGCGTCAGTGTCGGTGTCGGGATCTGTATCCGTATCCGTGTCCGAATCAGTATCGGCGTCCGCGTCGGTTGTCTTTGTTTTTATAATTGACTTCATTCGAAGATTGGTGGTTTAAACGTAGTGGGTATGTTTGTTAAATGGCCGAATAAACGAGAGAAAAGGGGTTAGCTTTGCGAACTGCTGATTCAACTCACATGCGCGCGCTGAACGCCAATTTAATTCTCAAATTGATTTGGAAAGAGAAGAGCATTTCAAGGGCGGAAATCGCACGACTCACCGGTTTGGCCCGCTCGACCGTGTCGGAAATTGTCGGTCAGCTGCTCGACCACGGCTTGATCCTCGAGATCGGCACGGCCAAATCGGAGATCGGGCGTCGGCCGATCATGCTCGTTTTCAACTACGATGCGTTCGGTATCATCGGCATCGACATGGGCGTTACCCATGTGGGGGTGTCAATGGTCAATCTCGGGGGAGAGGTCAAGTGCTGGCGACAAGTCGAGCACCAGGTTCGGCCGGACCCGCAGGGAACCATCGAGCGCATGAAATCACTGGTTGACGAATGCATCACCGAGACCAATTTCAGCCCGGAGCGGCTGGTCGGTATCGGTATCTCCGTACCCAGCCCGGTAGATCCCGGCGATCCGGCGCAATGCCTTTCACCGCTGATTCTGCCCCATTGGAAGGATTACGATCTGCGGCAGATCTTCGGCCACGCCTACAACACCTCCATTTACGTGGACAACGACGCCAATCTCGGTGCATTGGCAGAGCATTGGTGGGGGGCGGGCAAAGGGGGCGAGCACTTGGCGTTCGTCAAAATCGGCTCGGGTATCGGCGCCGGACTGGTCTTCAACGGGGAGATCTATCGCGGCGCGCGGGGTATGGCGGGCGAGATCGGTCACATGATCATCGATTCCACCGCCTCGCAAACCCTGTTCGGCCACAAGGGCGGACTGGTCACCCTCATCGGATCCGAAGCCATCGTGGAGAATGTTCAGGCGAGACTGCCCGAGTTTCCCAAGAGCGTGCTCAAGAGCAATGGCGTGAGTGTTCGGGCGGTGGCCGATGCGGCGCTCGCCGATGATCCCCTGGCCCGCCAGGTCGTTCGCGACGTGGGGTATCACCTGGGTATCGCGGTCGCCAACCTGCTCAATCTGTTCAACCCGTCGATCGTCGTTCTCGGTGGGGCGATCACCCAAGCCGGTGAGACGCTCATTGAGGACATGAGCGAGGTGGTCAAGGAGCGAACCCTCTGGGAATCGATCTCCGACTCAAAGCTTCTGATCAGCACCCTCGGCGAGCAGAGCATCTCGGTAGGCGCAGCGACCCAAGTGCTGCACGCCGCCCTGGATGACATGTCGCTCTTCCCACTCAGCCGCCAAGCCACGCGGCGTTAACCATCGGCTATTTCATCGGCTGTTGAGCTTTGTATTTCCTGATTTGACAGGGCAACCGCGGGGGGATTGCCCCTACAGACGTTTTAATACGCGGATGTAGTCGACTTCCATCACCTGGGGAAACTCGGTGCTCGAATCCGGATCACCCACGTAGTTGCCGCCCACGCTGACGTTGATATTGATGTAGAAATCGTGGTCGAAGACCCAGTTGCCCTGGGCCGAGATGTTGTTCTCGGTGAAGGTGGAGTACTTGGTACCGTCGACGTACCACATCACGCGATCCGCTTCCCATTCAATCGCGAACACGGAAAAACGCTCGGCAAACGTATCGTTGCCCGGCAGGGCGTAGTTGCGTGAGAAGCAGTTCCCACCACTGTAGCCCGGACCGTGCATGCTGCCGTAGATTCGCCCCGGATCGTTCCCCTTGCACTCCATGATATCGATCTCACCGCAGCCCGGCCAGACCGTGGGGTCCTGTTGGTACTCGGCGCCAATCATCCAAAACGCGGGCCAGATGCCCTGCCCTTGTGGGAGCTTGATGCGGGCCTCGATGCGACCGTAAGTTGTGGCAAAGGTCTCTCGGGTGGTCAGGCGGGCCGAGGTGTACTGGCGGCCGCCGAAGTCCTCCCGTCGGGCGATGATCTTGAGTTTGCCGTCCTCGACCTTTACGTTGTAACCGCGGCTGGTGTAGAACTGCAGCTCCTGGTTGCCCCAACCGCCGTCGAATCCGGTACCGGTGTCAAAGGACCATTTGTCTTCATCAACTGCTGAGCTATTGAATTCATCGTGCCAGGCCAGTTCCCAGCCGTCGGGGATCTCATCGGTGTCGAAATCGTCGTCATCGTCATCCCCGGAAGTATCGTCGTCATCGTCATCGCCGGTGTCGTTGTCGTCATCGTCGTCGTCTGCGGAATCATCATCATCGTCGGTGCCGGCGTCTTCGTAGGTAAAGTCGCCCTGGCAGCCGAGCGCCCAAAGAGTGAAGACGAGAAGGAGAAAGCATTGGGCGACTCGGCGCACAGGGGGGAGACTTATAAGCGTGCTAAGATCAGCCATTAAGTTCATTATAACAGACTAAGTATGACCAATAACTACGAGGGAAGTGCCTCATAACTACTTTTTCCACTGAACATCTTTAATATAGACAATAACCTCGCGTTTTTCCTCGATCTCGGGTACGGACCAGGCGAAGGCGCCGACAATCGATTCGTACGTCTCTTCAGAGATATCAATCGAGTATTCTTTGGGGGAATCGGTCAGGGTTACCTCATCGTAGACCTCGAACGGATCCTCGTGAGGGGGATCCTCAGTGGGATGCTGCATCCCCACGATCAACCGAGCCTCCTGCGGGGCGGTCTCGGCCCAGGCGGTAACGACCACTTCAGTGGCGCCCGGTTCAATTTTCATGCCCGGTTCGAGCCCCCAGTTCCCGTTACCAAAGAGCCAGAACACACCGCCCCATTCATCGCCCGTCCAAGTGAACATGTGGCAGCGGGCGTCATCCGGATCTTCGGGACACTCGTCTGCGCTCATATCGTTTGGACTGCCTCCGGACATAAAGCCCCCATTGTCATAGTAGTCGCTGACGTAAAACGGCAGCTTGACCACTTCGTCTCCGTCGCTATCGGAATCGCTGTCCGAGTCGGAATCGGAATCGGAGTCGGTATCACCGTCACCGTCTGAATCGGCGTCGCTGTCACCGTCGCCGCCGGAGTCCTCACACTCCCCATCGGCGTTGCAGATCTGGCCATCGGCACAATCGGAGTTGTTGTCACACCCCTCGCCTGTATCATCTCCGCCGCTGCATCCCAGCGATAGGGCAAACAGCCCCAATATAAAACTGAATAATACGACCAACTGATTTGCCGATTTTTTCATGATGTCACCTCTTTTTTATTGGCCCACGTGAGTCTGGCTCAGATGCAATTTTACACTACAACAGCGTTTTGCGCGATACTCGCAGCCATTTGCGCGGTCATCTGTGCCAATCAATTTGCTCAGCCCGTGCTCAGCATAGTTCGTTTCACAAACGAACTAAATTCATGGTAGGGTATTTTGCCAAAAGTTGTCAAGTGGATTGTAAAAATAAAATACGACACCGTCCGGGCAAAGGGGAGGAAACCTGATCGGTTTTCCCGGACGGTGCCGCTGCCTGATTGGCAGTAGAGACATTCAATGAGATAATATGGAAAATAGGGATATAAATCAAGTGGCTTTCGTTAAATTGTTCGCAGTACCAACTAAACCGGTTAATCCACCTTAGCCCCCAAATAAATGGTTTGGTTCTCAAACAGATGAATTGGTCCCGATAAAATCCATCGCGACTTCATTGGGACCGACTAGAAACAAATACGGTATTTCTCGATGGGGCTAGAAAACCGATATTAGAACTGCAAGTAGGGACGACTGGCTCAACGGGTCGTGGGACCCGGGGGTCTGGATGCTGCATCCGCCGTCATCGCTGTCTCCATCGTCGTTATCGTCGTCGTCGTCATCGGCGTCCCCGTCCGCGTCTCCATCGCTGTCCCCGTCACCATCCCCATCACCATCTCCGTCCCCATCACTATCGCTGTCGCTGTCGCTATCGCTGTCACTGTCGCTATCCGAGTCCGCATCGCTGTCGCTGTCACTGTCACTGTCGCTATCCGAGTCCGCATCACTATCCGCATCGCTGTCGCTGTCGCTGTCACTATCGCTGTCGCTGTCACTGTCCGAATCGGTGTCCGAATCGGCATCTGCATCCCCCTCGCCCACAATCGGAATCGCCGGATCGCCGAACAGGTTGGTTTGGTAATAGACCCAGCGCATCACATCCTCGTTGATCCGCGCGATGAAGTCCTCTTTGTGATCGGCGTGCACTTGACCCATGATAGTCATTCCCTCACCGAACACCGCATCCCAGAACTGCCGGTGGTACCGGTTGGACGGGCCGTCGATCGACTCGGAGAGGCCAAATCCGTAGCGGGCGTTGAATACTACGGCAAAGGCCCCCGCTTCGGCGTGGGTGGTGAAGTACTCGGCCATGCAGTTGCTGGAGTCGAAAGAACCGGGATAGCACCCTTGGGAATAGGCGAAAAACGGTTTGGAATTGGTCAGGCCGGTCACATCGGAGCCGTTCATCTTCATCACGCCCGAGGTGTTGGCGTGGCCCAAATGGTTGATCCAGGCAAAGGTGTCTGAGTTCATCTGCTGTTTTAAGGCACTCTTACTCCAGGTTGAATCTTCATCGTACATTGTTTCAGTTGTAAACGAGGGATCAGAATCGAATCCGACTGTGGTGTAGCCGCACTCGTCCGACCCGTGCACGATTTGCTCCAGCTGACCTTTGGCGTACTCGGCGACCCCACCGAATCCCAAGTGCTCGCCCAGCATCAGGTGGCCGTGCTTGAACGCCCCGTCCGGGTCCTCGTTTTCAAAAGCGATCGATTTGTTGACCCAATTGGCCACCTGGCCCGCGTCGTCCGCCGCCACTCGGCCCACATAGACGTCAAACGTCAGATCCACGTCATCCCCATCCGGACCGTCGGTGGGTTCCCCCCATTTGTCGTCTTCGTCCTCGTTGTACGATCCATCGAGACAGCCGAAGTAGATATCCGCGGGCATGTTATCGATATACGGGGTAGGTGAATCCGGGTCATTGGCCACCACATAGAGCTGCCGCGCCGGCACGATGTTCGTATCGCCGACCAACAGCACGTATTCGATGCCCCACGAATTGTATTTGTCGATGATGTAGTTTCTCAGCTTCTCGGCATCGTCCTGCCCGTCGTAGTCGGATTTGATCGTCTCCATCGTTTCGATCACGGCCTCAAGGCCGTTGGCGATTTTGTGGTCCTTGAAGTCGGAGATGCTGTTGGCGCCGCTGTTGTTGGCCAACGCCTCTGAAGTGACGATGACGTAGCGGGGATCCCCGTCCTGGCGATTGGCGACCAGCGTCCGGTAACTGGCGAGCGTTTGCGGATTTTCCACCCAATCGGCAACGGGGAACACCGCGCTGGGGTGATGGGCCAGAGCAGTGGGGGCGTCTGCCGCTGCCAACTCCACCTCAAGGGTGAACGAGGTGGTGTAGGAGATCTGTTGTCTCGCCCCGTTGTACCTCACCGGATACATGTTGACGATCAACAGCGACACACCACGGCGTTTGGGCTTGCCGACCACCTCTACATTGCGTCGGGGAAACAGGGAGTTGGATTGATAGATCTCCCCCGGAACGGTTTTCGGCGGTGAAAATCCCAACGACAGGGGAACCGGCTCCTGCGCCGGCGCGAGGAGATGCTGTCCCGGCAGCCGCTTCATCCCCTGGGGAATCATCCTGACCCGCTTGACCGCGCGGCCCGCGGGGATCACCAGGTTGGCTGTGACAAAAGGTATCATCGGTTGGCCGGCCTTCATTCTCACCGGGGCGTTGCCGACCCCCACCTCTGCCCAAGACTGGTCCCGATGGACAAAGTCGGAGGCGCGCACCTGTGGCGCCGGAACCGAGTATTGCAGGACCATTTTGCTACGGGTCAGCTGTTGGGTCCGCACCAGAATCGGCCCGGCATTGGCGTTCTGTTCGGCTTGGGTCAGTGACGTCAACGAACGGACCGGTCGCCAGTCGTCGGCCGAGGCGGCCCGCACGACGGAAACGCTCAGTCCGAGCACGACGAGCATAGACACCAAAAATCGATAATTATGCGATTTGCAGGTCATGGTTACCCCTCACTTTGTCAGGAGATGGTTGAATGTAGTGTGGTACATGATCATTACATCATACCGCTTTGTAATAAGACCATCTTTTCAATTTAGTGTCAAACGAACGTTTTTTTATTCAATCAATCTGATTTGTAAAATGGTACTTCCATCATAAAATTCCGGTGATTTGTTCAATGTCTGTCAGGGTGACAAAAACCGCCCATCTTGTTATGGAATCGACATGAAAAAGACATCCATCATTTATGTATTCCTGCTCGCAACGGCGTGCGGGGGGGTTGAAACGAAAGTCACCACCATCGCTGCGGTCGACGAGACCGCGGCCCAACCCGAGGAGGTCAAGCCCACAGCACCACCGCCGGCGCGTCCCCTTACTCCTGAGGAGCGATTCCGCCTCGGCTTCACCAATCCCGGTGGCATGTGGATGCCGTCACAAATGACGCTGCCCCAACACCGGGAGAACTTCGAAAAGATGGGGGTGGCGATTCCGGCGGAGAAACTCTCCGATCCCCTGACCCATCCCCTGGGGGCGATTGTCTTTTTGGGAGGTTGTTCCGCCTCCTTCGTATCTCCGGACGGACTGGTGGTCACCAATCACCACTGCGTCCAGGGGGCCTTGCGACACAATTCCACGCCGGAGAAAAATCTCGTCGAAGATGGTTTCTTGGCCCAAAACCGGTCAGAGGAAGTGAGCGCCGGTCCGGCAAACCGGGTCCTGGTGGCCCAGGCATTCAAGGATGTGACCGGGGAGATGCGGGATGGACTCGAAAAAATTCGCAATCCGATCATGCGCAAAAAAGAGAAGGACAAGCGGTACAAATCCCTGTTGGCCGCCTGCGAGAAGGACCGGCCGGAGTTGCGGTGCACCCTCTCCTCATTTTTCAACGGCAATCATTACGTGATGATCGAGTACCTGCAGATTCGCGACGTGCGATTGGTCTACGTGCCCAAACGATCGGTGGGCAACTACGGCGGTGAAATCGACAACTGGGCCTGGCCGCGGCACACCGGCGACTTTTCGTTCTACCGGGCCTACGTGGGGCCCGACGGCAAGCCCGCGGACTATTCAACAGACAACGTGCCCTTCAAACCCAAGCACCATCTCAAGGTGTCCACCGAGGGGGTCAGGCGGGGCGATTTCGTGATGATCGCCGGCTATCCCGGACACACCGAACGGGCCGCCACCGCGGCCGCGATTCACCACGACGTCAACTGGTACTACCCCTATGCCATCGAATATGCCAAGCAACGCTACAAAGTGGTCGAGAACCTGCTCGCCTCCCCCAAGCCGGACAAAGCCGCCAAGATCAAAATCGGCGTGGCCAAGCAGTGGGTGCAAAACGGGCTGGAGCGCAATCAAGGGGTCCTCGCCGGGCTGACCCGAGGGGATCTGTTGGTGCGCAAGGACAAGCTGGACGCCCAGATCAAAGCCTGGGCCGCCGAGAAGGGCCGGGAATCCTTCAACGCCGACATCGAAAAGCTCGAGGCAATCGAAGCCAAAAAGCGCCAGACGACCCGGGCCGATTACGATCGCCGTTCGGCTTACCGCAGCTCCCGCCTGCTGCGCACCGCGTTCGAGCTGGTGCGCATGGCCGAGGAACGGACCAAGAAGGACGCGAACCGCAAGCCCGGGTACCAGGAGCGGGATCTGCGCCTGCGGGTGGCACGGCAAAAAGGGTTTGCCCGGGCCTACGATCAAACACTGGATCACGCGTTTTTTCGACTCGCCTTGATTCGCGCAGCTGAGTTGCCCGAGAAGGAGCGGCCCTGGTTGCGTCGACTCCTCGGACTGAAGAAAAAGGTCAAGGTCGGCCCCAGTGCAATCGATGAAGCGTTGACCAAAATGTACGCCGAGACCAAGCTCACCGACGATGCGGTGAGGATCGAGATGCTCAAAAACGGCACCAAGGCCAAGCTCAAGAAGCTCAAAGATCCGTTCATCAAAGCGGCCTACGCGGTCTGGCCCCAAGTCAAAGCCGAAGAGAAAAAGGAGGACGCCCGCAAGGGGGAAATGCTGCTCGTCAAACCGGCCTATGCCCACGCCATGCGGGAGGTGCTCGGTGGATTCCTCGCCCCGGATGCCAACGCCACCGCGCGGATCACCTACGGCACGGTGCGCAGCTTCACTCCCCAGTTGACCGATGAACCGAACTGGCCGTTCACCACTGCCAAGCAAATCCTCAAAAAAGACAAAGGCGAAAAACCGTTCGACGCCCCCAAGGCGCTGATCGAAGCGGTCAAAGCAAGGCAGTACGGCCCCTACGCCCGGCCCGAGCTCGGCGACGAGCTGCCGGTGGATTTTCTCAGCGATCTGGACATCACAGGGGGCAACTCGGGCTCGGCCACGCTCAACCACAAAGGAGAATTGGTGGGCCTGGCCTTTGACGGCACCATCGCCGGCGTGGCCTCGGACGTGGTGTTCAACGCCACCTCCAGCCGCACCATCTCCGCCGACGTGCGCTACATGCTGTGGGTGATGGACAAATTGGACGGGGCAGACCACCTGCTGGAGGAGATGGGGGTTACTCCGGCGTTGTAGGTGATTTTCCTCACATAGATTTTCAATCCATATTCAACGGCCAATCACCAATCACGGCAGCGGTACCTCTAGCCTGGGCTGTTCAGGCTAGCCTCAACAACGCACGAAAAGGAGCGGATTGTTTATTCCCGATATCCACGACAGATCTGTCGACCCTGTTTAGAAAGGATCAGGATGGAGTGGCTGACAGAGATTCGGCGTCCGACACCATCACAATACCCCTCAGCGGATAGTTGTGACCACTTCCCTTCGGAGTCGCTCCACCGGTGGACGTGTCCCTCGTGTCCCTTCTCTCTCCCCACGACATAGACGTCGGAACCGGAGTAGTGAAAATCGATAGCGATATCGTTGGCCCGCATATTCTGCTCGGGTCCGTTCATCAGGCTCCAGTACCAACCGCTCCATCTAAAGACGAGACCCGCTTGGGTTACGACCCAAGGGAACCCATTGTCATCCACAGCGATCCGTACCGCCGGATCAGAGGCGTCCGGAGCCGGACGGGCCTCCCATTCGTTGCCGCCGAGATAGACGTATACCTTACCGTCATTGCCGATGATCCATACCGTATCATCGCCCCCGATACCGATGTCGGTGGCCAAAACATCGCCCGTGCGGAAATGCCATCCACCACTGCCGTTCGACTCGAACACATCGCCCCAGGAGTTGACCACCCAAGTGACCCCCCAGGGGCTCACCGCCACCGAGGTGGCCCAACCGTTCCACACATCCCAGCGCCATCTGTCCTCATCCCAACTAAAAATCCGGCCATTGATCCCGGCGAACCACGGACCGATAATGCTCGTTTGCATATCAGGAGTAAACGTCCCACCAGCACCCACATCGGTTGCCTCACCGGGTAGATAATGCCACCAGATGGCGAAGCTCGGATGTGCAAAACAGCTCACGACCAGAACAACCAAGGCCATCATTTTTAATTTTTTCATCAGAAGACTCCTTTTGTACCTTCAATACTTGAACCCATTCAGTTCGGCCATTGTTGACCGAAAAGACGAAAACCGTCAGAAATCAAATGAAAACGCGTTCAATAAATCACGTCCATCCGGCGCAATCCAAAAGCCAGATTAATTGAAATCATTTTTATAGATATACCCTTCAAAATTGATGACATAGGCAATTTGCTCATCCACATCGACAGCATAGAAGTAGGTGTACTTCGATGATTGCATTCTATCCCAATAGCTGCCCTCAATGAGGAACCACGGTTTCCCCGCATGATTTAACGATACCGGCAAATTCCACCCCCCTGGACTGCGGGAGTTATCGATGCCGATGTCAATTGCTGTGTAGTCGTACCGAGAAGTTCCGTTATCATAATAGAAATTCAAGTGATCCCAGCCACCGTAGCCGTCACCTCTAAATACATCGCCGAGATCGTTAATCACATATGGCCTGTTTTCCGTATCCACCCACGGGCCGGCCCCTTGCATATCGCACCGACGTGCATTGAAAGTTCTGTGCCAATGCCACCCCAAATGGCCCTGGTTTTCCCTTGATGAGCGGGATTCTCTTTCAGGCTCTACCACTAATCGATTCAAGCCCGACGCAGACAGCATGGAACAAGCATTGAAAAACGATATAAATCGCACCCAATTCAGCGCATAATGCAACTTCTTTGAGGAGATGTTACGTAACTTTTTGTGCCACTCGCATGGCACAAGCGTAAACCTCAGAACGCTGCCCCCAAGCGTCCTTGAAACTGCAGGGCTATTCGCCTTCAACCATCGACTACTACTCGCGCTCGCTGCGCAGGATTGTCGAGTGATCACTTTTCGATCACTTTTCAATCACTCTATTCGCACTATTCGTGTGATGATCGTGGAAACAGGACGTATGAGAAGTCAGCAACTAGACTGTCGCCAATGATTTGGGATGAGTAGGATGGGCCACACAACAAAGGAAGCTGATGTTTGATTCGTGAGAAATAACGCGAGATTCTGTCAATCTTTGTTCGAACGGGCAACCATAGGGTGTTGCCCCTGGTACTCGAAACAACCGATGTCGACGTAGTCGCACTCACCCGATCCGGTGTTTGCAACATCGGGATCATCGTATCTCGCCAACCCAAGCAGATCCAACTCAGGTGCAGTGTCACCGTTTGCCGCATCGATACAAGGCGAACCAGCCTGAAAATCGATATCAAGATCTAGATCAATGGCATTCTCACCCCAGATATCGACCCGAATACCCTCTGGCGCAGGCTCATCTAGTGCGGGGACAAAAGTGATCTCGTCACCACTAACGACAGCTGTGACAGTCCTGGCGATGCCGTCGTCTCCTATTTCGATAATATAATCGGGGGATATAGTGGTGGTTTTATGACCGAGAACTAGTGTTGTTGTGGTTCCCGGACTGTTAGCGAAAGTCGTCTCCAAGGGGACATTGGTATAGAGCGGGTCGGCATCGATGACGCCGGAACCGTCGTAGGGGCGATCTTGAATGTTGCTGAAGGAAGCCGTAACAGTACCGCTCGACGTGAGTATTTGTTCCGGGAAATTTCCGTAGATCAGGCTGTTGTCGATATCAAGGGAACAACTCTCGGGACAGAAGACCGCGCCGCCAGTAGATGCAGCCGAGGAGTTGTGGCCAAATGTGCAGGCATTAATCGCAAGAAAATCTGTGCCTGTATAACATAAAGCGCCTCCGCCTCTCTGACCAATATTTCCGGTGAACAGACAATTGGTCAATGAGACGGGTGCTCCCAAAATGGCCCCTCCGGAGTCAACCGTTTCATTGTTCTCGAATATGCAATTGTCAATAGTTGTGCCGGCTGTATCGTCTAAAGAAATAGCCCCTCCACCCTCGCGGTTAAATTTCTTCACCGTCGTTTTATTGGGAGTGGATCCCATCATGATCCGATATAAAAATAAGCACAATCAGCACAATCAGCAGATACATCGGTGATCGATATCTAATCAGCTTGAAAAATAGAGGCGTGCGTTGGCATTGTTGGTTTAGTCGATGACAAGGAGGCGCGCCAATGGGAA
>JANQET010000064.1 GCA_028278265.1 Myxococcota bacterium
AGGTGGATTGGTTCGAATGGAAAGAAAATAGTGTCCGCGGCAGAACCGCCGACGGCAAAGCGATCTTCGGTTCGATCGACGACGGAACCTCGTGGTGCACCGTCGACCTGCCGACTGCGGCTCCGCTGGCTTCCGGACGCAGCGATTGCGGTATTGCCGAGAACTTTGTTGTTCTCGACGCCACCACCCTGTACGCCTACGGGGAGTACGAATGCGCAGTCGACTGAAAACAAAAGAGAAAACAGCGCGAGAAGCGAGCCGTTTCTGAGGAATTGTCCCACCCACTATTAGTTTCGATCACCACTTAAACAAACAACAAGAAACGATAAAAGCACAGACTTTCTGAGAGAGAGTGATCGAACGGGGACTAGGATGAAAAAAAATAGCCAATGGCCATCGCTCATGCCGGTCGTCTTTTTGTTGAGCGCGCTGGTTATCGACGGCTGTTCCGGTGGTAGCAGCGGCAGTGGCGATGACGACAGTTCCAGTGATGGTGATACAGATGGTGACGGTGACGGTGACGGCGACAGTGATAGTGATGGGGACGGGGATGGGGACAGCGACAGTGATGCTGACGCTGATTCAGACGGCGATGCTGACGCCGACAGTGATGCCGACTCCGATTCGGATAGTGACACTGACTCGGACTCAGATAGCGATGCTGATGCCGACTCGGACAATGATGCCGACTCGGATAGTGATAGCGACACCGACAGTGACTCGGATTCGGACAACGACACCGATACCGAAGACTGCACCGAAGATGTGGACTGGAATACCAGCGACGATATCGCTCAAGGAGAACCGGTCGCCAACTGGGAGCTCCAAGGATACTTAGATGCGAACGGAGACGGCCAGGTGGAGCAGAACGATGTACCGTTCACCCTAGAAGATATCCACTGCACCTACAAGGAATCGCTGGTGGTCTATGTGGCCAAACCCACGTGATCCATGTGCGGAGACTGGCTCATCCAGTTGGAAGAGCGCATTGACGAGATTCACCAAGAAAATGCTGAGGTGCTGGTGATAGGCTTGAACAGTGGCAGCCAATCCATTCCCATTGAAGAGACCTGGGCGTTCGTCACCGGCTATATCGGCGGGCCCTATTCCGGGCACTACATCTCCGGCACCAATCCCGGTTTCGATCCCCCCGGAGGCTGGCGCATGCCCTATCACATGGTCATCGATCTAGAGGACATGACTGTGCTGGCCCATGACGGTGAGGATGTTTTCGACTATCTGACCTGGGATGAGATCATGGCTGCTATCAAGGGGGCCAACCAGTAGTGTTCCGAGTTGATTTTAGATCTGGTTCCGGTCGTTGAGATTGTCGCCACTCCAGTGGCCTCTCCCATAGGCGTTAGCCCTGGTTACGATTGCAGATCCCACCACTTCAGTGGCCTCTCCCATAGGCGTTAACCCCAGCTGTGTTCAAACAGCATGTGTCGATTCGTCCAATCGAGGTTGGATAGAATTCGACCTTCTGGCCTGCCAGCCCCATTGAACAGGCATCGATTCTGCTGTGCTTGGCTAACGCCTATGGGAGCCCCTCCCCGATGATGGTACTCAACAACATCTACCACGCGGATACAGGTCGAGCCAATCCTCCAACCGTCTATTCTCGTCGACTTGACCTGGTTGGTTATCCATATCACGGCCTGACAAGCAAGCAAACACTATGCCAAATTCACCACGGACGGAATTTTTCAAAAAACGTAATAATTTTAGCCATCATTTAATTCGCCTGGTGATTTAACTGCGATATCATGCCAACAAAGGTGGCATGGGATGTCCGGGTTGTTGGCTTGGAGCGTTGTCGAGAGTTGACGGAAATCAAAACCGAACTACAACATAAAAAGGAACTGAGGATGGCCAAGGTCACTTTGAATTGTAACGGATTGAAATGCCCACAACCGGTGCTCAAAATCGCAATCCGGTCGCGCAAGCTCCGTCCCGGCACCCAGCTCGAGGTGTTCGCCGACTGCGATGAATTCCCCGAGGATGTCAAAAAGTGGTGCCACAACAACAAACGACAGCTGTTGCACTGCACCGACACCGGCGGCGGACGATTCCGCGCCGAGATTCAATTTTAACCCTAGATTTTCCAAACCGTTCCAATCGGCTCGTGGTAAAAGTCGGCCATGCCAGCTCCTCGAAAAGTCTATGTCTTCTTGATCATCGGCCTCGTGGCGGCCAGTCAATCGGCCAATATCATTCGACTGGGTGAGGCCCATCCCATCGCCATCGCTGCCTGGCGGCTGCTCCTGGCCACCGGATTGCTCATTCCCCTGGCCGGGAGGCGACTCACCCTGCTCGCCCAGCTCTCCAAAAGAGAATGGGCCCTACTGATCTTGGCCGGAGCCTCACTCGCAGCCCATTTCTTCGCCTGGATCCTGGCCGTGCAGCTGACGACCGTGGCCAATGCCGCCATCTTCTTTTCGATCAATCCGGTGATCACTGCCACAGGCGCATTCCTGGTGTTCGGTGAGCGGGCGAGCCGCAAGCTGGTCATCTCAATCATCTTGGGCATCATCGGCGTGGGCATAATCTCTTCCAGCGACCTCAATTTCCATCCCCACAACCTCCCGGGTGACGCCGCTGCCGTAGGGTGTTCAATTCTCTTTACCGTCTACTTTCTGCTGGGTAAAAAGCTGCGCCAATCCCTCCCGACCAGTGTCTACGTGGCAGCCCTGTACGGGATCGCCGCGCTGTTCTGTTTCGGCGCAGCGCTGGTGATCGATCTGCCGCTGATCGACTACAGCGGACAAACCTGGCTCTGCTTTGTCCTGATGGCGTTGGTGCCCACCCTGATCGGCCACACGTCATTGAACAACGCCCTGCGCTATCTCGATGCCGGGCGAATCTCCGCGGCCACGTTGAGCGAACCGATGCTGGCCAGTGTGGTCGCCTACTACGCCTGGGGCGAACAGATCACCCTCGGCGCGGGTTTGGGATACGTATTGATCTGCTCTTCGGTGCTCGTACTGGTGTTCGATCAACTCAAGACCGATCCCGCGTAAGCCCTGCCCCGGCCTTGTCGTACACCCCTGTTGATCTTCCCCCAGACCTCTGCCACATTGGCCACACCATGAAATTCGATCCCCATCGCGAACGTTACGGACAAGCACCGACATTCGACGTCGAAGGCCCCATCGACCTGACCGGCTCCACAGCCCCACCGTCCAAAATCGAGCTGGAAATCGGCTTCGGCCGCGGCCACTTTCTGATGACCCGCGCCGCCAGTTACCCATCCACCCTTTTTTGGGGTATCGAAACGCGCCGCAAGTGGGTTTATCTGGTCGACGAGCGGGCCCGACAACGCCAACTGCGCAACATCAACGTGCGCTGTGCCGACATCCGCCGAGTCCTGCCCCGCGTCGAAGCGGACGCCTGCCTCGACCGGGTTTTCGTCAATTTCCCCGATCCATGGTGGAAGGCCCGCCACGCCAAGCGCATCGTGATCACTACCGAGCTCATTGCTCAGCTCTCACGACTGCTCAAACCCGGCGGTGAGGTGTTCGTTCAGACCGACGTGGAAGACCGGGCCCGGGCCTATCTCCAAACGCTTCAAAACGCGACCGAATTCGAACCGGCAACCCCGTCGGGCCGGGTAGCGAGCAATCCGTTCGAGGCGCGGTCTCTACGGGAAATTCGCTGTGAGGAGGTCGAGCTGCCGATCCACCGGTTGCTCTTCAGACGTCGCTAGCTTCGGTATCGGGTGTCGTTTCGGAGAGGGGCTTTTCCGTTGGGGAGGCGTCTTCCGGGGCCGCCGGTGGTGGGGTGGGCGCAGCGCGTTGTTTCTTTTTCTTCTTTTTCTCGAGCTTCCGGTCATTGGGTTTGAACCGCACCTCGGTCTTGATTTCAAAGGAGACTTGGGTCAGCAGCTTGGCCAGCTCGTCCGACAGGTTCGTGCGCTCGAGGAAGAGCCGAACCTCCTTGCCGATGACCTGGAGAGCGGCCCGCTTGGTCTCGTCGACCTGGCTCATCATGTGGTTGATGAACTCTTTGGGCATCTTGATATCGCTGATCACGTTCTTCAGGCGGCCCTCGCGCATCAGGTTCTCGAATCCCCGCTTGATGCCGTCGGGCACGACCTTTTCAAACAAGGATCCATCATCAGCACGGTCCGACTCGCCGTTTTGTTTGGGATGTTCGTCAGTTGAGTTCTTCATGGTCCCTCGCTAGCATCCTTTTCGTCTTCTGGGTCCTTGGCGTATTCCGGGTTCTCGGCGTCTTCCGGTTCGTCGCGGGTCACGGCCAGCAGCCGGGTGACCCGTTCGAGCTCGGTCTCCAACTGGTGCACCCGTTGGTTGTCGGTCTCTTTGAGCACTCGCCTGGCCTTCCGCCCGACGCCGGCTACTCCGATCAGCGAAACGAGAGCCCCGCAGCAAAAGGCGATGATCACAATCCCCGACAGCCGGGCTTCGTAGGCG
Organism: Myxococcota bacterium; assembly: GCA_028278265.1. Classification (GTDB taxonomy): domain Bacteria; phylum Myxococcota_A; class Polyangia; order JAAYKL01; family JAAYKL01; genus JANQET01. The sequence continues at coordinate 4,434 of JANQET010000064.1, forward strand.
AACAAATGGGAATCCGTGCTCCAGGGAAGCGCGGGGATGCGCACCACCACCCACCCGTCATTGGCCAGCACGAAAAGCAACGCGCCCGCCCCGACGAGGGTGCCGAGGATCATGAACAGAACCGAGCGCCGCAGCCCGTGGCTTGCGTGGTTATCTCGCAATCGCTCCCCCGTCTATTCGTCGACGACGTCCATGTTTTCAAAAACAGCCCGTAGGGTCTGGTACGTCTCGGTCAGGTGCTGGGGCATTACCCGAGCATCGGCCAACAGGGGCATGAAATTGGTATCTCCGTTCCAGCGTGGAACGAGGTGAATGTGGATATGATCCTTGATGCCCGCACCGGCTGCGGTTCCCATGTTGAGGCCCATATTCATGCCCTGGGGATTCAAGCCGCGATCGAGCGCAATCTGGGCCTGGGTCGTCAAATCGAAAAACGCCCGTTGTTCGTCCTTGTTCAGCTGATCGAGTTTCGAGACGTGGCGCTTGGGAATGACCATGATGTGGGCGTGTGTATAAGGAAATCGATTCATGATCACGAAGGCTTTGGGGGCTACGTGCAAAATGAGATTTTCTTCGTAACACTGGGGACCTTGAGCCAGGGCGGTGCAAAACACACATTCTTCTGTTTTGGTGCTCAATATGTACTCCATGCGCCAGGGCGCCCACAGGGTCTCGGTCATCAATGGTCTCCTTTCGTTTCGCGCTGCTAAGAACGATTGGTAACTTAAGCCGTGGTTATTATTTGACCGTTAATCTATAATTATGGCGTCCCGACGGCGTCGCCAGACGATTGACGGACCGACGACAACCGCTCGAAAGGCAAGATCGCATGTTCTCGAGATCAGCGCAACCGCGTACGAGGCGAATCGCTCTCACCCTGATTGTGCTGGCAGCCCAAGTGATGCCGTTCTCAGCGGTCGCCGAGGAGCGCTACCTGGTGCGCCTGTCCGTTCGATCGCTGGTTCGCCAAGCCCTGCGGGACGATTTTCCCACCACCCCCTCCGGCAGGCTTGATTTCGACGACCCGCAAGCCCAGGAACACCTCGCCGAAATCGACGAGGAGCAGCGGGAGTTCCTCGCCGAGCTGGCCGATGTGGCACCACAGGCGCGAGTCGATCGGGAATACCGCGTCTTGCTCAACGGACTCGTCGTCGCCGGTGTGACGGAGACCCAACTCAACGAGCTGCCCCAGGTTTGGGAGGTCAGGCGCACGGACACCATTCGATTCGAGCTGGCAGCGGATCTCTCCGCGCCCCTAATCGGTGCTCCTACGATGTGGCAGGCGTTGGGCGGCCCGGCCGATGCAGGCCGCGGGATCAAAATCGCGATTATCGACTCGGGAATAGACCCCTTTCACCCCTTTTTCGATCCCCGCACCTTTGCCATGCCCGACGGATTTCCGGTGGGGGAAGTGCCCTACAGCTCGGCCAAGGTCATCGCCGCGCGGGCCTATTTTCGGCCCGACGATCCGGTTGATCCCACCCGAGACGAAGCCACACCCCAGGACCTCGTGGGTCACGGCAGCCATGTTGCGGGCATCGCCGCGGGCGTCCACGACTTGGGCATCGACCCGGAAGGGGGACAACCGCTCCACTTGAGTGGCGTGGCCCCCGGCGCTCACCTGATGAACTACAAAGCATTCTACCGGGCCCAATCCGGTTCCACCTTCGCGACCGAGCCCGAGGTAATCGCCGCTCTGGAGGACGCGGTGCTCGACGGGGCGGACGTCATCTTGGCACCGTTTGCCGCACCGGACGTTCTCGGGGATGACGTGCGGTCGTCCGAGGCCTTCCGCGCCGCGATCAACGCCGGGGTGGTGGTGGTCACCGCAGCGGGGAACAACAAGAGCGCCCAGGGGATGGTGCAATACCCCGGATCGCTCGAAAACCTGCTAACGGTGGGGGCGACAGCCACTGGACGTTTTGCCTCCCGCTGGCTCGGCGTGGTGTCACCCCAACCTGTTCCCTGGGGATTGAACGAGATTCCGCTGAATCCGATCGACACTGGGTTCACCCCTGACGAACCGGTTCGAACCTTACCCGTGATGACCGCTGATCAAGCCAGCAACGGCGTGAATCCAACCGGTTGCGCCGCTTATGACTACTCGGTGCTCAGCGGCTTCGCCGCCCTCGTACCGGCGGGTGAGTGTTCCCCACAGGACAAAATCGGTTACGCATTTCTCGCCGGTGCTGCGGCCGTGATCATCTTCGGCGCGGTCAGTGAGCACGAGATTCTCTCCTTGTCCCCCATCCCGATTCGGGCGGTGCGGATCACCGCTGAAGCCGGCCTGAGCCTCGAGAAGTGGCTGCTCGAGCAGGAGGGAACCCTCATCGAGCTGCATGACGTTCAGGCGTTCTTCTTTGATGAAACAATCGCCAATCAGCAGTCCGAGCTCACTCCGCTCGGCCCCACTGAGACCCATTTGCTCAAACCCGAGCTACTCGCCCCGGGGGAGTGGATCATCTCCGCCGCACCCGGTACCGGCGGTTGGCACATCGGCCGGGGCACCTCGATGGCCGCCGCTCAAGTGGCCGGAGCGGCGGCCCTGGTGAAACAGCGATACGCGACCTGGACGCCGCAGACCGTCAAGTCCGCGCTGATCGGTTCGGCCTCCTATCTCTCACCCCCGAGCGGCAGCTCGCCCGTTGGAAGACTCGACCTGGCGGCCAGTGCCGCGATGGACGTCACGGCCTATCCCGCGACCCTGTCCTGGGGCGACCAATCCGTGGGGGATTCATTCGACGAAACCATCGAAATCACTAGTCGATCCACCTCCTTCGCCCCGCTCACCGTTAAGTGGGAGCACGCTCAAGCGCACGGTATCACCGCCTTTCCGGCAGACGGTGCCATCGTCGAACCGGACACCCCGTTCGAGGTCCGAATGGAGGTGTCCACTACCGCACCGTTCGGTAGCTACCACGGCTTTTTGCACATCCAGGCAGAGCAGACCGCCCAACAGGTCACCCTCCCCTATCGATTCGACGTTCGCCCCTCCCGCAGGCGCAGCCTGGCCATCGTCGATATGAGTTTTGCAAAACTCAACGGTCGCGATCTGGCCGATGTCTACACCCGACTGGCCCAGCACCGGGGTATCGACTGGGAATTGATCACCGTTGATCCGTTCGGCGAGGCGCCCGCCCTGTCCCAGTTGCTCGATTTCCAGACGATTTTGGCCTTTACCGGTGACGACCAGCAGGGGCACCGTTACGCCGTCGGTGCCCAGACCATCGACCTGTTGGCCAGCTTCCTCAACCGAGGCGGTCGGCTCATCGTGACCGGTCAGGGTCCATGGCGCGACTTGCTGCAGGACCGCTTGCAGCATGTCCTCGGTGTCCGGACCAACAGCGGCCTGCCGTTACGCGATCCCCGAACGGGTCAACTGATCGAGTTGGCGTCCTATCGCGCCCAGCCGATCGATGATGTTATCGGGCTGACCTTGCCGGTGGATCTGGATCCGACGGGGGACGGCCAGGGGGATTTGGCTGTCCTCGGGGAGCTCGAGCCGATTTGGGGTCCCGGTTTGCCGGCGCTCTATGTCACGCCGTTTTTGAAAATGGAACACGGACCATTTCAAGCCGGCGGAAATGTGGGCCTGCGTTTCGATCCGTTTGCCGGGCACGGGAAGCACACCGAGGCGAAGTACCTGACCGGCCGGGGGATAGTTCTGGGGTTTGGTCTGGAACGGGTCAACTCGAACGTCGAGGGAACCACGACCCGACAGGAGTTGTTCGACCGCCTGTATGACTGGGTCTCCGACCGACTCGATATTCGCGTCCGCACCAAGACCTGGGGAACGCGGGTGACCTTTACCGTCACCACCAGGCGGGGGAAATTCGCCCAGTTGGCGTTCGACTTCAACGATGACACGCCAGTGGTGGTCACCGACCACTATCGCGTGGAACACGATTTCGATTCCCTGGGCACCAAGGAGGTCACCATTATCGGGACCAGCCCGCTGGGACACGTGGACATCGACACGATAGAGGTGGAGCTCGATGCGCCGGAGGAGAGCTCCACCGACCGGGCGGACGGCGGCACCGCGGAATTCGAAGATCCCCGATTCGGCTCCACCCTGGATTGCCAATGCGGTTCGCTCGGAAAGACCCAAGCCGGTTTGTTCACCCGTTTGATGTCACTGCTGTTTTAAAACCAAGTCAATATTTTCATCGCTATCCGTGGCATTTTCTGCCCCCGACATGCTTACCTGCACGATATTAAATCATGTGGTAATATTGTAACCACATGAGACTCAACTCTACTGATTGGACATTTCGCGACGAGAAGATCAGATCAGCTTTTTCCGGGTGGGGAATGCTCGGAATTCTCGCTGCCACCTTGCTGTTCACCCCATCGTGCGCCCAACTGGATGCCACTCCCGGGATCCCCGATTCCGGGGAAGCAGAGGGGAGCAGTGATGGGGATGCGGACGGGGACGCCGACGCTGACGCGGACTCGGATGCGGATGCAGATGCGGATACCGATGCAGACGCAGATGCGGATGCAGATGCGGACGCCGATACAGACGGCGATGGGGACACGGATGCAGATGGGGATTCCGACTTCGATGGGGATGCAGATTCAGACGCGGACGCGGACGCGGATACGGATGCAGACACTGATGCGGACAACGATGCAGACACTGATGCGGACAACGATGCAGACACTGATGCAGACACTGACGCGGACTCAGACGCGGATACCGACACAGACGCTGATGCGGATGCGGACACCGATGCGGACACAGACGCCGATGGCGACTACACTCAGGGTCCCGAACCGCTGAGCAGCAGTCAACTGCTCCTCTGGTTCGCGCCGAACGGATTCAACTCAGACTACGTTACCGTTCACTATCGGTTGAACGCCGATGACCAGCTCAACTATTTTATGACGTACAACAGCCAAAACACCCGCTTCGAATACACCATCGACAACCTGGCGCCCCAGGACGTCATAGCTTACTACTTCATCTACGAGAAACTCGGCCCCCAATACCAGACCGGCTGGTTTGAATACGTCTTCTCGCCTTAGCCTTAGCGTCTGAGCAAAAATAACTACGGCTTTCATGCAAGAATCTTGACATCCCAGCGGCGTTGCTCCTCTTCGCCATACCACCAGTATGACTCATCGTCGCGCCTTGCTGGTGATGTCAT
>JANQET010000068.1 GCA_028278265.1 Myxococcota bacterium
CGCATCGCCAAATGGGATGACAAAGCCGAGACCTGCGAGCAGCTCCAGGTTGTCGATGATGAAGTAGCCTGCAGTGGGGGCGAAGGTGAACGTCCCGCCCCCGTTGGTGCTCGTTCCGTCCTCATCGGGGGCCTTTCTCACGTCGATTTGAAACGATATTTGCCCACCGGCCTGCATGGTACCCGCTTTGAGCAGGAGATCTTCTCCGGTCCCTAGAAACGGCTCGTCGTCGCCGCCGTCCCCTTCATCGTCGTAATTGTTGTCATTGTTGTCGTCGTTATCATCGTTGTTGTCGTCATCGTCGTCATCATCATCGTCGTCGAGGATGTCCATGTAATCCTCGTCCTCTTCGATGGGGGCATTTTTCAGCGCTGCCTTGGCCGGACCTCCGTTGAGCATAACGAAAAGACCAGCGAACACGAGTACGGCGAATTGTTTGTGCAACATAACCCTTGCCTCCTTGTTGAGTCCTGGTGCTCAATTCAACCACAGTGGAGGCGAACGGGCAATTTATTTTACGCAGCACGAGCGCGCATGAGCGCATGCAAGAGGCCCGATACCCCGGCTGGTTGGAATCGTACAGTCGGTGTTCAATGGGAAGAGTGTGGTGTGTTGGTTAACATTCACCGGGCAGGAAGCATCCGGAAGGGTGGCAGGTGAGCGTCATATTGATTGCACCGTCCTCCCACTCATCGAAGTAGGCCTGGTCGAAGCTGACGGCGAATGCTTGGCCCAGTTCGCCGCCGTTGTTGGCCAAGGGCTGAACGATGATCTCGTCGAATGTGGCATCGATCATCACCCGTTTGGGGTCGGGGACGAGCCGGTATTCTTGTTCACCTTTTCCGCCGAGGTTGCATTTGAGCCGTTCGCTGAGTTTCTTCTTGCCGTTTTCGACCACGACCACCTGGATGTACTTGATGCCACGGGTCTTGCAGTTGCCAAAACCGAGGCTCCAGCGCAGCCACATCGGTTCGGGGGCCTCTTTGAGCTCAATAGGCTCTTCAACGGTGATCTCCTGATCGGCTACGATCTGAACGACCACTGGTCCGTTTTCCAGGTTGTCAACGACTGGTTTTCCCCGATCATTCAGCCCGTAAACGGTGAGCTCATAGGCGCCCGGTTCAACCCCTTCGAATTGTATCTCATATGCATCGCAACTGGCTTCTGCAATATATGTCCCGTTATCCAGCACAGCGCGAACCGTCTTCACACCGGCGGATTCACAACTCGTGCCCTGGTAGGCGATGCTGTAGGGAGCGATCAGGTCCCCCTCCGGTGCCATGAATACCGAATCGTAGCAGCCGGTCAGCGTGCCCATCCCGACGACAACCACCAGTGAAGCGATAATCGGTAGCCGGGAACAAAGTAAACCTGTACGAATAGACATAATTGTCCTCCACCCCAAACAACAATCAAGGTTGATGGTGCTGTTTGCCTGATGACGACTGTCCGGTCGTCAATTATGCGGTAATGGTGTCAGGATTACCGCAGCTATTGTTATTATATTACTGTAAAAGTCTAGTGTCAAGGTAAAATAGGTGGTTTTTTGGACCAAAGGCGAGTCAACCCTGACCTATTTGGGGTAATCGGACGTCATCCCCGCGACCCGGGATCAGCACTCTCCGAGTTGGCCACATCCGGAGGGGAAACACACGACCGTCATCTCGAGTGCGCCGCTGGGTACCCACTCGTCGAAATAGGCGGGATCAAAGACGGTGATAAATGCATCCCCCATTCCCTCACCACCCCAATCTTGTGGCTCAACGATAATTTCGTCATACGAAGGGTCGACCATTATTCGGTCCGGATCGGGCACTGTTCGATACTCTTCCTCACCTTCGCCTTGGGTAAAACAGCTGATCGTGGTTTGGAGTTTGGTCTGTCCCTGATCGATGACCTTTACCTCGAATCGCCGAATCCCCCGGGACAGGCAACTGCCGTACCCCAGACTCCAGCGGAGAAAGAGCGGTTCCGGCGCCTGGGCCAGTACAATCGGTTCCTCCAGTGAGATCACTTGCTCGGCATTGATCGTCACCTCGAGTGGGCCGTCGGCCAGATTGTCGAAGATGGCGATCCCCCGATCGTCGATGCCGAAGATCGATAAGCTGTACGTGTCCGGAGTGACATCGTCGAATTGGAATTCGTAGGCATCGCAATTGACTTCGGTGATGTATTCGCCATCCCCCAGAACGGCACGAACCTTCACCACGCCGGCGATTTCACAGCTCAAATCTTGTTCCTCGATACCGTATTGGGCGATCAGGGCCCCTTCGGGCTCCATTATCATCGAATCATAGCAACCGATCGGCAATCCCAACCCGAGTGTGATCCCAATGGTGGAAATGAATCGATTTGCGATATTTAAATAAGCTGCACGCATAGACATTTTTGTCCTCCACCCTCAAACAACTATCTGCGTCTTGATGGTGTTGTTTGCCGCTCGATGCCCCCATCTCAATGGGGGGCATCCGCGCGAATTTCAATGACACCGCGGAAGGACTAACACAAAACGCATGTCAGTGGCGGTGTCATTTTTACCGCACTTAATGTTATCATAGCTTTGTAAAAATACAATGTCAAGGTAAAATTGGCTTTTTTTTGACCACTATAGAGTCAAATCTGACCTGATCGGGGTTATCGAACAACACCTGCATGACCCCGGGCAAGCGGTCAACGGGCTAGGATCAATAGAGAATTCTGGATTTTGGAACCCGAAGAGCGAAAATTGGATGCGTCTGGCTAGAGTTTCTTTTGTTCCTTGACTCTGGAGATGGTGACGGGAATTCGAAAGGAGATGCGCTCGTCCTGGGGGGGGAATTTTGTCGATTGGGCCACCCGCAGCAAGCAACCCCCTAACTTGGTCGTGGTCAGCCGTTTGGAGGACAGGACCGCTTTTTCCACCTGCCCGGAGGTGGAGATATGGAAGTTGATCGATAATTTGGGTTGTCCGGACAGATCATCGGGGTGATTGATGAAACAGGCGTGGATTTTCCCCTTTTTCTTTTTAAACGCAGCGGTGATCGCGGCGGTGTTGGGGCCCTTTGACGCCGGTGGCTTCTTTGTGGTGGGTTTGGTTTTTTTAGCGCGCTGATGCTGACGGCCTTTGGTCGGAGGACTGTCGATATCGCTCAGTGCCTTGTCCGGTTGCCGCTGATCGGGGGCCGCGGTGACCTCGGTGTCGTTCTGTGTCGGCTGCTCGACCTGAGGGATCGTCTCCGGTTGTTCACCGTTTTCCACAGCCACGGTCGGGCTTTCGACCAACAGGAACTTGCGATCTTCCCCTCCCTGATCCTTGAACATGAAGAACGTGATGATCCCGGCGACGATGAGCGCCAAGACGACGGTCCCCCCCACGATGGTGCGTTTGACCGAAGTAAAGGATTGCTGGATCTCGAGTGGACTGGAGAGGATTTCACTCGGCTCGCGCGCTGCGGGTAAATCCATCTCGGCCGGGGTTCCGCTCTGGCCCACGACCACTGTGGCCGGGTCTGCCGGATCGACCGGGAGTTTGGATTGGGCCATTACGTCTGCGGTGACAGCGGCCGGGATCTCGGACGGATTGCGCCAAGCGCGATCCCGCGCTTGCAGGGATTCGACTTTGAGGAATTGGGCCATATCCACGTCGAAATCGCGCCGCACCATCTCGGAGAGCATCTGCATCGCCTCCCGTTCGCTGACCGAGTTCACCTTCCGCAGGGCGGTGGCGAACAACGAGGAATCCTGGTAGCGATTCTGCGGGTTTTTGGCCAGGGCCTTTTGAATGACCGTGTCGATGCCCTGGGGCGCGTCGGGGCGTACTTTCCTCACCGAGCTCGGGGCGTGGTTGAGCACCCGTTGGATCGTCGTCGCGTGGTTCTTGGTGTGAAACTCGTTGCGTCCCACGAGGAGCTCGTGCATCGTGACCCCGCAGGCATAGACATCGCTGAGCACGGTGGCCTTTTCACTGGTGAACAGCTCCGGTGCGGCATACGAGAGCTTGCCCTTGAACGACTGGTTTTGGGTTTTGTACCCTTCGGTCGCCATCAGGGCGATGCCGAAGTCACACAGCTTGGTCCGCCCTTCGATGTCGATCAGGATGTTGGTCGGCGAGATGTCCCGATGGACGATGTGCATCGGGTTGCCGTCTTCATCGGCGACCTTGTGGGCGTGGTGCAGCGCGTCCAGCACATTGATCACGATTTGAATCGCCACTGGCGTGGGGATGCGCCGGCGTTTTGAGCGCAGGAAGCGTATCCATTCGCGCAGCTGGAATCCGTGAACATACTCCAGCACCATGATGTAGCCCTCGCCCTCTTGGGCGAAGTCGATCACATTGACGATTCCGGGATCCTGCAACTCGGCCAAGATGCGGGCTTCGCGGATGAACATCCCCACGAAGTCCTTGCTCGAGGCAAAAGAGGGCAGCACGATCTTGACGACCACCGGCTTGACGAATCCCGCCGCCCCTTCAGAGCGCGCCAGGTACACCACTCCCATCCCACCGGCGGCGAGCTTGCGCACGATGCGATACTTGCTCAGGAGCACCCGTCCGGTCATGTCGTCTTTGAACGGATTGAATTGCCCACCTGTCATCAGAACCTCTGCCCGCTACGGCGCTCGGTTGGAGCCGCTACGCAAGTAGTAGTGTATACCCCGTTTGGCGTGAACCAGACGCAGCGCGACGGTTCGATATTTCGACGAGTGTGTGACTTGACCAGAGAAACGGTTGTGTTCGTCCATCGAGACGTTGCCGCCGGCCACGGAGACCTTCCATCCGGGAGCGGCAACGCCGGCGACTTGAACCGATTGCCCCGGAGCGAATCCCCCCTCTGGCGGATCCTTCAGGCTGGCCTTGGGGGTCGCATTGTCGAAGCGCACCTGAACGGTGGTGGCCTTGGATTGTCGATACGTTCCCCCGCTGGTCTTGTAGGTGATCCGATGTGTCCCCTCCCTGAGAGAACCGGAGGTGAAGGTGTAGCTCGGCTTGCGCGCTTTGATGTCGCGCGTGCCCTTGCCGCGGGTCTCCACGTGCACGATGTAGTTCGATGAGCGGGGAGCGCGGGGCCAGCGAATGGTCACCTTGGGAAGTTGGTTTTGATAGGTGATCTTGTACAGTCGACCGTCTGCATCGACGAATGACGGCGGAGCGGAGCGGGGTAGCCGAGCCTTGCCCGCGTCCCGCATGACCACTACTTTCCCCCGGGCCATCGGTTTCTTGGTTTCGACCCCGTTTTGATCGAGACAGTGCACTGAATAGCGAGTTCGACCGTTGGGGAAGCTGACGTTGGCGCTCCGTTGTCCGATGATACGCGCTCGTTTGCGGCTCACACGCACAGTCGCCCCATGGGGACACTTGTCGCCGAAACGCATCTCGATCACCACCGGGGGGCGTGCGGAATGAACAAAGAAAGATTCCCCGGCGGCGACGCCGAAATCGGCCCACTTGGGGCCTTCCTCAATCGGAATGGCCGGTGCGGTGCGGGGCAGGGTGACCTCGAGTCTCGTCGGTTCCTCGGCCAACTGTGCTGCCGTGTCTATCTCTTCGACATCCGTGTCCGGGGTGCCGGCGGACACTACGGCAGCAGCCGTGTCCGGTTCATCGGTCAGCCGGGCGATGACCGCTCCGCCGATGGCGATCTCGATACCGTCCCCTGCCTGGAGCACGGCAGTTTGGGCACCCTGATCACCGGTCGTTTGAAAGGTGGCTGTCCCGATATCCACGCGGAACTCCAACCCTTCATCGGTTTTGCGAATGCGAATGCGGCTACCGGAAGTGAGCACCGCCAGTCCGACGCCGGTCATCAGCTCGAACTCATCTCCCCCGACGGTGATTTCTGCCTCGCCGGTTTCGACGTCAATACCCGTTTTGCTGGAGTCGGAAATGGACGTTAAGAAGCGGATTTGCGTCTCAGCTTTAAGCCGCACGTAGGATCCTTCGGAGAGCCGCAGGATGGCCATCGATTCCTCTTTGGCGCGGACCCCGTCACCCAGTGAAAACTTGGCCTCGTTTTGAGCGGTTTCCCAGATGTTCATGCGATCGGAGAAGTCCCGTTCGATGTTACCTCTAAATTCGATGAGCTCGGCGAGAATTTCCCCTTCTCCGCACCGACAACCCGGTAAGCAGGCCGAGGCAGTACTCACCAGAAGGATAATCAATCGCATCTGTTGGCGGCTGATCACCGTTTGTTCCTCCTCAGGTCGACGTTCAGGATGTAAACACTATCTTTCTCTACAACGACCCGTTTCTTCTGTTTTTTATAGCCGCGGGCGGTGATGCGGACCGTGTAGACGCCCGGTTCGAGATCAATTTGGAAGCTGCCGTCAGGCTCGGTTTCAATCTTGATCTGAGACGGTCGGATGTGAATCGTCGCCGCAATACCCTCGCCGCCGAACGACCGCACCAATCCCCGCAGCTGGCTGCCGGTGACCCGAGTGACCAACTCGCGCGGTAGAATTTTGGCCATGCCGACCTCGACGTCGACGGTCCATCGAAGGCTTTCGAAATTGTCCGATTCTGTGCTCAGCTCGGCCTTGCCCAGAGGAACCTCTTCGAACAGGTACTGACCGTCGTTATCGGTTTCCGTGCGATCGACCTTTTCACCCGCCTCGAGACGCACCCCCACACCGACGGCCGGGCTGCGCTGTTGGTCGAGCAACTGTCCTGAAATAGTCGTGGTCTTGGGGGGGTCGATCACCGGCTCGACCGGTTCGACTTTTTCGGGTTCCGGCTCCACTACCGGAGGTGGCGGAGGGGGCGCTTCGGCGAAATTGAAGGCGTATGAAATTCCCAGGGTGACCGCGAACCGAGGCTCGATGGGTACCAGGGGATCGGTGTGCAGCACGCCGGGGCGTTTGCTGAGCGCCGCTTCGGCCAGCAGACCGAGGGCCAACGAATCGGTGGCATGATAGTCGAGACCAATCGCCGCGCGCATGGGCGAGGCGCTCGTCGGCGCCCCACTACCGATGAGCAGATCCGCGGTGATCTCACCAAATATTTCGACTGCGGAAAACCGATAAGCACCACCGAGCCCGGCCAGGATTGAGTTGAAATCACTCAACCGGGTGGAAATGCGATCCCCGTATCGCGTTGTTTCGGGATTGGGGGCTGCCTTGGCGCTGTTGTCCAATCGAAATCCTCCCTTGAGTGATAAGACCCAGGGGGAGTTTTTCGGTGTGATGCCAAAGAGCAGGCTGGTGGAGAGGGTGGTGGCGTTCCATACCAACGACGGGGCCTCGCTGCCGGGAATCCAAACCCCCAATTCGGCGCCGACATCGAGCCAGTCAACCGCCTCGAATCCGCCCCGCACGGTGAGGTAGGGGTTGCCGATGAGGCTGGAGTCTTTTCCCCGGTCATCGTCCGGATGCTTGTCATACCGCCCGGAGAGATGTAGGCCGAAGCTTAGCTGGGGGATCATGGTCGCCCCCACTCCGACGGTTCCCTCGAGGGAGTGATGAGCGCCCTTTACCGGCCCGAGCGATTCGATGTAGCCGTACCCCGCCGTACCAGCAACGGTGAGCTCGGGCGCCGTCCCCAGGGGCATCCCCAGTCGATGAATGCCGCGCAGGCCACTTTGGGTCACTCGATTCTCCTGAGACGATTGATCATCGGCGATTGCCGGGATCACAACGATGGTCAGGTACAGTATACCCACCAGACTGGTGACGATTTGGATGCGACTATCCTGCATGCTCCTCTGCTCGATTCGGCCGAACCTCGTGCTGAACTCTGTTTAAGCGACAAATTGTACTATCTTTGTGGGAACATTTAAAAGTATACCCGCCGGGTTCGTTGGACACAACCTTCCCCGATTTGGGCACTCGGCAGCCAAGAGGGGTCGAAATCGACCCGATTTGCTTTAGGTCCATATAAATCAGCTTGGCGCCAATTTGGTCTGTTGACAAGTTTGTGGCGCATCCACAGTCAAAATTTAATTATTTGTCTAAAACGGAATTTATCGATTTTAGATAGAATCTCGAATTCAATCATCGGTATTCACAATGGGTCGGAAAGTGTTATTTCTTCTCCTCTTCGATATAGCCCATGGCCTTGAGTTGCTTGATCGCGTCGGTGGAGAGCTCGTTGGATTGCGCCTTTGCGGCGCCGCGGAGGGCCTCTGTCTGAGCACTGTCGAGCAATTTGGCGGATTCGACGACTGTGGTCTTGGCCTCGGAGGCCAAATTTTGCAGCTCAAGGGGGTCTTGACTCATGTCGTACAGCTCTATTGGCACGAGTCCCCGCGGGTTGTCAGGATTGGCCTGGATCAGCTTGAATGTCTGGCCCTCCTTGACGTACCTGATGGACGTGAGCACGTTGCCCTGATGATCTTCCTCGGCAAAGACCGGAATGGGCTTGCTCGGCGGGGTCGGGTTGCCTTGCATCTCCTCGGGGACATCCAATCCGGCTGTTTGAAGGATCAGCGGCGCCACGTCGACCAGGCGCATCCAACTGTCCACGCGAGCCCCCCCTTCGGTACCGTGGGATTGGGGATATTTGACGATGAAAATCACCCGCAGCTGCTCATCGTAGAGGGTGGTTCCGTGCCAAAACCCGCCATGCTCGCCAAACTCCTCCCCGTGATCAGAGGTGACCACGATGAGCGTCTCATCGTAGAGTCCGCGGGACTTGAGCCCGTCGATCAGGGCGCCGAAGCTGCGGTCCCAATACTTCACTTCACCGGCGTAGAGCGATTTCATCTCCTCGGCCATCTCCGGCGCGGGATTGGGGTTGGCTCGATGGGAGATGCCGTACCCGTCGAAGGGGTGGCGAAAATAGGGGTCGTGGACATCCATGTACGAAAGGAACATGAAAAATGGTCGCGTAGAATCCCGTCCATCGATCTGTTCGAGAGCCGCTTGGGTCACCTCCTCGCCGACCACGTAGTAGTCCTCCGGGGCTTCTGTTTTACCCCTGGTGCGGGCCAGGACCTTTTTCAGCACTTCGATGAAGAAGAGCTTGCCCTGAGCGTCATTCGCCCCCAGGGGCTGACTGGGGGCCAGGTAGTGGTACTCGGAGAACCCCTGGTGGAAATTGAAGAACGGTGTCAGGTTGTAGTTGGTGACGATACCGATGGATTCGTATCCACCCGGTTGCAGCGCCTCGGCCAGAGTGGTGACCTCGTCGGGGAGCACCGATGTCTTGAGCACGGCGGTGTGGGACGATGGGAAGCGGCCGGTCAGGATGGTGGCCACTGACGGTCGGGTCCAGGAGGACTGGGCAAACGCGTTGGTGTACACCACCCCATCGCGGGCGAGGGCGTCCAGGTGGGGGGTGAGGTCCGGCGGTCCGCCGTAGGCGCCGACGTGATCGGCCCGGTGGGTGTCGTTCATGACGAGGATGATGTTGGGATACTGTTGGTCATCCTCGGCGGTCGAGGCAGGGGGGGCAGTGGTGTCGGGATCACCCAAAACCGCTCCGACCAGCAACAGGGCGGTGAGGATACCGTAACCGGCGGCAGCGTAGCGCAATTTCAGCAACCGCTCCCTGGAATCTCTGAACACCCGGCGGATCAGGGCCCCGACAGCCAGGCAAAGGGCCAGTAGTCCCACTGCAGACCCGGCCAGGGAACCGAGCATGCGCCCGGAGAACATCGCCGCCTTCTCGTCGAACACATCCCGGTGCAGGAACTTGGCGCTGATCGCCAGAGTAACCACGAAGAACAACGAACAGCCGATGAAGGTGGCCAGCTGACGGGGCGGGGCGGCCGGTTTTTGCACCAAGCGGCCGAGGATGGCCAGTCCGGCGCCGAACACACCCCCGACCAGGGCGAGAAATAGGCCGTACACCAGCGCAGCGTAGCCCGGTAGGGAAAGATCGAAAGAGAGCGTCCACAGTTTAACCGAATCGACCAGCCCCACCGCGAGGCCGGCGACTAGCCCGGCGCCGATGCCGGTGAGCCCGTATTCCCGTACCGAAGGAGGAGGACCGGTCGGCCGCTCGTCTGCTGACCTATCAGCACCCGGGTCAGCCTCGGGTTCTTCGTCTTCCTCCACATCGGCGTTGATCGCTTGGCGCTGGGCTTGGATGACCTCGTAGTAATTTCCCCGGCGGGCCAACCAAACCGGTCCACCGAAGAGGCTGATGATCTCCCCCACGAGGTAGCCGGTAAATGCGTAGATCGCGGCCACCGGGCCGAGAAAGAAGGCAAAAACCCCTTCGCGCATACCGATGCCGGCGATGGACAGGGGGAGGATCGTCGCCCCGATCATCAGCGCCGAGGTGACGAACAGATCGTCAGATGGGGGAACGAAGCCAATTGCCCGGGAGGTGCAGAAATACATACCGATGGTGCACACATGGACGCCGAAGCCGATGAGGGTCGCCTTGGCCAGATGGAGTTTGCGTCGCTCATAGGCGGTAACGGCCTTGATCGCCTTGTCGAACGGTTTGCGCACTGGGCTGGACCGGGGAATCAACTTGTCGACGAACCAGCGAATCAAGTTGGGTTTGAACAGGATCACCAGTGACAGCAACATCATTCCCGAGAAGGTGAGCCCCATCATCACCAGCGCGGTGGCGTTGACCTCCTTGGCGGCAAAGAGGCGCTGGCCCAGGGGGACGGCTATCAGCAGCAGGGTGCCCAAGACGAAGAATCCAATCAGTTTTTCGACGAAGATGACTGAAATCGATCGGGCCACCTTGCCCGTGTAGCGGGAGATGTCATAGGCCCGATATCCGTCGAGCCCCGAGGTACCGGGCGCGAATGAACCGATGAAGCGGCCGATTAGAAACGATTCGATGAGATGGCGCAGGGGGATCTTGAACCCCTGCCCTTCGAGCAGCACTTTCCAGCGCCACACGGTACAGCCCATTCCCGTGCCCTTGACCACAAACGCGGCGACAATCCAAAAGACGGAGAGGCTGATGCTCTTCTCGGCGATCGTGGCAATTTTGCCGTCGGCCAGCAGGTGGTGAAAGATGAGCCCCATCAAGCCCAACGAAAAGACGATTTTGGGAATCCATATTTTCTTTTTTGGCACGGCGCCGAGCAGTAACAGGAACAGACCAATCAGGGCGAAAAACCCCTTGCGGGCGAATTGGTTGTTCCACTTGGAGCGCAGCTCGTCAAAGGCGGAGATCGCCTGGGCCGCCGCCTCTGCGGTCAGGCCGTCGGTCACCGGTGCCTGGGGTTTGGCCAGTCCCAACTGAACGGTCTTCATCCCGAAATAAGTCAGCAGGACCGCCCCGAACAGCAAAATGAACCAGCGCATGTACCGTTTAATCAATTGTTTCATGAGAACGAGTTCTCCTCTAAAAGCTCAAGGTCACCCCAGGTTTTATCGTCGCCGTGGATTACGTCAACTTTCCGGTAAAAAAAGGAAGCCATCCCCCTATCGCCAATCGATGAATATGCTTGCCCACATGGGCCGATCTGGATATGAAAGGTGGCGCCGCGTGAGGAACGTTGGTATGTTGAGCCGAGAGGTACAGTCGTGTTTTCATTGCTTGTCAAACGGCACCAGATGATCGATCCCCCGCCGATGAGCGAGATTGACACCCATTGTCATATCCTCCCCGGCCTGGACGACGGTCCGTCCGAGCTCGACGAATCCCTCGATATCGCCGAGTCGCTGATCCAAATGGGCGTGCGGACAGTGGTTGCCACGCCCCACGTGATGTCCGACACCTATCCCCTGTCATCGGAGCAGATACGACAGGCGACTGCTGCGTTGCAGGAGGAGCTCTGCTCCCGCGGGTTGGCCCTTGAGGTGTTGCCCGGCGCCGAATACTACGTGGAGTCACAGTTTCTACAACGCATCGATCAGGGGGATATTCTCGCCTGGGGGGAAGAGCGCTGTGTTTTGTTCGAGACCGCGGTGGCGCAGGCATCGATGTTGTTCAAAGAAGCGATATTTCAGCTCAGTTCAGCGGGATATACCCCGGTGCTGGCCCATGTGGAGCGCTACCATTTCCTGCAGAACAACCCCGAAGCGATGGCATCGCTGAAAAAGATGGGCACGCGGTTTCAGGTCAACTATCGCTCGTTCGGCTTACCCCGGGTCAGTCAGCGGGGGGAAACGGCGCGTCAACTCTACATCAAGGGCATGATTGACTACCTCGGCACCGACTCCCATTGCGCGGACGCGTTCGGCTTGAGCCTGGCCGCCCGGTCTTCGGCGCTCTCCATTTCCGACAAAATCGGGCGCTGAGAAAAAACCTCTTCGAATTTATTGTTCTCTTTTCGATTTTTTGGGTGACGAGCCGTAGTACGAACCGTTGTAGTAGTGGTAGTACCCGCCCCGGCGATGGGCTGCCACACTGTTGAGCACCTGGCCCTTGGCCAGACTCATCTTTTGATGCATGTTCTGAGCCAGCTTGAGGTTGGTGCGGCGGGATTTGCGCAGGCGCACGACGAAGAGCATCATGTCGGACAGCCGGGAGATGACCAACGAATCAGCGACCAGTAAGGGAGGCGTGTCGAGCAGTACGTAGTCGTAGGAGTTTCGCCACTGCTCGATCAGAACGCCCAACCGTTTCGAGGCGAGCAGCCGTTGGGATTCGGGCGGTTCACTGCCGGCCGTGGCCAGATCCAGTTGGTATTTTTCAATAGTTTTGACCGGCGACTCTGTGCGGCCGATAAGGCATTCGGAGACCCCGGGCACCCGGGGCATGCCGAACAGACGATGCTGGCTGGGGCGCCGCAGATCCAGATCGACGATGAGCACTTTGTGTCCCGCGTTGACCAGGGCCACCCCCAGATTGGCCAGGATCGTCGACTTGCCCTCCCCGGCCTCCGAGGAGGTGATTTGGATGATCTGAATTCGCTGCTCCTCGGCCTGGGAAAACTCGACGTTGGTGCGAATGGTCCTGAACGCCTCGGCCGCCGGGCCCTTGGGTTGCTCCCACACGCTGTCCAAAAAAGGGGCGTCGTTGGGGCCTATTCTCAGGGCGCGCAGATCCGGGATCGCGCCGTACATCGGCAGGCGGGTTAGGGCGTTGGCTTCCTCCTCGTCGCGTACCCGGGGATCGATCGCTCGGCGGGCAAACACCCCGAGGATGCCCAACAACAACCCCAAAAAACCGGCGGTAACCACCACGGTCAACCAGCGGGGTTTGCTGCGGCTAAACGGGGTTGTGGCCAGATCGATGATCCGCTTGTCAGTGGTGGTGGAGGCCTTGATGATGCGCGATTCTTCCAGCTTGGTCATCAAGAACTGGTACAACTCCTGGGTCACCTCCAGGGTGCGCCGCAGGGCGACCAACTGGCGTTCCTTGTCGGGGAAGGTCTTCAGCTTGCTCTGCACGTCGGTCATCGATTTTGAAAAGGCCTGACGGCGTTTGGCGATGCGCTTGCGAGAGCCGATCACCAACTGGTGGATCTTCTCTTCCACCGCCGAGATCTCCTCATTGAGTCGAAGCAGACTCGGATGGTTTTCGGTGATGTCCGTGCGCAGGGACTCCCGTTTCATCTGAAGCTCGTTGAGCGCGCCGATGGATTGGCCGAGGAGCGGATCGTCGAACAGGAAATCGCCGGTCAGTGCCGAGGGTTCCCCCTTGAGCTTGGCCTGCCGCAGCGTCGTGCCGACCATCGATAAGAGGCGCTCTTGAATCTCGGTTTTGCGCTGCTCGATTTCCAGCTCAGCGCCGATGCGGATCAGCTCTTTGCCCTGCTCGGGCAACAGTACGGCTCCTTCTTGCTCGACAAACTGTTGTAGTGCCCCTTCCGAAACGCTGAGGTTGTTCTTCAGCGTCGCCAGCTGTTTTTCGATGAACCCGGCCGTGCGATCCGCGCGAAGGGTGCGCCACTCGAGGGAGAACGCCATGTACGAATTCATCACTGCATTGACGAAATCGCGGGTGATCGTTCGGTCCACGTGCTCAAAGGACACCCGGGCCAGATTGGTGCCTTTGAGACCGCGACCGACGCGGGTGATCATCAGTTTGTCGAGGGTGTGAGTGGCGACCAGATCGCTGGGCAGAAATTGAATCTCGAGTGGTTTGTCAATCGACGCGCCCTGGGGCGAGAGGTCGAACGAGATTCCCCGGTGGTTGAAACTGGTGCCCGGTCGAACGGTAATCGGCTGGTCCGGTCCGAGCTGCACCACCAGGCTGTTGTCCCCAGTGGTGCTCAACCTGGCTCCAATCGGTTCGTCTACGTGGTCGGCGACGGTGAGCCCCGATATTGATCGACGGAGGGCGGTCAATTGGGGGCTCAGGGGTGTGCGACCCCGCAGTGACACGTCGAAATCAAACGTGACGTTCGGCACCCCCTCGACGAGATTGAGCGTCAGCTTTTGGATCGCTTCGTTGATCACGCGATTGCTGCGCAGGATGGCCAGCTCGGTCTCCACCTGAGATGGTTGAGTGGCATTGACCATGCGGAGCAATGTGTTGTCGGTCGCCGACTCTGAATTCGACAACTGGATGATTCCCGACGCTTGGTACCGGGGAACAGCGGTCAACAGATAGCCTGCTGTGAGCAGGAGCGCCGCCGCCACGAAGGCCAGGACGATACGCCAATCGTCCAACAGCATCGTCAGGTACTCGAGTATCGACGGTTCCTTGGGATCCTCCTGGTGGGGCTGATTGAGCTCGGACATTAGCGGGAGATCCTGTCGTAAACAGCGGTGCCGGAATCGGCGCCCATGAGGAAGGGTAGGATTTGTTGCATGTAGCGACTGGCCAGGGTCAGGGTGGTCGGCTGGACCACTACCCGATCCCCGGGCACGAGATAGATTCGGTCCCCATGGGCCAGCACCGTCTCGTAGTTGAGCGTGTACACTGTCGGCTCCTGCCAATTGCCGCGCACCAGTTTGATGCTGCCCTCGTCGGCCTCAACCGACAACAAGCCGCCGCATTCGGCGAGAGCTTGGGCCAAACTGAGCCGTCCGTGGGGAATCTGGACCGCCTTGGGCTGCAGCACTTCACCCAATATATAAACCTTTTGATCTTCGGCCGAAGGGACGTAGACCAGATCCCCGTGACGCATGAAGACATTGCGGCTCGTGTCGCCGCGCAACAGCAGATTGGCCAGGTTGATCGGCAGCAGGGTTTTGCCGCGGATCATATAGGCCTGCTCGAGACTGCCCTCTGATTTGATTCCCTGGGCCAGACCGATCGCCTCGAGCAGGGTGGTCTGCCCGTTGACCGGGAAGGCCCCCGGATTGTTGACCTGACCGAGGACGTAGAACTTCTGGGACTCGTACTTCAGCACGTCGACGGTCAATTGGGGTGTTTTGACATATCCGGCGAGTGCTTCGGCCAGTACCCGGTGGAACTGCTCGACAGTGAATCCCTCGGCCTTGATCCGGCCGACGATGGGCAGGTAGATGTGTCCGTCTTTTTTGACGATGGTGCCGACGATGCCCCGGTTGAAGTCCCTGGCCGAGGACAACTCCTCATGCCCCAGAACGGTGATGTTCAGCACGTCGTTGGGGCCGATTCGGTACTCGTCGATCTGGGGGTCGAGCTCAGTGGTCACCTGCTCGACATTGAGCGCCCGAGCGGCGAGGGGGATCTCATCGGTCTGCGGTGGTTTCCCGCTCAGCAGCTCGTCGAGGGATCCCTGTTTGCCCGGTATCCCGCCGCATGTGCAGTTGCCGAGGGCGAGGATCAACAGCACCCAGGTTGAATGTGGCGTCCGTTTCATCAGTTCGAATCTCGATCTTCCGCCCTTGTTCACTCAGCCCCCTCGCTGCATCCGGCTAACCGTTCGTTAGGGTTGCGCACACCGTCGAGGGGCTGCGAGGGGGACATATTACACAAAGAAATCCACACCCACCAGAACAAACACGGTCTTTTCGTCGATCATCGAGCGGACGAGCTCGAACATCGGCACTTGGCCACAAAACATGCTCGTGGTCGCCCGCACACCGAGCATCAGTCCCAGTCGCTCGGTGGTTTTCAAGCGCCATATTCCGGTCCCGACCGTGTTCCAGGTGATTCGATCGACACCGGGGCGGGGGCGATGACGAACGATTCGCAGCACCTTGATCTCGGTGATCACCTGCTGGTTCGGGGTCGGGTTGAGTGAGATGCGTAGGCCCAGCCCGATCACGCCTTGGGTGTCTTGGTAGACCGAAAAGATCCGGGTGACCAGTTGGGTCTCCAGCCGCAGCCGGTAGTGGGGATCGAAGCGCCACCAATTGGAGAGCTCGATTCCCCGATCCCGTACCCCGCCGACGGAGAATTGCGAATTCCCCCCGTCATCGGTCTCTACCCATTGATCTTCGTTGCGGTGGCTGAGGTAGGCCGCCTCAACGGTATAGTGATCCGCGGCCAGGATGCGCAGACCCACTTCATGGCCCATTGCCACCATGGTTACGGTATCCCATTTGAGTCCGGAGAGGGTGTGTTTGGCGAACAGCCCGAGCCGGGGGATGAATGCCAGATTCCACACCAACCCCCCTTCGGCCATCCAAGTGCGCGTGGGGGCTACCCCGGCTGACGAGGGGACGTAGATACCCGCCCCTTCCAGGGCAATGGCGACTATACGATCACTGGGCAGGGTCGTTCCCGAGCGGATCGCCGCTGGTGTGCTCTCAGCTGTCGCAGTGGAGCAGAACATCGATAATGCCGCACCACAACAGATGAGGATAAGCCGTGGGTGGTGTGACAACATTCGGTTCATCAGCATCATCGTTCACTATCGGGACAAAGGCTTGTATCAATTTTCGTTTAAGTCAATATACTCGGCACGAAAGCGAGAGAAAGGACGCTGGGATCAACGACTTGGTGGTGCCGGGGGGTAAAAAAAAGAATAGATGATTGTTCGAATCAAACAGCTCTGCCTGAGCATCGTCGGCCTCTCTCCGGTTCGTTACCTGATGACCGGCGGTGCGCTGTTTGCCATCGACCTGGCAGTGTTCCTGACCCTCAAACATCTCGATGCTTCTACCCCACTGGCCCAGGTAGTGAGCCGCACGGTCGGCGCCGCTGTTGGATTTGTGGGTCACAAGGCGTTCTCGTTCAGAAACCGGGACCGGGAGACCAGGGCGATCGCCGTGCAGGGGGGCGGGTACCTGGCCTGCACAATCCTCAATATCATCATCTCCCCGTTCATCGTTACCGGCGTGGAGCTATTGCTCCCGTACAACCTGACGTTCGTGAAAATAGTGGCCGAAGTCGTGATGGTCACCGAGACCTACTTCGTGCTGCGTTGGGTGTTCAAGATCCGAGCCAGACAGGGGCCGGACAGGGGTGAGGGTCGAGGAATGGGGGCAGAGAAGGGGGCCAAACAGTAGGCGCGACATTTGCAGGCGAGAGATGATTTTGTTGATTTCGGTCGCTGTTGTGGTCAAAAAGAGAAGGGAACCATGAAAACACCAGATTTTTCAAAGAAAGGCACTCAGCCCAAACAGGACACCGCCTTCGGCGAGGTGATCTCCTCTCCGGGATTGCTCGTCGCCTTTGCACCCGGTCGATCGGTTTCGACCGATCGCGTCACCATTCAATCCACGCTGACCATCGGTCGTGATCCCCGGTGCGATCTGAGCATTGCGGATAGCCTGGTCTCCCGGGAGCACTCCCGCATCACCACCGCCGACGGGGAGCTGTTGATCGAGGACTTGAACAGCTACAACGGAACGTTCGTCAGCGGGTACAAGGTCAAACAACGCCAAAAGGTCATTCACGGGGACGTTATCCGCATCGGTGACGCGATCCTGGTGTTCCAGAATGACGTGGAATCGTTGGCTGTCGCCCCTCCCAAGACGGCGACTGAATTTGTCGGGCGATTCTACACCGGGGCGATCTGCAAGGAGCTCGGCGCCGGAGCGACCACCGGACAACCCCTCCTGATCGCCGGCCCGTCCGGCTCGGGAAAGGAGCTGCTGGTCCGGCACCTGGTCTCCATCCATACCTCGGGCAAGAAAAAGATTCCCTTTGTTTCCCACAACATGGCGCGCTTCACCTCTGAAGCGGAGATTGTCTCCACCCTGTTCGGGGTCGGTACCGGGGTATTTTCCAGCGTCGAGGCCCGTCCGGGATTGATCGAGCAGGCCGACGGGGGTGTGCTGTTCTTGGACGAGGTGCACAACCTGCCCCAGCGGGTGCAGCGCAGCCTGTTGAAAATCGTCGAAGACGGTGAGTTTTCCCGGATCGGTGAATCCAAGAAACGGCGGGTGGAGGTGCGCTTCGTGATGGCCTCCAATTCGGCAGATGCGGACTTTGGACTGGCCCACGATCTGTTGGCCCGGCTCTACCTCATCACCGTCCCCTCGCTCAAGGAGCGGGTAGCCGACATTCCCTGCATTTTCGAGCATTTGCTCGAGCGTGCGCTGGCCAAGCATCAGGTCGATGCGGAGGGGATCAAACAGGCGATCAACGCGGACCATTTCGAAGCGCTCTGCCTCGATGGGTTTGCCGACGACAACGTTCGCGGTATCGATCAGTTGGTCAACCGCTTGGTGGCCAAGGTGGCGGCCGGGGATCCCCCCAAATCCACTGTGGTGCAGCTGTTTTCCGAGCGGTTCGCCGCCGGGCCGGTAGCCCGCCGATATCAGGCAAGCCAAAAGAGCCAACCACCGAACAAATCGAATTCCAATTACGAGGCGAACAAATCCCTGATCATCGAAATTTTTCGGCAGTGCGAGGGCAGTATTACCGCGACGAAAAAAGTGCTCGACGAGCGAGGTGTTGCCTGCTCACGCCGCTGGCTGTCGATCTTCCTGGATCGCTGGGGTGTGCGGCGGTAGCGGTCACCCCTCCAAAATGGAGACGTTTTGAAAGCCGCTCTGTTTGGCCGTGTGGATGACACAAACTAATGACCCAGGTTTTCGAGAGAGAGGTGAGAGGTGACAGGTGACGTGGTTGTTGAGAGCTGCTCCCGGGGGTCAGCCCTCTAGAATGGAGACATTGGCAAACCCGCTCAGCCTCGCCGCATCCATCACCTTGACCAGCAGCTCATTTCTGGATTCCCCAGCGGTTTGAATCACAACAGAGCTCAGAGAGGAGTTCTTGGCGATGGCCCGGGCGATATTGGCCCTGACGGCGCGGACGTCGATGATTCGGTTTTCGACCCATATTCGATCATTTTCATCAATGACGATCAAAAGGGTTTTGTTTTCGCCGCTGGGCGGTGTGTCGCTCTTGGGACCCGGGCTCTGGAGCTCGAGACCGGACTCTCTCACAAACGATGCGGTGACAATGAAAAAGATGAGCATGATGAACACGATGTCCAACATCGGCGTCATGTTAATATCGTCTTCTTCATCCAATAATCGCTGTCTTCGGCGCACGGGCTGTCTCCTCGCTTAAGTCGATTAACCATTGGGTAATCGAAAACTGTGTTTCGTCCCCGCTTTGGCCCACGCTACAAAAAAACAGGGCTAACTGCAAGCGAATTTTGGCGCGCCACTCCGGGGGAATCGAATGGTTTATTTCAAGGTGCGAACAATTAGCGTCTGAGCAAAAATAGCTACGGCTTTCATGCAAGAATCTTGACATCCCAGCGGCGTTGCTCCTCTTCGCCATACCACCAGTATGACTCATCGTCGCGCCTTGCTGGTGATGTCAT
>JANQET010000078.1 GCA_028278265.1 Myxococcota bacterium
ACACGGGTGGGCAAATCGCGAGTGGCCGGGGCCTATGCTTGGCGCCGGTTTCTGGAGACGGGTGCCCACCTGGCCCTGGGCAGCGATTTTCCGGTCGAGCACGCGGACATCACCTTCGGTATTCACGCCGCGGTGACCCGTCAGGATAGCAAGGGAAATCCTCCGGACGGGTGGCTGCCCGATCAAAAGCTGACGCTGGAAGAAGCGATCGCCGGTTTCTCGGCAGGCGCAGCCTTTGCCGGCCGTCAGGATCAATTCTTGGGGCGATTGTCCCCCGGGTTTCAGGCAGATATCACCTGTTTTACGAAGAACATATTCGACATCTCCCACGCCGAGCTGCGCCACACTCCGATACGGGCGACAATCGTTCGCGGCAACGTGCTCTATTCGGTCTGAAACCCGACAAGACTCCAGCGAGTGACACCCATCGGATTCCGCGATTTACCTTGTCCAAAGACACAGCAGTCCTTAAACTCGTCGTGGTGACGGTCGACACACCGCAACCTGTTAATGATGTTGAAAAAGAATAGAGGTTTGCAATGATTAGATATTTATCACTGTTCATCACACTGATGGTGTTCTCCGGCTGCTCACTCCTGGTTACCGGATCAGGAGACGATGACGAAGCCGGGGATGGGGGAGGGGACACCGATACGGATACGGATGCAGACACGGACAGCGATGCGGATACCGACGCCGACGCGGATTCAGATGCGGACGCCGATACCGACGCGGACTCGGACGTTGATGCCGACGCTGATACGGACGCTGATACGGACGCTGATACCGACGCTGATGCCGACGCTGATGCCGACGCGGACTCGGACGCCGATACGGATACGGATAGCGACGGGGACACCGATTCTGCGGATTCAGCACCGCAAATCCTCCGGCTGGTCGCCCTAGACCCATGTGGACAACCCGGTGAGGGAATTCCGTTCTCGGCCGAGGTGGAGGGTGAGGTGACGGCCTACTCTTGGCAATTCGGCGACGGGGAGAGCTCCGCCGAAGAGAGTCCGATCCATCCCTACGAAAACGTGGGACGATATTCTGTGACCCTAACGGTCGAGGGTCCGGGGGGCTCCGACGCGCTGACCGAAGACCACTTAGTGAAAGTGATCAACGAGGGATACCAGGTGCTCATGCCGACCCACCTGATCGGCGAGGTGGTCGATATCTGGCAGAATCACTCCATGCCCGAGCACACCATGGCCGCAGGACGGACCGGATTGCTGCGACGCACTGAGAACAGTTGGGAGGAGATCCCCCTGGGCGATTTGGTCGAGGTAAACGGCGTGGATGGTCTCCATGCCAACGTCGAGGCACCGGTCGGAGTAATCGGACGGGTTGCAGAGGACAGGCCCGCCATCGCGGTTTACCGGGACGGCGCCCTCTTCGACGCCGACACCACCAACCAGCTGCCCCGCTCCAGCGGCGATCGGTACCTCAAGGTTCAGGTCAACTCCGAGAACTCGGCTTACTTGGCGATCAACAGGACCGGCGGGAAACAGAATGACATGCTGAGCATTTGGGCGGCAAATTGTCCGTCAGGGGATATGCTCGACTGTCAATGGACCCTGTACGACGAAACCGATTCACCACCCTCGGCCGGTGATTTCGATGCCGTCTCAGACGGTTCGGATCAGTTCATGTTTGCCGCCAACAAAGACGCCGTGTACCGTCTGCGCAATCACGGAGGATGGATCCCCCACACCTACTACGATCCCAGCGCCCCCTCGGCCGAGATTACCCGCTTGGCAGCTGTCAGTGGCGACCACATCTGGTTCGGCACGGATCACGGCCATCTGGTGAGCATGCGGATCGAAACGACGGATACGACCTTCTCCAATATCCTGGCCGGCCTGATTGGGCCGGATCCATCACTCAAATTTGTCGATTTGGATTTCAACACGGACATGTCCACCCTGTGGGCGACGATGATCGACATCTCGACGACGCCCCACCGCACCGAAATCATTCAGGTGAGCAATCCTCTGAGCGATACTCCTGGCGTACAATTCGATACGGACTATCGGCCGATGACCGGTGAAGCGGCCCAGCTGGCAGTGAGCACAAACGACCATGTGTGGTTCGGCTCGAACAACGGCTACCTCGCCTTTTGGGGTGGGTCGGGCTGGATCGACACCACCGGCACCTTGACCACCGGTCGTCCCGGGTTCGCCCACACCGCGCCCAACGGCAAGTTGTTCGCCTCGTTTTTCAGTGGCGATCCGGCCCAGTTGGGCAGCTGGTACTTCGACGAACTCGAATTCTGGGACGTGCCGGGGGAGATGGCCCCGTTGGTCACCTGGCCCGTATCGGACACCGAGGTGTGGGCCATCGGTATGCTGGGAACCGCTTACCACTTCGTGAACAGCGATCTGGTCGACTCCATCGTGCTGAACGAAAACTACCTGATCTTGGATATGTGGGGCGCCGCGCCGGATGACATCTGGGCGGTCGGTGGCATGAACAGCAAGGCGATTGTGCTCCACTACAACGGCACCCAATGGACGCGCAACACCGAAGCCGAGCAGGTCCTGGGATCGACAGTGACCCGTATCGACGGATCGTCCAGTGATGCGATTTTTGCATCGAGCACCTTCGGCATCCTTGCCCTGTTCGACGGAACGGGTTGGCGCAAAGTTGACGATCCGTACACCCTACCGGATGATTTCGGCCGCTGCGTGATGAGCTCCAGCGTCCCTTGCAACGGCAACGGCAATGGTCTGGTCGCCGGTCAACTGTCCGCTGTCCCCGGCTCGGCGATGGCGGTTGTCGGTACCGCATGGCGGCCGCTGGTCCGCCTCAATGCCAACCCTGGAAACTGCGCATCCGGGCTGACCCGCTGCGTTTTCGATCCGTCGCACAAGGTGGCCCATTCCGAAGCTCTCGGCCGCTATACGGTCGCCACCAATCTGTGGGAAGAGATCCCCTTGGTGTACAACAGCCAGGAATTGCCCGTGAAGGACCTCTACACCGCATCACCGGAGCACATCTACCTGCTCGTCGATTGGATCAGCCACGAATGGCTGATGGCCTGGGACTCGGCAGCCGACGTGTGGCAGCGCCTGCCGGAGCTGCCCGATTCGCGGATGCGCGTCGAATCGATCGACGGACACGACCCGGGAGAGCTCTATCTCTACCACCGAACCCGTCCGTTCCTGGCGCGCTTCCAGAGTTGTGATTATTGATAATGATTGAGGAAGAGCAATGACAAAATCAAAAGTAGCAGTACTAAAGACCACCCCGGCCACGGTTCGCCGGGATTACCGAGAATTGATGAACTTGGCCGGCTACCAGGACGTGGTGGCCAAAGACGCGGATACCGCGTTGAAGATCAACATCAGCTGGCATTTTTTCTATCCGGCCAGCTCGACGACCCCATGGCAGCTGGACGGGGTGATCGGCGCGATGAAGGCGGACGGCTACGATCCGGAGCTCATTCACGGGTGCCACAACCGCACGGTGGTGATCGACGCCCATCTCGGAGAGCGCGAAAACAAACAGATCGATGTCATCTCGGACCACGGATTGCGCAACGTCCATCTATACGAGGGGGAGGATTGGATTCCCATCGGCGAGGCGGTCGGGGACCTGACCCAAAAATTCCTCGTCCTCAACGACGTGTACCCCAAGGGATTCAACATTCCCAGGCGCTTCATCGGCGAAAACATCATCCACCTGCCAACAGTCAAGACCCACGTTTTCACAACCACCACCGGAGCAATGAAAAACGCTTTCGGAGGACTGCTCAACGAGCAGCGCCACTGGACCCATCCGGTGATTCACGAAACCCTGTGCGATCTGCTGATGATTCAAAAGAAGATTCACCGGGGTGTCTTCGCCGTGATGGACGGCACCTTCACCGGAGACGGTCCGGGCCCGCGCTGCATGACCCCCCATATCAAAAACGTGCTGCTCGCCTCATCCGATCAGACCGCGATTGATGCGGTGGCGGCCAAGATGATGGGGTTTGATCCCCTGAGCATTCGCTTCATTAAACTGGCCCACGATTTAGGTCTGGGATGCGGTGATCCGCGGGAAATCGAAATTGTCGGCGATACCGCCGCGGCCGAAGAGCGCTGGCAGTTCGTCGATCCCAAATCGGACCTGACCTTTGCTTCGAAGATGCAGCACAAAATCTACTGGGGCGGACTGAAAAAACCGCTGGAATGGTCCTTGAAAACCTGGCTGGCGCCCTGGTCGTATCTGGCCTCCGTGATCTACCACGATCTCTACTGGTATCCGCAAAACGGCAACAACCGGGTTCACGAGGTGCTGCAGAGCGACTGGGGGCGACTGTTTCACAACTGGGGGAAGGTCACCGCGAACGAAGAAGGATTCACCGAGCTGGGCGACCCCCCGTTCGACTTCGTGCGCGGTACGGCAGAGCTGATGAAGATGGGCGCGCGGGTGCTCAGCACCGCAGCCAAGGAGGCACCGGAATTTCGCTCGCGCTTCCGACGACGCGGATAGTCGCCGTGCCTCCCTGGTACAAGGATGGCCTGCGTTTCGGCTGCACCGGTTGCGGCGCTTGCTGCTCGGATCACGACGACCATGTGTACGTCTACTTGACCCGAACGGACGTGGAGGCGATCAGCCGTTATCTCGAGTTGTCACCGTCAGCCTTTTTCGAGCAGTATTGTCGGAGAGATGATGGTTTGATCGTGCTGAAAAATCAACAGCCCCAATGTGTATTCCTGAGATCAAATCGCTGCGTGATCTATCCGGTACGACCCAAACAGTGCTCCACCTGGCCGTTTTGGACCGAGAATCTCAACTCCGACACTTTTTGGCATCGTCGAATCGCCCCCCATTGTCCGGGCATCGGTCGGGGAGAGCGGCACTCATTGGAAGAAATACTCAAAAGTGCCCAAGAGCGGGAACAGTGGTACTTTTCCTGAAGGTCTACTTGGCCAGCGCTTCTTTGCAGGTCTTGGACAGTCGCATTTTGATGACCGTCTTCGCGGGGATCTCTATCGCCTCACCGGTCGCCGGGTTGCGGCCGATCCGTGCCTTGCGCTGGGTCTTGATGAGCTTACCGATACCGGGAAGGTTGAATTCACCGGCCTTCTGAGTCTGGTCAATGGCCAAGGCGGCGATTTCATCGACAATCGATGCGGCGATCTTTTTGGGCAATTCGAACGACTGGGCAAAGTGGCTGACAATCTGCGCTTTGGTCATCGGTTTTGTTGTCTCGGGCATCGATACTCTCCTTTTTTTCAAGGCTGCTGTGAGATTGAGGATCACCCAAGTGCAGTCAGGGATCTCAGTGTAAAGGTAGCACCATGGGGCAAGGTGCAAGCGAAAAAGGGCAATTTGTGGGCAAATATTAAAACACGAAACAACTTCATGGCCCGCTTCGGCACCAAAAAAGGTTGATCTTCTCACGCTTCGATGGTTGAATCTTTGGCTTCGAACTGTCGAAACAAAAAATGCGTATCTGGCAGACGATTGACCCATGCTGAATGGTATCGATTCACGAACTTGAGGAGGGAGATGGATTGAAGGCTTCCGCGCGACATCTGCTAGCCGAGTACAGCAGTTGCAACTCTGGTTTTCTCAATGACATCGATTACATCAAAGAGCTCATGCACGCGGCCGCCGAGGCGGCACGAGCCACCGTGGTGAGTTCTGTCTTTCACCCGTTTACACCGCAAGGGGTCAGCGGGGTGGTGGTGATCGAAGAATCCCATCTGTCCATTCATACGTGGCCCGAACA
>JANQET010000104.1 GCA_028278265.1 Myxococcota bacterium
GATCCGACTTTTGCCAACGCGTATACCAATCTGGGAAACCTGTTGTACCGCTCAGGGGCAACAGAGGACGCCAAAGCGCTGTACGAAAAGGCGATCGAGGTCGATGCGAGTCATCCTGAAGCCCACTACAACTTGGGATTCATCGAGTTCGAGCGCAACCGGCTGCCCGAAGCCAAGGAGTGTTTTTCAACAGCGGTGGCGTTGGATTCCACCTTTGCTGATGCCCATTTCAACCTGGCGATGACCCTGTTTCGGCTCGACCAACTCGATCGGGCCCAATATCACTGGCAGCACTACCTCAAGCTCGAGCCCGAAGGGCCGTGGGCGGATCTGGCCCGCCAACGCCTGGAGGAACTGCGCTGAAAAATCCCCCCGACCTATTTTTGAGTCAGTCCTAAGCCTAAGGAACAGAGACGATTTGTTGATCGGTATACCCGGCGTGTTGGTTCGGGCGAACGAGAAACAGATCAATCATATCACCAGTAGTTCCATGGACTTGAAGCGAGACCGTGCTGTCGATCACGAAAGCAGCTGCACTGGTGGACCGCATGATATTGGCGCCGATGACCAGCTCTCCGGTAACGAGCGCGCTTCCGTTGCCCTCAATGGTAACGAGCTGGCTGGTGTCGGGCGGCAAGATCTGACCTGTGCCGACGATTCCATCGACTATCGGAGCGATTTCCGGAAGTCCCACGGCAAAGGAGACCGGTTCGCTCAAATCGTCCTCGTAGTCCTGGGCATAGACTTGGAGAACCTCTTGTGGCTGGGCTTGAATTCTACCGGCAAAGCTGCCGTCGGTGGCCACCGGTAGGGTGACTTCCACTCCATTTTGCTTCCGGACGATCACACGCATAGCATCGACCGCAGCGTCGGTCAGGCCGACGACCGTGACCATTCCCGTACTGAAATACGGTGCGCTCCAATAGATCAGATCGATCTCCGGAGGAATCGGCTCGTAGTCGAAGTCCGTGCCGTCGTCGTCACCTCCGGACTGCTCATCGTTGTCACCTGCTGGATCCGGCTCGGGAATCGGATCGCCCAAGCAGCCGAACCAAGCCATGCTGCCGATGACCCAAAAGCAAACGCCGATGACACCGATGATGTTGGATTTGTAGCTTAATGTTAACATCTCATTAAATCTCTCAAGCAAAGTTGGTGCCAGTTTCCATTGTCAAGAATATCGAGTGATTCAGAACTGTTGAACGCTGGGTACGGGGCGGACTGTCAACATTCCGATACAATGATGCACTGTTGTGGCACGGTTGAATTCTACCCCTGTCGTGATTTTCCACAAGTGCCACAGGTGCCGTCCGTGCCGATGATGCCGATGCAGGTATCGTCCCGGCAGCACTCGCGCTCTGCTGGATCCATTGGATCGGATTCTTTGGAATTCGGGGAAAAAACCGAGCTCACCGATGAGGGTGGCTCACTCTTTGCCGAATCGTCGAAGGCACCCGCACTGTCAGACTCCGGCAGTTCTTCGTCCCCCTCGTAAGGGCGGCCACAGACCTTGCACAAGCCGTCCGAACCCACGGTACCGATGCATGCCCCATCTGAGCACAGCACGCGGTCTTCGAGTGAAAACCCAGTTTGTTCCGTCACTTTAGGCCCTCCTGATAAATGAAGATTCTAGCGGGTTATCGACCAATAATCAACGTGGGGAGCTACTTCGCCAGCTTGTCTTTCATTTTTTTCATCAGGGCTTCGAATCCGTCATTGGTGATGATTTTGTTGAATTGGGAGCGGTAGTTGCTCACCAGGCTGACCCCATCGGTGACCATGTCCACCACGACCCAGCGCTTTCCCGCCCGCTGCATTTTGTATTCGATTTCGGTGGTCTCGGCTCGCGGTCCGGTGCCCGCCGACACGGTGGTCACCACGGCAGCGGTTTGGCCGTCAATGGTCTGGGACTGATACGCGATTACGTGGTCCTTGGAACTGCCCAAGCGGGTGACCATGTTCTGCTCGATCACCGCGTGCAGGGTATCAATGAAATCCTTTTGTTCTTCAGCACTTCGATCGGCCCAATGCTTGCCCAAGGAGGCCTTTCCCAGCGCTTCGAAGTCCATCATATTGTTCATTATTTTTATGATTTTGGTTTTGTTGTTCTCGGTGTCGTCCAGCAGCGGTTTGAGCTTTTTGTCTACCGATTTGAGAAAAGCCGTGGGATTGGTTTGTGCCATCACAGGGGCACTGAAGAGCAAACTGGCCACCAAGACCATTGTAATATGTAACATTCGTTTCATCCGATTCTCCTTCACCAACGCCTCGCTTCTGCTATTTTATGACGATTTTGATGATCGAACTATTCATCTTTATGGGGGGGTAGGCACGGAGACCTGCCCCACAAGATTAGATTATTTTTCACCAATCACTCCGGTGGCCCGTTTCAACTCGGCCATACCCTATTTGATCATACGGTTATTGCCAATCACACCGGTGGCCCGTTTCAACTCGGCCATACCCTATTTGATCATACGGTTATTGCCAATCACACCAGTGGCCCGTTTCAACTCGGCCATACCCACATTGTAGTCGTGGGTCAAGCGATGGATCGAGGCCAGAACTTGAAACGACTCTTTAATGGCATCCTTGACATCTTTGGCAGAGCTCAACCCGGTCGCCTGGTTCTGCAGTTCCGCGGCGATCCACCCTTTGACCAACCGACGAGATCGAGCCAGCGCCGCCAAACCGTCCCGGGCGGCAGCCACCCGATGGTAGATCTCTTCGACTTCCAGTAGAATCCCCTCCAGCGCGGCCTTCTGATCCACGGTGAGCGCGGCCAGTTCTGCTTTGCTCTCATCGAGGCGATACCGGTCCAGACCGAAATCGAGCGGATAGTCCAGCGCAAGGCCGAAGAAAAATCCCCATCCATAATTGTAGTTGTCCCTGAGCGCCCAGTTGTTCAGCTTGGGGCGTCCGGGGGTCCAGGCCTTGCCGGCGCCGCCGACCACCAGCAGGTTTGGCCAAAACTCGGCCCGGCGCAGCTCGACCTTGGCTTCCAGGGCTTTGATCGCATACCGCAGCGCTTTGATTTCCGGCCGGTGGGCGATCGCCGTTTTCTTGTATTTGTTCAGCTCATCGAGCTCCTGTGCGGTTCGTTGTTGGGGTTCGTCTACAATATCGATCTGCTGGCGCTTTCCTCCGCCGACCAAAAAACGCAGCGCAGCCAAACCGACCCGCTCAATCTGCACTGTTTGCGCCTCGATATGGTCGATTTCACTGGAAAAAATCTTCAGTTTCAACAGATCAATCTGCGTCGAGCTGCCGGTCTGTTCCTCCAAATCCCCTTCGACTTTTTTGCGGGCCTTTTCCAGATACCCCCTGCCCTGGCTGATGGTGTACAGCATCTCCCGCGCTCCCCACACCGCCTGGTAGGCTTGTTCGACCTGGTAGCGAATTTGGTGTTCAAAGCTCGGATACTGGGCCTTTTTGGCCAAGTGCGCATTCTTTACCGCCTCTTTGGCCGAGCTGATTTTGCCGAAGGTGTAGACCGGTACCCCGCCCTTGATACCCACTTGGAGGGTCGGGCCCCAGGGACCGCTCAGATCCTCCTCGGCACTAGTGCCCCCGCCGGGTTCCCTGACCGCGCCGTAGTTTTCGAGGTGCTCCATGTCCACTTTTTTGTCAGGGACCATCGAAGCGAATCCGGAGATTTCGAAACCGGAGAACTGGGCCCAGAACGCCTGGTTGACCTGGGCTTCGAGGGCGGCCAGTCGGTGCCGTTCGGCCATCAGTTGGTGGCTGTTGGCCACAGCCAGCTTTACACATTGGTCCAACGTCAGCCGATTGAGCCCGTCGATCGCGGTGGTTTTCTCATCTTGAGAGCCTTGAACCAACGAAGGGTACGCAGCGCTCAGCAGGAGGACCAGCGCCCACCTGACTGATTTGTTCTGTAGTAATGTTAAATATTTCATAAAAAGGGATATAACAGCCAAAGCGGTCCTCAGGGAAGAGGAGAAAATAATGAATATTTCTTTAAAAAGGCGGTTGCCAAGCTCGGCCGGCTGCCTATAATCCTTCCTCGCTGCCTCGACCTCGATCGAGCTTAAGGTGGGTGTAGCTCAATGGTAGAGCACCGGACTGTGGCTCCGGATGTTGTGGGTTCAAGCCCCATCACTCACCCCGTGTTGATTGACAGATGGTTGTTTACCCGCGTCGGTCGCGGGTCAGTTGAGCGCCCGTAGCTCAGATGGATAGAGCGTCGGACTTCGACTCCGCAGGTCGGGTGTTCGAGTCACCCCGGGCGCGCTGGACAGCACGATGCGCCAATAGCTCAACTAGGCAGAGCACCGGATTCTTAATCCGTAGGTTGAAGGTTCGATTCCTTCTTGGCGCACAACCGGCTCTTTTTTGGGATAGACTCAAATTTTACATTCATCCATAACATCTATTGACAACCTCTTCATTTGTGTCGCTCTATGGGAATGAAAATGGACGCCATCGCCTTAATCCAGGAGCTGTCTGCACGCGAGCAGGGCAATTCCCACATTCAACAAGCCCTCAAAGAAGCGGCACAGTTGATCGGACCGGCGATGACCCAACTCGAAACCCTGCTGACCGAGGTCTGCAGTGAAGAGGATTCGGGCACCCAGGCGCCTTGTTTGCACATCATCGAAGCGGGCGGCAAGCGCATCCGGCCGATCGTCTGTTTGCTGGCCTACAAGACCGCCGGCGGTGGTGAAGCCCCTCCCCTGGATCTGGCGATCTCCTGCGAGCTCCTGCACAATGCGACCCTGTTGCACGACGATGTCATCGACGACGGGGAGATTCGGCGGGGTCGGCCGTCGGCCAAAATGGTCTACGGCAATGCCCTGTCCGTGTTGGGTGGGGACTACTTGCTCGTACGCACGGTGGAGATGGTTTCCAAGCGAGATCCCCGGTTTATGGCACCTTTCGTGCACACCCTCAAACAGCTGATCGAAGGGGAGTTGATCCAGCTCAAACGCCGGGGGTCCATCCTCACCACCGAAGAGGAATATTTCAAAATCATCGAGGGCAAAACCGCTAGCCTGTTCCGCTGGGCTGCCATCGCCGGGGCAACTGCCGCATCG
The DNA here is from genome assembly GCA_028278265.1 of Myxococcota bacterium. Classification (GTDB taxonomy): domain Bacteria; phylum Myxococcota_A; class Polyangia; order JAAYKL01; family JAAYKL01; genus JANQET01. Next base: position 5,055 of record JANQET010000104.1, read on the forward strand.
GTCGGCGAGGAGACCGCTACTCGTTTGGGTCAATTCGGTTGGCACACCGGGGTGGCGTTTCAGTTGATTGACGACGTTCTGGACATCAGCGCCAGCCCCGATCAATTGGGTAAAAACCTGCTCGCCGATATTCGCGAAGGTAAAATGACCCTGCCGGTGATCCTCGCCTGTCAAACCTCCGACGAGGTCAAGGCCCTGCTCGAACAGTTGCTCGACGGCAATGAGGGGAGTGACGCCGCTCAGCGAATCGCTCACCTGGTCAACACCGGCGGCCAGGTCGAACAGGCCAGAACCCAGGCTGCCCGGCATACCCGACAAGCGCTCGACATTCTCGACAACTTGTCCGGCTTGAACGATCACGCCCTGGGCATGCTGAGGGATTTATCGAGCGCCCTGCTCGAGAGACATTTTTAGACACTCCTGAGAGGGCAGGCAGGGAGACCTGCCCCTACGTCTAATCATTTTTTTATGGTTATTTTTGTAACGGAGCTTTGAGGCGCTCTAATACGAGGGTGTCCAGCTGATCGCATTTGGCCTGCACTTCTTTGACTCGGGCGTCGGCGCGGCCTTTGATCTCGGCGACCCAGTCCGGTTCGTCGATGCCGGCGAGGTTGATCAGCACGTTGTAATAGGCCCCCAAGGCAGCCGATCGCGCTGTGAGCACGGCTACTCCGGAGTCGGAGAGGGAGTTCTCGTTCCCCCGCTTGGCCACCGCCTCGGCGAGATTGAGGATGTCGGGAATGGTCTCCAACACGGACAGGGGGACCAAGGTGGCTTCTTTATTCGCCTCGAGGATCGCCGCGTCCCGCGCTGACTTGGCTTCGGGCGTGTCCTTGGGCATGCCGAAACAGGCCATCACCCGGTTGAAGGCGAAGGTGTCGTCATCAACGGCGCGCACCAGGCGATCCTTCAAGAATTGACCGGCGCGGGCCACTGTCTTCATCTCCTCCTGCACCTTCTTGTACCCCCGTTTGCCCACGGTCAGGTTGGCCACCATTCCGGCCAGTCCGGCGGCGAGGGATCCGCACAGTGCTGCTACGCTACCGCCGCCGGGAGCGGGGGAATTGCGGGAGAGCTCATCGACAAAACCACTGACCGTGGCCGAGACGAGGGGGCGGTCTTCGGCGACCCGGTATTCGATGATCCGCTCGGCCGCGTCAAAGGGGGAGATCTGTGAAAGTCCGACGCTCTGTTCCGCAATCTTGATCAGGTCCGCTTCGGGAACCCCAGCGCTGGCGTTTTGTTTGGCCAAGTAGTGCCGGCCCGCTTCCAACATCGCCTCGAGGGGAATCAGGCCGACCACCTCGGAACCGATCACCCTTACCCCCATTCCCTCGGCGAGCTCGCAAACTTTGTCGTACACTTTGTGAAACGGGGTCACCTTGTAGTTGGTCAGGTTCATCGTCACCTGCGCCAAATCGTATTCCTCGATAAACCAGCCGGTGGCCTTGCAGTGCTCGAATAGCCCTTTTTCGTGCTTGAGGAACTTGCCGTCGGGCCCGCGCATCTTCTTGTTGTTTTCGTCTCGCACCACCGCCCCGCCTTGCTCCCGGATGGCCAATCCGATGCGCCGGGCAAATTTCGTATCCTTGGTGTTGAGGTTGATGTTGTAGGCGATCAGAAACTCACGGGCACCGATCTGGGTGGCCCCGGTGCGGGCGATCGCCTCGGAAAACTCGTTCGGTCCGAAATCGGGTTTCCACTCCTGCTGACCCAGTTTTTGGGCCAGCGCTTCGTACTCCCCTTGACGCACGTACGATAAATTCTGTCGTTCCGGAATGGATGCAGCATTTTCGTACAAATACACGGGAATGTTCAGTTCGCTACCGATGCGTTCACCCAGCTGTTGTGCCAACTCGACGCAGTCCTCCATCGTCGTGCCGGCGAGTGGTACAAATGGACAGACATCGGTGGCCCCGTTGCGAGCGTGCTCTCCTGAGTGTTGTCGCATATCGATCAATTCGGCAGCCTTGCGGATGAGCCGAAAAGCAGCTTCCACCGCCGCCTGGGGCTCGCCGACGAAGGTTATCACCGTGCGGTTCGTCGCGGCACCGGGATCCACATCGAGGAGCCTCACCCCTTCGACGGTTTCCACCTGGGCGGCAATCGTGTCGATAGTTCGTCGATCTCGACCTTCGGAAATATTCGGTACGCACTCGACAAGTCTCATCCAAATCCTCCTTTTTGCCTTTTAACCACACCCGGAATCAGCACTTTGTGTGTCGTGATTTTTGCTATAGTGAATTTTGTGCACAAAATCGACTAAAAAAGTCTAATAAATATTCCATTAAGCTTAATACTTGCTGAATTAATTTGACATTCTGCTTACCGCTTAGCATATCCCTCCGAATTGTCATATTCATCGTTGAATCCTTTTTTTTAATTATGATAGGGTCTTATGATTTTGTAACCCGAGGAGTTTAACGCCATGGACGAGGCAGATAAATATCGCGATATCTTGGAACGGGATCCCGCTGACACCCAAGCGTTTGTGGGCCTGTGTGGTCTGGTCGAGCGCGAAGGGGACTTCGAGTATCTGGCTCAGCTCTATGAATATAGGGCGCAAGTTATTAAAGATAATAAGGAAATCAGCGATCTCCTGTTCAGAGCAGGTGAATACTACCTGGACAAAGTCGACGATTTGACCCGGGGCGTGGAAGCGCTCCTCGCCGGGTTCGAACAGGATCCCACTCACGGGGGTATCGGGGATCGGTTGGACAGCATCTACCGCGATGCAGGTGATTGGGAAGCAGCGGTACACATCCTCGAGCGCCGGGTCGAGGCGATCGAAGCGGCCGATAAATCGGGCACCCGGGTGGTCATTCGCTCTGATCTACACCAACAGACCGGAGAGATTTACGACAAGGCATTGAACGATAAAGAGACGGCGCTCCTCCACTACCGTCGGGCCATCGAACTGGACAAGACCAACATTATGGCGCTCTATGCAGCGCGAGATATTTACTACAACGCTGGAAAATTCAGAAACGCCGCCAAACTGTGCGAACTGGAAGCCAAGGCTGAAAAAGATCTCGACCGGAAGATGGCGCTCTACCGGGAGCTGGCCCACATTTTGAGTGAGCACTTATCCGAGCACGGGCAGGCGGTCAAAGCCCTCAAACGGGCGCTCAAGATCAAGCCGGACGACACCGAAATCCGCATCGACATCGCGCGCACGATCGCCGCCACGCCTTTTGAAAAGAAAGACTACAAGGACCGCAAATGGGCCTTTGAGTATCTGCTGCGAACCGCATTGAGCAGTCCCCCGGGCGAGGGCATTCGCTTGGCCCGACTCGCCCTGATGGCGCTGCCCAATGAAAACGCCAAGGCGATGGCCTATCTCGAGAAACGGGCCAAGAAGCAAGATGCCCCCGAGGAGCTCGCCGCCGCGTATGAGCAGATTATCGAGGACCACGGCGCGCTGGCCGACAAGGCGCCCTACATCCGCAAATTGGTTCAGCTGTACGTCGACGAGCTCAATACCCCGGATGAGGCCCTGCCCTGGCTCAAGGAGCTCGAATCACTGGGCAGCGAAGAAGACGCGGCGCTGTTTGATCGCCTCGCTGCGGGACAGCAGGTGCGCAAGTCTCAAGTTCCTTCGCCCAAAAAGAAAGTGCCACCGATTGATCAGACCCAGGAAGTGACTGCAGACGAAATCGTCGAAGAGCGGTTCCAGGTCGATCCGATGAGTGAGCCGCCCGAGCTGGATGAGCTCCTTCCACCGCCATCCCAACCCGCCCCGGATCCTGCGCCGGATCAGGTGATGCATCCCCCCGTTTCTGTCGATACGGTGGACAGCCACCCCCCCAAGGAGAAACCCGAAGGGGTCAGCACCACTCAGTTCGTCACCGAGCTGCACAGCCAGGCGGAAAGAGCGCGCCGGGTGGGTGATGATGATGCGGCCGAACAGCACATGCTCAAGGTGCTCGAACACGCACCCCAGGATCCCAAGGCGACCACTTACCTCGAACGCCGATTCCGCTCTCGCGGGGACTGGCTGGCCCTGCGTAACATTCTGATGACCTCGGTGGACGCGGAGCACATTCCGCCGGCGATCGGCATTCGCAAGCTAAGAGAAGCGGCCCGCCTCTCCGAGGAGCAACTCCAAGATGTGGACGGCGCGATTGCGGCCTGGCAGCTCATTCACCAGACCGACAACAAAATGCGTGACGCGGTGGACGCCCTGACCCGATTGCTCAGTCAGACCGAACGGTGGACCGAGTTGTTGGAGATCATCGAGAAAGGGGCCGCGGCGACCAAGAGCCGCTCCAAGAAGATAGAGGCGTTCCAGCGCATTGCGGAGATCAATCTGCAGCATTTGAACGACAATCAGGCTGCTGCGGAGGCCTATCGGCACATCCTCGAGTTGACCCCGGATGACGCGCCGGCACTGGAGGCGTTGGACGATATTTATCAGCGGGAGAATCAGTTCGAAGAATTGGTCCCGTTGCTCAGGCAGCGGGCCGAGCGCACCCGTGGGCGGGAGGAGAAAAGAGATCTGTTGCTCCGGGCGACGATCGTCCTGCACGAGAAGTTGGCCCAGCCCAAGGAGGCCTACGCCTTGGCGGAGGAGATTCTCACCATTTCGCCCAACGACGACGCAGTGTTCGACGTGCTGGAGCGAATCAACGAAGAGCAACAGGACTGGTCCCGGCTGATTGAAATCCTCGACGCCCGCGCCAAGAAATCGATCGACGCGGATGCGCGCGCGGAATTCATTCGCAAAAAAGCGAACATCCATATGAACCAGCTGGACGATTCCCGCGGGGCGATTCTGGCTTGGAACGAGCTCCTCGATGTGGCCGGTGGGGATATCGAAGCGCTGGATACTCTGACCAAGATATACACTGACAACGATCAATGGGACAATCTCGTCGACATCCTGCACAAGCGCATCGAAACCCTCAGCGAACCGACCGACAAGGCCGAAATGTATCGCCAGATTGCTCGGGTGCAGGACGATGAGCTGAACGACTCGGAGCGGGCCGCAGAGTCTTGGCGGCAAGTGCTCGAGTTGGAGGAGGACCCGGAGTCCCTCGCTGCGCTGTCCCGATATTACGAACAGAACGAGCAGTGGGACGAGTTGGTCGATATCCTGAGACGTCAGGCCCCATGTGCCGAGGACGAACAGGAACGGGCGGCATTTTTGTTCGAGCTCGCCTCGGTCCTCGATCAGAAGCTCGGCGAACGGGATGAAGCGATCACCGTACTCAAGCAGGTGCAACACGAGGTCGATCCGGCCAATCTGGACACCTTGGCCCTGCTCGAGAACATTTTCGTGGAAAACGACAATTTTGCCGAGGCGGCCGATGTGGTGGAGCAGCGAATTCAGTACGTCGAGGACGCCGAAGAGAAAAAGGGGCTGTTTTTCAAGATAGGCAACTGGGCCAAGCAGGAGCTCGAAGATTTGGAGCGCTCCAAGGAGGCGTTCGAGAACGCCGCGCGCATCGACCAAAGCGATGTGAAAATCCTCGAGGCGCTGCAGGAGGTCTACATCGAGCTCGGCGACCAGGAGAAGTTGCTCAAGCTGTTGTACCGCCGATTTCAGCTCGCTGATTCCGACGATCAGAAGCTGGAGTTTCTGATGCACGGCTCCAAGGTCTGTGAAGAAGAGTCGCAAGATCACGCCAAGGCGTGGTCCTGGTATCGACAGGCGTTCGATACGCTGAGCCATCTGGACTCGGTGCTGCCGACGATCGAAGAGGCGGCCTACCGCATGGAGATGTGGAAGGAGCTGATCGATATCTACGGCATCTTGACCAATCGGGAAAAAGACCCGGCGCGCCAGGTGGAGTGGTGGCTGAAGATCGTCGATATTTTCGAGGAGAAGCTCGAAGACCCGGCACAGGCGTTGGAAGCGGGGCTGCGCGCGTTCGGCTTGGTTCCCGATGACGAGCGCTTGCTCGATCGGGTGGACCAGCTGGCGGTAAACGCCCAAAACTGGGGTCGGCTGGCCACGGTCTACAGCGTGCTGACCAAACGGGCCGAGGCCAAAGAAAACAAGATCGAGCTTCTGGTGCGCTATGCCAATCTGTTGGCCGATCAAGCGGAACAGGTCTCAGATGCGTTTGACGTCAGTCTCAAGGCGTTCGAGCTGGAGCCGGGGAGTGAAGAACGGTTGGAGATGGTCGAGCGATTGGGCGCCAAAGCGGCCCGCTGGGAAGATCTGATTAAGGTGTACAACGTCTGTGCCAAGCTCAGCGATGAAGTCGATGTCCAGGTCGACTTCAAGCTCAAGGCCGCCGAGCACTACCGCGACAAGCTCGAGGATTGCCAAAGCGCGTTGGCCGTCGCGCTGGAGGCGTTGAACTTCAATCCGTTCTCCGAGGAGGTTCGCGAAAAGGTGTGGCCGTTGGTCCGGTCTCTCGAGGAGGACGCGGTCGACGAGGTACAAGGGTCCTACTGGAACAAGTTGATCGAGCTCTACCTCCACCATGTACACGAGAAACGCAACGAGCACCAGGAACAGACCGATCTCCTGTTGCTCATCGCCGAAATCGAAGAAGCGGAGAAAAAGGACTACCAGGCTGCGTTCAACTATCTCAAGCAGGCCCAGCGTTCTGTTCCTCAAGAAGAAAAGATCGTCGACCAACTCGAAACCATGGCCGGGGAGCACGGGTTCTGGGAAGAGCTCGGCGATCACTACAGTGATGTGCTCGACGAGACGTTTGAAATGAACGTGGCGGTGATCATGCACCGCAAGCGGGCCCGCATTCTCGAAGAGGAGTTGCACCGGCCGGAAGAGGCGGCGGATCACTACTGGCAGATCATCCAACTCGACGCCCAAGACGAAGTGGCCTACCAGATGTTGTTGGCCCACTACGAGCGCTCAGAACAGTGGAACGAGCTGGTCAACCTGCTGGAACGGCAGCTCGACAGCGCCACCGACGACAAAACCAAGCTGAGGTTGTTGTTGCAGATCGCCGCGATCTGGAAGGACAACATCGGCAATGTGTTCGAGGCCAAGGATTGGTACGAGCAAGCGCTCGCCCTCGATCCGGACAACGACGAGTCCAAGGCCGAGCTGGAAAATCTCTCCAAAAAAGACGGGGATCTCGCTGCTGCCGAGAAGGACGATGATGTGCTCTCCTTGGTATCCCTGCCCGTCAAAAAGGACGACCCACCATCCGAAGACGAAGTGGCGGATGATGACGACGACGATTTCTTGGCCAATCTGGATGTATCTTCTGAGCAGGATGAATCCGATCTCGATGAGGGATCGGCCGAGGCCGATGTAAATGAGATCGATGATGCTGACGAAGCGCTGGTTGAAGACGCAATAGAGGAGCAGGTCGTCGAGGAAGAGAATGAGGCAGTTGAGCGGGACGAGGCAGCAGAGCTCGATCTCGACGATGAATCGGACGATGGGGATATCATCGGTGATGCCGACGAGGGTGAGGGTGAAGCGGCGGAGCTCGATCTCGACGATTTGGAGTCGGAAGAGGATATCGTCGACGAGATTGGGGCAACCGACGACAGTGAGCCGGTCGCTGCTGAAGATGTCGAGGCGGACGATGAAGCAGTGGACGCCAGTCCGGATGAGGCGCTGTCTGAGCAGGAGTCCGTCACATCGGGTGATGAGGGCGACCACTCGGTCGAAGCAGACGATGGAACAGCGGATGGTGAGTCCTCTTCACTGGACGAAGAGGATCAGCCCGCAGAGGAAGAGGCGGAGATGTCGGCAGACGATCTCGTTGTCGAAGAAGAGGAGCTCAGTGCCGACGACTTGATTATCGATGAAGGGGATATCGATGATGACCTGACCTCGTCGCTGAGCGATGACGAGGAGGTCGAAGCGGTCAATGCCTTCATGGATCAAGCGCTTGCCGAACCCGAGGAAGAGGAGGAGGTGGAGGCAGTTCCCCCACCCATCAGTCAAGCCCCGGTTGAGAGTGAAGATTCTGCCGACGCCACGGCTGAGGATGCGGACCAATCCGTGGCCGAGCTCGAGGCCGAGGATATCGATGAAATCGAGGATGAGGAATCGATGGACGAGGCCGATGTCGCTGCTCCGGTGAGTCAGCCCCCGGCGATTCCCGCAGCCGCGAAAAAGGCGGTCGATGAAGTGGACAACGTTACGCCGTTGCGGCCCGATATCAACGAGGCGCCCCAGTCAGCGGCTCCGCCCCCACCGCCGCCCAGCAGTGAGCCCCCCTCTCCTGTTGACGAGGAGGCTGGTCAATCCCAACCGCCTGCACGACCCAGTCAAGCCCCCGATGCGCGCCACAAACGCCGCCGCCGCCGCCGCCGAAAGTAGGGGCGAATCTCGTATTCGCCCTGAACGACGCAACCCTTCAACCTAAATCTCGTAAATTCGATCAAAGATTCTTCAACACCTCGAGGTATTGTTTGAACTCACTTCTGATCGAGATAAAATCACTGTGCGACAACAGCAAAGTCTTGGCTATTTGCCGGATGGTTTGATCCTCGTCAGCACTTATTGAATCATCGGCAGCTGCCACAGAAAACAGTGAGCGAAGTAAGTCGAGTTTTTGCGCTTTGTCGGCAGCCGAGTTGATCAACCGCAAGTAGATGTAACTCTCGATCGTGAGCAACTGAACCCGGTGACGTTGCAGCAGTTGGATAATCGCAGTCGCATCTCGTTCGGCGAGATGCATATTCTCCTTGAGAATGCGCTTCATCTGCTCGATTTCCCGCTCGGAGATGTCCAGATCCGCATTGGCGACCTGGCCCAGAAGTCCTGAAATCCCGGTGATCCACCGAATGCGATCCTCGTCGACTGTCTGCGATATCTGTTGTTCGGCCAGAATCTCCGAGACGCCGGCAAACAGTTGGCCCAACTCCTTTTTTTGTTTCTCGTCCTTGCCGGTCAAACCCAGCAATTTCCACAAACTCATCGTACCGATTCCTTGGTTGGTTAACCGTTTATCGACCTATACATACGTCAAATTGCGGCTGGAGAACAGTCCTGCCGAACGATTGTCGGGATCCCGTTACCCGCTGGTTCGTCGGTTTGTGTCAGTAAAATGGGGGATGGGGAGCGGCTGCGAGTGACGACAATTAAAACTCGGGAGAGTTGTCCTCTTCTTGCACAAGTTCGGTTGGGCCGACGAGCTTGGTCTTTGTCCCTATCCGTCCGAGAACAGAGGTGCGTTGGCGAGGGCTTTGACGGTTGTCATCGAGCCGATCGATTGGGCCGTCGCAAGTGGGGTGTGTCGGTGGATCGGTTCGGATGGTTTGCGATGCAGTGGAACAATCCTCCTGACTCGAAAGCTCGTGATTCACCTGATCTGTTTGGGGCAATGGAATTCCACAGGTAGGGGTCCAGTCGAAAAATCCCCTCGATCGATCGGTTAAAATTGTGTTTAATCGGTCCCAGACAACGGCCATTGATGCGGGTCGGGCTTCGGGTTTCTTGGCCAGCATCGCCATGACCAGTTCTTCGAGCCCCTGCGGCAATTTGTGTAAACTGCGGTTCACTCTGGCAAACCGCGGCGGCGGTTGATGGATATGACACATCATCATCAACAGCGGTGTGGGGGCGGCAAACGGCAATCGACCGGTGAGCATGCGATACAGTATCACTCCCAGAGAGTAGATGTCTGTTCGATGATCGAGCGGCCTGCTCGAGATCTGCTCGGGAGACATGTATTCCGGTGTGCCAAACACCTCATTGGAAGAAGTGGTGGATTGGCCTCCCACCGTCAGGTGATCGATCAATTTGGCGATGCCGAAATCGAGCACTTTGACCACCTGCGTGACCTCTTGCGCCCCGTACCAGGCAACCATGATATTGTCCGGTTTGATGTCCCGATGAATGATGTTTGATAGGTGGGCGTCGTGCACGGAACGGGCCACATCGATCACGATCCGGCTGGCCCGTCGCCAGGTCATGGCATACCGTTTTTTGAGCTCCTGGGTCAGCACGGATCCTTCGATATACTCCATCGCAATGTAGAGCATTCCACTCGGTAACTCTCCGTAATCATAAGTTTTAACGGTGTTTGGGTGATTCAGCAGACTGGCCAGTTTGGCTTCTCGGTGAAATCGGCGTTTCAAACTGGGATCCTGTAAAAACCGGCGGTTGAGGAGCTTCAACGCCACCGTGCGATCCTCAGAGAGCTGCCGGGCGCGGTATACGGTCGCCATACCCCCTTTGCCGATACACTCCAAAATCTCGAAGCGGTTGTCGAGCACTGTGCCGACCAACGGATCCTTGTTGGCATCCGGAGGGCGCTTGTGGTCGAGTTGTTCAATGCCACAATAGGAGCAATAAAGCGCGTGGAACGGGAGCAAGGTGTTGCAGTTAGCGCATCTCTTTCTCGCTTCCTCAGCCAAGCGCCCCATTTCCTTTCTCCACTCAGAGTAAGCAAAGCCTTGGTGACTCGAACGTCAGCCCGTTAGAATCTTGCAATTATTAAACCAAATATTGATCAAAAATACCAGTGTAATTTTGCAGAATTTATAAAAACAAATAGACCAAAACCAGGTCAATTCTGACTACCAGCCAGGTCACTGGGGCAATACGGACCCAGGGGGGTCGATTCTGACTTGCCCTGTGTCATTTTCGCGCAAATCCCCGGGGGGGTTGACGCGGAACCGAATAAAACCAGACTTGGATTGTTGTCTCAATGGTCCTCAACGCACAAGGAGACTCGATGTTCCGTCGCACCGCATCGCTGGGCACGATCTGCTCGCTGGTTCTGTTTTGTTTCCTGTTCGACTCATCGCTTGCAGTGGCCCAGGGGGGCCTGCACTCGCTCGAGGAGATTCTTCGCCGAGCCGTGGCCAAGGCCGAGGAACCGGACACCTCACTGGAACACTACCGGATTTTTCAACATGTCGACATCAATCGATACGACGGTGATGGGAAACTAGAGGAGCACCTGTTGCTGCTCATCGAGGTGATCCCGGTGGGCGAGCACCGGTACCACCGTACGCTGAGAAAGAATGGCAAACCGCTCGAAGGGGACGAACTGACCGAGGAGCAGGAGAAGGAACAGAAGTTTCGCGAGGAACTCAACGCCGGCGAAAAATCGAACAGCAGGAGCATGAGGATCACGTTTAATGAGACCTTTGTCGCCAAGTATCATTTCGCACTCTCCGGGCAGGAGGCGATTCACGGCAGGCCTACATATGTCCTATCGTTCAAGCCCAAGAGTGACGATCTTCCCGAGGAAAACGATGCCGATCGCTTCCTCAATGCTGCTTCAGGGAAAATCTGGATTGACCGGGAGGATTTTGCCGTGGCCAAGGCGCAAACCACGCTGATGAGGCCGGTCAAAATATTCGGCGGTATCGTCGCCTCGATCAAGAACATGAACTTGACCTTTGTGCTCAAAAAGAACGGTGATCGATGGCTCCCTCACCGGGCGAACCAGCGGATCGCCGGCCGGAAGCTGTTCAGCTCTTTTGACACGAGAGTGAAAGTCAAGTTCGCGTATCGCCCCAGGGCCGCATCCGGCACAAAAAAATGATCTGCCGCCGGGGCAGGCCCCTGTGCCGGCCCAGGATCAAGACACCCTACAGAACGAGATGGGGGCCTGGAATTCGTTCGATATTCCATCCCTCCTGTTCGGTATGTTCGATGCGAAATCGACTGCCCCCTTTGCACTTGACGAGGTACCCTCGACGGACGGCATCGGCAGGGTCCACACCGGTGGCGATCCAAGCGTCTTCGATCACCGTGACGTCAAACCGCTGTTCGTCGAAGACCACTGCGATCGGAGTTTGCTCGGCGCGATAGCCGTCGTGAGTGATCACGCGGCGCCCTGGGGGAAGTGCATTCATCGGCTCAATCGCCGAGCTGTGACTTGAGTTGTTTTTTGGAACGGGTGAGCACTTTTTTGTGAAGGCTCCGCCCTTTTGCGTCCATCGTGACCACCGCTTTGAACCCGCTGACTTCGCAGATCCAAAACGCCTCGGGAACACCGAACTCGTCGAGCATGAATACATCCTTGATTTGGGTGATCGCGTCTGCAGCCAGGATCGCCGCGCCGCCCACCGCGTGCAGATAGACCCCGCCCAACCGCTTGCAGGCAGCCAGGGTGTCCTTGCCCATTCCCCCTTTGCCGATCACCACGCGAACCCCGTAGTCTTCCATCACTTTGGCCTCATACGGCTCTTCGCGAATCGACGTCGTAGGGCCGGCCGCGACCACCTGCCATTTTTTGCCCCGTTTTTTCATCACCGGTCCACAGTGGTAAATGGCCCCGTCTTTGATAAACGGTTCGATGAATTTGGGCCGCTCTTCGACCATCAACTTGTGCCCTGCGTCCCGGGCGGTGACGATGGTGCCGTACAACTCGACTTCGTCGCCCACTTTGAGACTGCGAATCGTTTCTTCTGATACCGGTATATCAATGCGCATTATCGCCTCCCCTTCTTGGGTTGGATCTGTGTTTTGGCGATCTCACTCTCCTCGGAGAAACTGGCGCCCTTGCCGGTGATGGTCACGCTGGCCCGCCGCGCCGCCCAACACAAATACGCCACGGCAACGAAGTACGAGGCGGGCAACCGATGCCGTTTACCGATCTTTACCCCCAGCACAGTGGTCGCGCCGCCAAATCCCATCGGACCGATCTCCAGGGCGTTGCACTGCTTGAGCAGCTTGCGCTCCAGCTTGGCCAATGTGGGGTCCGCGTTTTTGTCGTTGAGCAATCTGAACAGCTGTTCTTTGGCTTCGAGCATGCTCGTGGCCCGGTCGCCGCCGATGCCGACGCCGATCACCGCCGGACCGCACCCTTTGCCCTGGGCGTTGAACACTGCGTCGAGCACCACCTTGCGCACCCCTTCCAGATCCCTGCCCGCGCCCAGTCCCTGATGGGGCAAGGCGTACAAGGCGGAGACGTTTTCCGAACCGCCCCCTTTGAGCAATAAATCGGCCACCACTGCTTTTCGGGTCCATTCGTGGAAATGAACGACCGGCGCGCCGATTCCGGTGTTGTCCCCGGTGTTCTGTCCTGTGACCGGATCCACAGCGTTGGGGCGCAGATAAGCTTTCTTGGTCGCCGCTTTGGTCGCGGCCAAGATTTCGCTTTTTACTTTCACCTGGCTGAACGATTGCGGCAAGTACACCTGCCAGAGATTGGTGCCCGTGTCCTGACATAGGGGTCGAGACGATGATGCCGCCAATTCGCAGTTGCGCAGAACGTCCGACAAGGCCGCCTTGGCCGCGGATCCCGGGGCCTCCCGCTTGGCCGCTGAACGCAGCGCCGCCGTTACGTCAGCTGGCAAAACGGTCGCCGCGCGCCTGATGAGCTCGAGAAAATGGTGTCGCATTTGTCTCCTCTTCTGTTAAATGGGGGTCTGCTTTCTCACGGGATTGATCCATAGCATCCCAAATGACAAAAAGAGAAGGACTAAATTCCCTTGACGACTGAGATTTCAGCGACTACCTTCCGCTCCATTGACGACGAAGAAGGAGAAAATCGTCATGGAACAAGATTCAGAACCCTCAAACGACAACCCCAAGCCCTCTAAGTCCGAGAAACCCCCTGCTGCCAAAGGCCAAGCGTTCATCGATGAAGAGCGATGCAAAGGATGCTCCTATTGCGTCGTTTTTTGTCCGACAGAAGTGTTGGCCATGGGCGGTCGCCTCAATCGCAAAGGCTACCACCTACCGGAAGTCGTCAATCCGGAAAAATGCAATGGTTGCGACATGTGCGGTCTCTTCTGCCCCGACTTTGCCATCTTCGGCGTGCGGAACAAGAAAAAGAAGGATGGAGGAGAATAGTCATGAAAGCCGATCCTGCTGCTGTGGCGACTGGCGTCCACTTCATCGACGGTAACGAGGCGTGCGCCGAAGGAGCGATCGCCGCGGGGTGCCGGTTCGCCGCCGGTTATCCCATTACCCCATCGACCGAGGTGGTCGAGCACATTGCCAAACGATTTCCCAAGCTCGGTGGCGTGTTCATCCAGATGGAAGATGAAATAGCCTCCTCAATCTGTTTTCAAGGAGCCATCTGGGGCGGTATGAAAGCGATGACCGTCACCTCGGGCCCTGGACTATCCCTAATGATGGAACATGTCGGCCTCGCGGCGATGACCGAAACCCCCTCGGTTTTTGTCGACGTTCAGCGGGGAGGCCCTTCCACCGGTCTGCCCACCCTGCCCGGACAGCAAGATGTGATGCAGGTGCGCTGGGGCTCTCATGGAGACTACGAGGTAATCGCCCTGGCCCCCAACTCCCCCCAGGAGTGCTTCGATCACATCATCACCGCGTTCAACCTGGCCGAACAGTACCGGGTCCCGGTGTTTTTCATGATGGACGAGTGCATCGGGCATATGCTCGGCAAGGTGCGCATCCCCGAGGCCAATCAGATCGACGTACGCGAGCGCAAATTCACCGAGCGCCCGCCCGGACAATACTTACCCTATGAGATTTACTCCGGTGACCAACCGGAGATGGTGCGCGCCGGAATGGGGTACCGCATTCACACCACAGGCCTGACCCACGACGCCCGGGGCTATCCCGAGATGAACGCCCAGGCCCAGGACAAACTGATTCGGCGCCTGTGCAACAAAGTGCTCGACCACACCGAGGAGCTGACCCTGTGTGAATCCGACCAAATAGACGGTTCGGATGTCACGATCATCGCCTATGGCATCACCGCCCGGGTCGCCGCCTATGCGGTGGAGCAGGCCCGGCAGCAAGGGTTGAAAGTCGGCCAGCTTCGATTGATCACGTTGTGGCCGTTCAACGATCGGCTGATTCGGGATGTGGCCCAAAATACCCGATCGATTATCGTCGCCGAGATGAACCTGGGACAGATGGTTCACGAGGTGCGCCGTGCGGTCGGCGACAAGGTGCCCGTGCACCTGATCGACAGCGCCGGCGGGGCGATCATCGAGCCCGAAACGATCCTCGCCAAAATCAAGGAGGTGGTGTCATGAGCGATGCGCCGACCAATTCGACTCCGACCAATCCGGTAGAAAAGCTGCTCCGCATGGAGCGCATTCCCCATATTTGGTGTCCGGGCTGCGGCGTGGGGACATCGGTCAATTGTTTTGCCCGCGCCCTGGACAAAACCGACATCGATTATGACAATCTCCACGTGGTCTCGGGCATCGGCTGTACCGGTCGCGTGGCCGGTTACGTCAATGTGGACTCCTTTCACACCACCCACGGTCGCGCCATCCCCTTTGCCACCGGACTGGCCATTGCCCGGCCCGAGGCCAAGGTGGTCGTCTACTCCGGCGACGGGGATCTCTTTGCCATCGGCGGCAACCATCTGATCCACGCCGCGCGGCGCAACATCGACATGACCGTAATTTGCGTCAACAACTTCACCTACGGCATGACCGGCGGACAGGTCACACCGACCACGCCTTACTCGGCCAAGGCCACCACCACGCCGTACGGTAATTTCGAAGACACCTTCAACCTGCCCAACCTGGTGGAATCGTGCGGGGCGGTCTACGTGGCCCGTTGGACCGTGTACCACGTGCGCAAGTTGATCAAGTCGATGACCAAGGCGCTCAACACCAAGGGGTTCAGCTTTATCGAAGTCATCGCCCAGTGTCCCACGCTCTACCAGCGCCGCAACAAACTAGGCGACGGCGTGATGGCACTGCAGTACTACAAGGAGCGCTCCACCGTGCAGAACGGTGCGCCCACGGTGGACGTCGGACTGGACTATCAGAGCGATATCATCGTCGGTGAATTCGTCGACAAGCCCCGTCCCACGTTCATGGACAAGTACAACACGCGGATGACCGAGATACTCGGCAACAAATTCGTGCCATACGAGGGTGTAAAATGAGCCAAACAGAAATCAGAATATGCGGATTGGGTGGTCAGGGCGTGATCATGGCGGGCATGATCATCGGCCGCGCCGCCTCGATTTACGAGGATCGCTTTGCCACGCTGGTGCAGTCGTTCGGTCCCGAAGCCCGCGGCAGTGAGTGTTCGGCCCAGGTGATGGTCTCTGACGTGGCCATCGCCTTCCCCTACATTCGCACTTCGGACATCTTCGTCGCGATGAGTCAGGGCGCGTACGACAAGTTCGTCAAAGAGATGAAGGATGATTCAATTCTCGTTTACGAGAACGAGCTGGTCTTTCCGGATGATCAAATGCCCAAGGGGGCCAAGAAATTCGGCATGCCCGGCACGCGAATCGCCGAGGACGAGCTGGGACGACGCATCGTGTTCAACATGGTGATGATTGGCTTCTTCACCGCAGTGACCAAGCTAATCGACGTCGAGGCGATGCGCCAAGCCGTTCAGAACTCCGTGCCCCCGGGGACCGAAGAGTTCAACCTCAAGGCCTTCAACCGGGGATACGAAGACGGCTTGGCGCAGGTCGGCTGAGCACTACTCCGACACTCTCCCTTTACCGATTTTTCCTAAAATTCTTCTGATGGATTTTCCCCGGCCATGATGACCGGTACGCGGAGTGCGACCAGGGTTTTGGCCCATTGGAGCTCGGTCGGTTGATTCTTGGGCGGGGATTCGGCCCAAATTTCGCCACCGAATCGCTCGAGGATCTTGCGGGCCAGGGCCAGGCCCATGCCAGCTCCCCCGTGCTCCCGGGTGGGGGAACCGTCAATCTGATAGAACGTCGTGAAAATTGCCTTCAACTCGCGCTCGGGAATGCCCTGGCCCGAATCGTAGACCATGAAGAGCAGATCGTCTCCTGACTTGCGGGTGGCCACGTGGACCTGTCCCTCCAAATGGCAGAATTTAGCAGCATTTTCGAGCAGTTGGGCCATCACGCGCTTGAGTTTATCCGGATCACCGAAGGCCCGGCAAGGGGTTTTGGGAATCTCGGTGTTGACCTTGATGTCCCGATCGTCGAACCGGTGCAGGTAGAGCTCGACCGATTCGGTGGACAGGGCATTGAAGTCGTAGTAGCGCGCGAAAAAGGACATCTTGCCCGTGGCCAATGCGGTCATGTCCAACAGGTTCTCAATCACTGTGCGCACGCGGGTGAAGCTCCGTTCCACCGATTGCAGGGATCGCCGCTGCAGACTGTTCAGCGGGCCGAGCTCCTCGCCCAACAACATATTGATGTAACCGATCACTGGGGTCAGGGGGGTCGACAATTCATGGGACAGGTTGCGGTAGAATTCGGTGCGCACCTTTTCGGCCTCGACCAGTCGGCGGTTGGCCGCCTCGAGCTCCTCGATTTTGGTCTGTAGCCGCGCTGCCAATTTTTGGCCCTGGGCCTTGAGCAAATCGTCACTGGTGGTGATGAAATCAGGTCCCTTGGTGCCGCTGATATACTCCCGGACCTGCAGGGGCAGGCGGGCGATGTCGATGGGCTTGAAAATGACACCGTTGCACCCCACGGCCAGGCTCATGTCCTTGTCCCCCTCACCGGTGATCGCCACAATCGGGACATCCCGCCCAGCGAGCTCCCCGCGCAGCTTGAGGGTCACCTCATAACCGTCCATATCCGGTAGCTTGATGTCGACCAGAATGATGTCAGGCCGCGCTTCCAGCGCTTTCTTGATCCCGGAGATGCCGTCGCGGGCCTCGACGATTTCAAAGTCCGCCGCGGTCAGTACTTTGCGCACGAGCTGGAGGCTGTTTTCGTCGTCTTCGATGTGGAGTACGCGATACATTTAGGTGTACGATTATGTAGCACAATAAGGGGTCAGGCAAAAGCGGGTTATTGAAGATTCTGGCCCCTGTTCACCGCCCTCAAAATGAAAAGAATGCCGCTGAATTGACAGGTGAGCCACTTCCCGGGCACCATCGCGAATCATGAATCACACCGATGCCAAGCGGCGGCCGATCGCCCGTCTCGGCGAATACAAAGGACCCCTGATCACCTTTGTCGCCGGGTTGATCATTTTCGGCGCCGTGTCCGGCGAGCGACTGCTCACCCCCTCGAGGGATAATCACTATGTTTTCTTGGCCGATGCCATGCTGCACGGCCGGCTGCACATCGAAGGAAAACCGCCCCACTACAACGATTGGGCCAAGTATGAGGGGAAGTGGTACGTTTCATTCCCCCCGGCCCCGGCGGTGCTGATGATTCCCGGCGTGGCGATCTTCGGCATGGGGTTCAACGACCGGCTGTTCACCCTGCCCTTTGCCGCTGCCGGCCCGGCCTTGCTATTCCTCTTGTTGCAGCTGCTGGCCACCCGAAACCGGCTGCACCGCCGTCCCGTTGAAATCGCGATATTCACCGCCCTGTACGGTGTGGGCACGGTTTATTTCTTTTCCGCGGTGCAGGGCACTGTTTGGTATACCGCGCATATGGTCGGCGGCGTTTTTTTGCTGCTCTTCCTGTTGAGCTCGTTGGAGGCCAAACACCCGATTCTGGCCGGCATCTTTTTGGCGATCGCCTTTGCTTGTCGACCGCCGATGGCCTTGGCGGTGTTCTTTTTCATCTTTGAGTCGATCCGGGTCCAGGCACCGCCAAATGGCCGACGCTTTGGCGAGTGGATCGCCGCCGCCGGATCGAGGGCCCTGCTGAGTGGAGCTCAGCTCCGCCGATTATTGCTTTTTGCGCTGCCCTTGGTGGTGGTGGTCGCCGTCCTGGCGTTGTTCAATACGGCGCGGTTCGACGATCCCACGGAATTTGGGCACCAGTATCTCAAAGTGCGGTGGTCTGCGCGAATCGCCCGCTGGGGTCTGTTCCACTACCACTATC
>JANQET010000119.1 GCA_028278265.1 Myxococcota bacterium
AAGGCGATTTGCAGGGCGCCAATTCAACACAATTTATGGGTCGCCCCGATGGGGCTATACCGTATTTATCTAATCGTCCCAGGGCGTTGCCCTGGGCTGATATGGTTGAGCCCTTCGGGCTGCGGTCACCGTAAGTTAGCGCTTATGAGGGCTAGGGAGGGGGCTCTTAGCTTAAGCAGCAGGGTTCAACCATACCTACCTTCAATATAATCAGCGGTCTCGGGTTGCTTGGGGGAGACGAACATCGATCCCGTGTTGGTGTGCTCGACCACCTTGCCGTGGAGCATGAAGATGCACTCCTCACTGGCGCGCCGGGCCTGGGCCATGTTGTGGGTGACGATCAGAATCGTGTACTGCCCCCGCAGGGTCCAGATCAGCTCTTCGACGGCCGAGGTGCTCTTGGGATCGAGCGCTGAACAGGGCTCGTCCATCAACAACACCTTGGGCTTGACCGGCAACAGTCGCGCAATGCACAACTTTTGTTGCTCTTCGAGAGAGAGCTGGGTGGCCAGCTGGCCCAGACGGTCCTTGGTCTTGTCCCACAGCAGCACGGTTTTGAGCGCTTCCTCGACTACCCGGTCTTCTTCGGCGCGGGTGATCTTTTTCCCGCCGTTTTTGTGCAGGCGCAGCCCGAACAGCACATTGTCGCGGATGGAGAGGGGCAGCGGATTGGGCCGTTGAAACACCATGCCCACGTTCTTGCGCACCTGGACTATTTCCACCTCAGGGGCCAAAATGTTGTGCCCCAGCACGTGAATGCTGCCGGTGGTGCGCACGTACCCCAACCGCTCGATGATGCGGTTCGTCGCCCGCAAAAAGGTGGTCTTGCCACAGCCCGACGGACCGATCAGGCTGGTGATGCGCCCCTCTTTGATGTTGAGATTGACGTCGAACAGGGCCTGAAAGTCGCCGTACCACAGGTTGAGGTCCGCGGTTTCGATCGCGTATTTCTTCTGTTTAGCCAAAGCGACCCTCCAGGTAGCTGCGCGTGCGCTCGTCTTTGACATTTCCGGTGAACAGGGCCTCGGTGTCCCCCACCTCCACCCACTGACCGCTCAAAAAGAACGCGGTGCGATCGGCCAATCGACGGGCCTGTTGGGTGAGGTTGGTCACCAACACGATGGTCATCTCTTGGCGCAGCTCCTTGAGCACGTCCTCGATCTTCATCGTGGTCACCGGGTCGACTGCAATGGAGAACTCGTCCAACAGCAGTAGGTCCGGCTCTTGGGAGAGGGCGCGGGCGATGGTCAGGCGTTGTTGTTGCCCACCGGACAGCAAACTCCCCAATGCGTGTAACCGATCCTTGACCTCATCCCAGAGGGCGGCCCGGCGCAGGTGGCGCTCGACCAACTCGTCCAGCTCTGATTTTTTCTGCGTGCCGTACAACCGGGGCGCCATCGCCACGTTGTCGTAGACGCTCAGGGGTAATCCCACGGGCAAGGGAAACACCACACCGATTTTGCGTCGCAAGGCATAGAGGTTGCGCCAGGAGCGCAGGTTCTTTCCCTCATAGTACACCGTACCGCTGAATTTCATGCCGGTGGTAAAGGTATCCATGCGGTTGAGCACCCGCAAGAAGGAGGTCTTGCCGCTGTTGGCCGGTCCGATGATGCCGAAGATCTCATTGGCCCGCACCTCCAGATTTACGTTGGAGAGGGCCGGTGTTTTGCCATACGTGATTGTCAGATCGCGAACTTCGAGTTTGTTTTCTGCTGCCGGGGCACCTGTCGGGGTCGGCGCCGCCTGTCGTGATAGAGCTACCATTTCTTTTTCCCCCTCAAGTACATGCGGAACCCGATGGAGAGGGCGTTCATGATCAACACAATACCGATCAGGGTCAGGGCCACCGTGTAGGGCACATGCTCCGGCACCCCGGGCACCTGGGTCGAGATGACGAACAGGTGCAGGGACAGCGCCATCGTCTGATCGAAAATGCTCTCCGGTAAAAACGGCAAGAAGAAGGCCGCCCCGGTAAACATAATCGGCGCGGTCTCCCCGGCGGTACGCGAGACCTCGAGGATCACACCGGTGAGAATGCCGCTGACCGAGTTGGGCAGCACCACCTTGCGAATCGTCTGCCAGCGGGTTGCCCCCATGTTCCAGCAGGCCTCGCGAAAGGCCATCGGTACGGCAGCAAGGGATTCCCGGGTGGAGACGATCACCACCGGTAGGGTGGCGATAGCCAGGGTCAGACTGGCGGCGAGAATACTGGTGCCCATTTTGAAAAACAGCACAAAAGCACCCAGACCGTGGAGGGCGTGGACAATCGACGGCACCCCGGCCAGATTGATGATCGCCAGATTGATGATGCGGGTAAACCAGTTGTCCGGGGCGTACTCAGAGAGGTAAATCGCCGCGGCCACCCCGATGGGGACCGACGCGATCAGCGCCCCCAACACCAGGGCGATGGTGCCGACCAGCGCCGGAAAGATGCCACCGGCAGTCATGCCGGATTTGGGGTCGGTGGAGAGGAACTCCCAGGTCAGATGAGGGGCGCCTTTGTAAATCAGCAGCCCCAGAATCAGCAGCACCGGGGTGATCAGGATCAGGGTCATCACCAGGTACAAGAATCCCATCGATTTTTCGACCCGGGCGTTTCTGCGGTTGAGCTCAGTGCTTTCGAACATGGCTATCTCTTCTTGATGCCGTTGACCACCAGATCGGCGGTGAGATTGATCACGAAGGTGACGATGAACAACAGGATGCCCAGGGTGAACAGCGCTTGGTAGTGGTCCGATCCCACGGCGGTCTCTCCCAGCTCGGCGGCGATGCTCGCGGTCAGGGCGCGCACCGAATCGAACGGGCTGTCGGGGATGTTGATCGAGTGACCGCTGGCCATCAGCACGGCCATGGTCTCGCCGAAGCCGCGGCCCACGCCGAGCAGGATTGCGGCGAGCAACCCCTTGCGTCCGGCCGGCAGCACCACCTTCCAGGTGATTTGCCAGCGGGTGGCCCCCATCGCTTCAGCCGCCTCCCGGTAGCTGTCGGGCACGGCTTTGAGGGCGTCTTCGGCGATCGAGGTCATGATCGGCGCAGACATCAAGCCGAGAATGATCCCCGCGTTGAGCAGGTTGAGCCCCACCGGCACGTCGAACAGCTCGATGATCAACGGGTTCATGATCGACAGGCCGATGAAGCCCCAGACCACCGAGGGGATTGCCGCGAGGAACTCGATGAGAATTTTCAGCGTTTCCCTCACCCGTCCCTTGGCAAACTCGGCGATGAAGATCGCCGCGCCCAATGAAAACGGTACGGCCAGCAGCACGGCCAGGCCGGTCACGCTCGCCGTACCGACGATCAGGGCAAACGCCCCGTAGGTGGGATTCTCGTCCGAAGTGGGGCGCCAAGCCGGTGACGTCAAGAACTCGCCCACCTCCATGGTGTCGGTAATAAAACCGATGCCCTGGCGGGTGATGAAGGTGAACACACTGAGAATGAAGATGATCGCCGAGATCCCGCCGACAAAGACCAGCACGCCGACCGCTTTGTCCGTCAGCCAGGCCCAATCGAGGGCGTCGTGGGCCCGATGCTGGTCACCGG
The DNA here is from genome assembly GCA_028278265.1 of Myxococcota bacterium. GTDB lineage: Bacteria > Myxococcota_A > Polyangia > JAAYKL01 > JAAYKL01 > JANQET01. The sequence continues at coordinate 3,541 of JANQET010000119.1, forward strand.
TTGTGGATCGACGAAAGGGGAGCTTAGTCAACATCGCGTCCACGGAGTCTTTCCACCAACTTGGTGATCTTGCTGCTCAGTTGGCGGACTAAATCATCGAGATGGTCTAAGGAAACGTCGAAATCCCAGCGCCTGAGAATAGTGTGATAGGGGATATTGGGCAGCTGGGATTCGTCTTTGAGATTAATCGCCACGACGAGATGGTAGGGCGTGGGAAACGTGTCGAGCGGGCCGACGGTGTTGGGCCGAGCGCGGGTCACGTCAAAGCCGAATTTCTCGGCCATCGGCTTGAGCTCGGGATGGATCGTCTTGGCCGGGGCCCACCCCGCCGAGGAGTAGGTTCCGCTTTCGGGATAGGCCTTGCGGGCGATGGCCACGGCCAATTGACTGACCAGATCGTTCTTCTCGTCGACGAACAACATCTTGAACACCTTGGGCTGCTTCATCTCGCCGGTCGACGCGAACACCGCCTCTTCGCAGATGTTCTTGGCCTGGTCGCTGAACCGCTCGACCTTACTGAAAATCTTCAGCAGGGAGACCAGCTGCCGGGGCTTTCGATCCCCGTCATCTTCGACCAACACCGAAAATATCTCGTCGTAGGCCTTGTCCACTCGGTAATCCAACTTCTTGGTTTCCTTGGCCATCTCCGCGTCACCGGCCAAAAACGCCTGGGTCGCATCGGAGAGCATGGTGATCGAAATTTCCGACATGGAACGGATTCGGTCGACCAGTTTTTCCGGCAGGGGACCGGAGAGCTGGAGCACCACCCGGCTGATCGTCACCGCGTAATCGCCGGCCCGCTCCAGGGCGATGGTCATGCGCAGCACCGAGGAGATGAAGCGCAAGTGGCCGGCAGCCGGCAGATGACGGGCGACAAACTCGTGACACCGCTTGTCGATGCATCGAATATCCCGGTTGATGCCGTAATCGTCCATCACCACCTGGTACATCGCCTCTTCATCGTGCTCGGCAATGGCGGTGACCGCCTTCTCCAAAGCCGCACAAACCCGGTCCGAAATATCCTGCACCTTCTGGCGAATGGTCTGCAGATCCTCGCTGAGCCGCTGTTCGTAAAGGGTCATAGGGTTCTCCTGATTGGATTTGCCGTTAGTCGCACTTCACTGCGCGGACCGGGGCGTAGCCCTTCTTCTGGATGATGCACTGCCCCTCATCGCTGAGGATCCAGTCGAGATAGGTCTTCACGTGGCCCTTGGGTTGACCGCTGGTGTACATGAACAGGGGCCGGGCGATCGGATAGGAGTTGTCGCTGGCCGTCGTGATCGACGGATTGACACAGGGGGCGGCGTCATCCTTTTTGACACAGAGCGTCTTGATGTGATCCGTGGCATAGGCCAGACCGCTGTACCCGATGGCGCAGGGGGTCTTCTCCACCAGGTCGACCACATCCTTGGATCCGTGCATGTCCCGGGAGCCCAGCTTGTACTCGTTCCCCTTGCCGAGCACGGCCTTTTTGAAGTAGGCGTAGGTGCCGGAATTGTTCTGCCGGCTCACCCGAACAATCTCGTCGCTGGAGCAGCCGGGAACCGTCACGCCGATCTGGGACCACTTCTCAGTGGCGCCCCCCTCCCCGTAGATCGCCGCCAACTGGGCGATGGTACCCTCGGAGAGGGGATTGTCCTTATGAAGATAAACCGCCAAAGCATCGTAACCAACAATATGCTCCACCGGCTCGATACCGTTCTTCTTGGCCGCGGCCAGCTCTTTGTCCTTCATCTTGCGGCTGGCATTGGCCAAGTCCACCGTACCGTTGATCATCGCCGAAATACCGGTCCCCGAACCACCGCCGGTAACAGCAACAGCCAAGCTGGTGTCGACCTTGGCATAGTGCTCGGCCCACGCCTGGGCCACATTGACCAACGTGTCCGATCCCTTGTTCTGAATCACCACGCGCTTGGAGGATTTTTCTCCTTCGGCCCGCCCCGTCTGATCGCCAGATTCAGCCTGTTGACCCCGACCACAAGCACACACCAAAAGAAAACCCAAGATGCCCAATTTCCATGTATTCATTTTCAACTCCTTATCTCGATACCGTTTTTGAGGGCCGTTTCACCCCCGCCGGTTGTGCAACGAGTACATGGGAGTTTTGTGATGGCTGTGTGACAGTCTTGTGACGGAGGGGGGACATGTGTGTGAAGATGTTGGAGGAGCGGCTCGAGTGCCTTTCAAGGCCGCAGCCGGCTTGGTTTTATGATTTAGCTGATTTAGCTGATATTCTAGAGAGGATTAGAAGTGCGGAGAGTCGCGGGGGACGGCCTCAGCGAACAAATACCGTTCGCGCGAAAGATTCTGGCTCCAGCTGCGTATTGGCATTAACGGTGATTAGTGCACTATACGCGCCATTCTTTTGCAAGCTGACATTGGCGAACCCGTTGAAAAAGACGATATTCAGCCTACCCGTACTGCCGACTTTCTCAATGGTGTATTGCCCAGGTCCGATTGGCAAACCGGGTACTTGAGTACCTTGAATGAGCCTGACCGTTGCGCCAGTTTCGTCGTTCTTGACGAGAACGTCGATAATCCCTTGAACCAGCATATTTCTGATTTCATTGATCTGATCGGCTGTTAAGTCAGATTCTGTTTCCAGTGTTTCGATAGTGCCCAGGTCGCCAGCGAGAGTTACTACGACCGGATCGATGAAGGCGTCGCTGAGAATCAAGAGCTCACCTTCTTCCCCTTCACATGAACTGACTGTCAGCATCACACATAGCAACGCCGCAATGTGGAAAATGTTGCAACCCATCGCGCCTACCGTTCGAAATTGCCACTTTCGATTCAGACCGAGAGGATCATCACTGTTTCTGGGCTGCCTGGTTATAGTTGGTAACATTGAGCAACACCCTCTATGTATGTACAAATCTCGCCCAAATGATTGCAGTTTGTCCAATAACGCCATTCACCATCCTGACATTGATAGAGTACAGAACCCGTGCATTTCGTGTCGTTCTCATCGCAAATGTCAGTCAAGTCAGTGCACTGCTCTATGCCGTTGATTATTTGACAAGTCATTCCCTGTATCTGGCAATTGTCCCAGTTCTCCCATTTTTCTTCCACACATTTTTGAAGAATGTTTCCCACGCATTTTGTATCATCATTCGTACAGGCGATGTATTCTACACACGTAGCCACACCCTCTTTTAACTCACAGTACATGCCGGATTGTGAACAGTCGGTCCAATCGGTCCAGCTCCCTTCCACGCATTTTTGGAGGATATTTGACCTGCATTTAGTGGCATTTTCCGTGCACTCTGAGGGAGAATCAGTACATTGAGCGACACCGTCAACTGTTTCGCACACTTGCCCCAGCACGTCACAATCGCTCCATCTTTTCCAATATCCCTCTACGCACATAAAGAGCGCCTTTTCATCGCACTTTCTGCTCCCGTTCTCACACTCGGTATTGGCATCAATGCACGATGGCTGACCATTCGAGAGAGCGCAAACATTATTTACTGCTGCACAATCGGTCCAGTCGGTCCAAATCCTACTGATGCATTTCTGTATCATGTCCCCTTCGCACCTTACCGCGTTGAGCGTCTCACATGTCAAATCTGGCCCAGCGTCCTCGGTGCTGTCTATGACGGATTGGCACTGAGCCTGACCGCCAACCACGGTGCATGTTTTGTTCTGGATCGAACAATCGTCCCAGTTGTACCAGTGCCCGTCATCGCAGTGCTGAATGAGGTACCCATTGCATTGTTGAGATCCGTTTGAACAGAGTCCACCTTGATCATCGTCGTTATCGCACGCGTTGATGAATAGAATAACGACTACAATGATGGTCAAATACAGCCGTGATGCTCGATATGCCGTCATCTTTTCCCTCCTGTGAGAATTATTGTACTCAAGTTTCGTAGTATTTTTGTTCTTCTTTACTCGCGTGTCAAATGACAACCGTTTTTATACTGGTGTCCACTGCTGTCCAAAACAGCACGCAGTCTTCCTGACGGACCGCGCGACTGCTGATTTTTCCGGCTCTCCTGCATTCATAGTGGGTAGGCGCCCCTCGTGAGCGCGCGAGAGGGTTAGCGGTTACCTGCCTGATTTTTGACCGATTTGTCTCAAAATTTGAAATGCACACGGTTTTTACGGCTCTCTGGTGTTTACCACAACATCCG
>JANQET010000136.1 GCA_028278265.1 Myxococcota bacterium
CCAGCCTCTGGACATCAATACCATCATCCAATCCCTGGACCCAGCCTGGCAAGGAGAGTTCAAAGCGTTTGTCGAAGGCGGGGAAGCCCGCCCGGAATTCCTCGCCTACCTCGACGCCCACCCGGAGTGTCAACTCGCCTTGGAACGGGTGTGCCAACACGAAATAGGTCAGTTGCGGCGAGCGTTATCGAAGACAATGACCAAATCAGCACCAACCCCTTCCCCCAACCCATCCCACACCGATCGACCACCGGGCAACAGCTCGCGGATGACCGGCCCCGGCGAATCCCCCAAGAGTCAAACAAAGCTAACGGCTGTGTTCGACAACCTGGTCAGCAAAACCCTTCAGCGATTGACCAAAACCAAGCCTTAGTGCTCCAAACCGTAAATTCGGTGATGCACCAAGAGCGCCGATACCGTCAACGGATCGTAGACATGGCCCTTTTTGAAGGGAAGGGAATCGGTCAGCTCCCAATCTGAGAGGACCAGGGGCACTGATTCGCACCTCAACAAATCGAAGCTGCGTCCCCATGAGGGACGGTGAGGTCATTGGACAAGGATGGCCTGGCGAGCCCGGATTTCCTCGCCTACCTCGGGGGCGGGGCGAGTGAAACGATGACACCTTCACCGGCGAATCCCACCACATCCGGCAGTCGATCCCCATCGACATCCGCCAGCATGCGAGGATGATATCCTTCACGCCATCCCCCGGCGTTGTAACCGAAGTTTGAAACCACATTAACCGCTGGCGCAAAGTCATGTCCTGACGACAATGAGACCATTACACCGTCACCGCCAAAACCGACCACATCTGTGCGACCGTCATGGTTTACATCGACCATCATGCGGGGATGATATCCCACGCGCCACCCCCCGGCACTGTAGCCAAAGTCCTCGATCCAACGGCTGGCGCTGTCAAATCCGTTTCCTGATGAAAGGGCGACAAAAACGCCGCTACCGGCGAATCCAACCACGTCATCGCGACCGTCATTGTTCACATCGGCCATCATCCGAGGATGATATCCCACACGCCAGCCCCCGGCATTGTAGCCGAAGTCAGCGATCCAATGACTGGGACTTAAAAATCCGCTTCCAGTGGAGAGGGAAACGTATACACCGCTACCACCGAATCCAACCACGTCTGCTTTGTCATCTCCATTGACATCGGCCATCATCCGAGGATGAGCGTTCACGCGCCATCCGCCGGCACTGTAGCCGAAGTTCGCGACCCAGCGAGTGGGGTGTTCAAAACTGCTACCGGTGGATCGAGAGACATAGACCCCGTCTCCGCCGAACCCGATCACGTCGGCCATGTTGTCGTTATTGACGTCGGCCATCATGCGGGGGTGATTCTCCTCCCGCCAACCGTGGTTGTAACCGAAGTAAACACTCCACCGTGTTGGCGGCGAAAAACTGTTACCGGTGGAAAGGGAAACATAAATGCCGTCGCCACCGAATCCGATCACGTCGGCCATGTTGTCATTATTGACGTCAGCCATCATGCGGGGATGATATCCCACGCGCCACCCTCCGGCACTGTAACCGAAATTGGGGGTCCAGAGGCTGGGCTGCGTGAAACCGCTGCCGGTGGAGAGGGAAACGTATACGCCGCTTCCGGCAAACCCGACCACATCTGCTTTCTCATCCCCATTGACATCGGCCATCATGCGGGGATGGTACCCCACACGCCAACCACCGGCCGAATATCCGTAGTTATCGACCCATCTACTGGTACTGCCGAAAACAATCCGCTGCATATCGTAAATCCAATCCGAATGGCTGCTCACGCGAGCAAAAGCACCGTATCTATCGCACGTGGGCGATCCCCAACTGACAACGCCGACGAGCTCCCACATGCCGTCTACCCGTTGCACGGCAAGCGGACCACCACTATCTCCGAAGCAACCGCCTTTTTCACCATAATAGTAGCCGGCGCAGATCTCATTGCCCCATAAATCTCTTGACTCTAATCTTCCATTACAATCGTTATTTGAACGGATGGGGAGCACCGCTTGCAGCAGATCATCGGAGAGCGGTTCATCGTATTGTGTTCTTCCCCAACCGGAAACCACTGCATTCAACCCCGGTCCATCAGTCCCCTCGGCTGGCCAAATGGCCTGAACCCACTGGTTAAAAACCGGCATCCTGTCCAGCGTCAGAACCGCGATGTCGTTTACAGGGGGATTCGCGCTGACGTAGCCGGGATGCAGGTTGATAGCGTGCACTGAAAAAACCTGTTCACGGCCCTCAACAACCGAGACTTTCTGATCACCAAGAGTGACCTTCAGCGCACTCGACGGGACAGTTTCACCATCGTCCTCCACGCAATGCCCGGCAGTCAGGACATATCTGGCGGCAATAAGGCTACCGCCGCAACTGAATCGACCATTTATCGAGAGCCGGGCTTGCCATGGTCGTTCTCCCGGGGTGACGACTTCCCCACCGACAATGTCATCGAAGTGCCAATCATCGTCGAGTTGGTCTTCAAGTTCTTCCTCGCACGCGGTCGCGAACAGTGTTCCTGACCACAGTACCAGCACCAATATTCCTCTTTTGGTCATTCGTTTTCTCCTTTGCTTTGACTCCGACTATTGTTAATCAACTCCAATCAACGACCGCTTCACAGCCAGAACTGTGCCAACCCTCCCACCTCGAAATGAAGGGCGGCTCGCAGCGGCTATCGCGTGGAGATGATGAGTAATTCTCGAATTGAAACAGACGATTAAATATGATTAGTCGACCAATTCATCGGACTATTGGTTACCCAACCTTCAACTGAATGTTACGTCTCTTGCAGCGTGTTACGTTAAACATATATCAATATACGATACAGTATTACTGAAAATATGCGAAGTACAGGAAACTCTTATGGTTAAATACTGTTCTCGACAAAATCGAGCACTCCTTCTGCGGTGAAGGACTCCCATGGTTTATGAGATGGATATCAATTCCCTGGTTACGAACTTCTTGATTGGCGAGACAGCAACATGGAATGACGTGGTGCCGCGATCCGGCTGGGGCGCCGCCGCCCCGTAGTATCATTGATTTGATTCATCCACCATGGCGAGAATGTCGTCTAGGGTAAAGTCCATCAGATAGTCGAAACCGAGTAGCTCACCGGTCCGAAGATTGACCACGCCGATGGAATTGGTCCAGGTGAGATCCACGCCGTCTTCGGTGGGGGAACCACCTGCGTAGTAAGCGCCGTAGGCAGTTGGAAAAAACTCTTGAAAGGTATCGTAGGTCTGTTGTGCAGGTGTTCCATCATACACCCACACCACTATGGTACTGTTTCGCGCTTCGAGCTCCTCCAGCAGACCGTCACTAACTAGTGCGTCAAAATGGGGAGGACAATCCGGTCAGCCATAGCTGAGGGTTTGTACCACGGCAGAGTTGTTTCTCGGTGTGGCGCAGTAGACATCTTCAAAGGTGAACGGTGCCACGACCATTTCAGCGTCGTCGATGAGGCCATTGTTGTTTTGGTCGTAGAATCCTTCCATCTCGAGGTTCGGAATATTTTGGCCAACATCCCAAACTGAGCCCCAATTCGCGGTGACCTCGCAATCCGTATCCGCGTCCGTATCCGAGTCCGTATCAGAGTCCGTATCAGAGTCTGCATCCGCGTCTGTATCCGAGTCTGTATCCGAGTCCGTATCCGAATCTGTGTCCGCATCCGCATCCGAGTCCGTATCAGAGTCTGTATCAGAGTCTGCATCTGAGTCGGTATCTGCGTCCGCGTCCGAGTCCGCATCGGCATCCGAATCCGAATCGGTATCCGCGTCACCGTCCGAATCCCCATCGGCATCGCTGTCTGAATCCCCGTCGGCATCGCCGTCCGAGTCGCCGTCGGCGTCACCATCACCGTCACTATCCGAGTCGCTATCCGCATCACCGTCACCGACGCTGTCGTCATCGTCACCTTCGCTGCCATCACCGGTGCAGCCTCCGACGATCAAGTTGCCCGACGCGAATATGAACAACAAAAGCCCGAACCACGGGATGTTTCCTTTCAACTGTTGTTTCCGTTTGGTCATTTTACCTCAAGAGTTTGCTTTTTGATCTCTCCGGTCGTTTGCTCGAGTGGTGCCCTCTTAAATCACTCGGATTCTCCGACCATATTGTTCCATGAGCAGGGTCAACCTCCACTCCTGGCGTTTAGTCGCCAATTTCTTCAACAAGGTTACCGCAAATTCCGGGGGCCAGTAAACCACCAATCGATGCCCGGCTTTCACCATCTCGCGCCCCACCTCGGTCTTTCGTCCCTGCATATCGCAGTAGACGCCATCTGAGCTCAGCACGACATAGTGGAAACCGCGCATCGACTCTGACCCACCTTTGTGCAGTAAATCTCTGTCCAAGCAAAACCAAATTTGCCGGTGCTGTCAGATCGGTTGGCCCAATCTTGAAGTATGCGGGTGAACCGCAACATCAACTTTTTGCAGAGGGAGGACTCAATGAAAACTAAGATTATGATTCTGGTGGGCACGATGGCCGTGTGGCTCCAGGCGGGCTGCTTCGGGGGATTTGTCGTTGACGGAAACAGCAACACGGGACTGAACGGGGCGACCGTCACTGTCACCACCTGTCCCTCTTGTGCTTCTCACGCCAAGGTCACGCCCATTGATCCGGACTACGACGGATCTTGGAAGTTTGACGCGTACGAGGGTGACAAAGCCATTCTGGTCGGCGCGGGAGCCGATGCGGTCCGCGTTCGGGTGGAGAAGACCGGTTATATCACGCGCACGTTCTACCACCAAGTGCAGTACAAAACCCGAACCACGCCCGATGGCGATCGGTATTACGATATCACGGAAAACCTGCGACTTTTCCCGGTCGGCAGCGCCGATTCGGACGGCGACGGTCTGTACGACATCGAGGAAGCAGCCCTGGGCACCAACCAATGGTTGAGCGACACGGACAACGACGGCATTCCCGACGGCTGGGAGGTGTGGGGATACAATTGGGTCGATTACAAGCGCTTGGGCTGTGATCCGTTGCGCAAAGACCTGCTGGTGGATGTGGACTACCAACACTACAAAATCGGAGACGTGACCACATCGGCAAAATTGAGCGATGCGGTAGTTGCCAAAGCCAAAGAACTATACGGTTCGCTGAATATTTCCAATCCCGACGGCAGCACCGGCGTAAACCTGATTTTGGTGCAGGACGACAAGCTTCCGCAATCTTTCAACTGCTCTACGAGTTATGCAGATGATAGTCAGAATGGATTCGATCCCATCCACCGAGAGACCTTTCGACACGCAGCGCTGTGCGAAGGCACACACAGTGGTCGAGCCCAGATTGCGGGCCAGCGCTTTTTTGTGCAGGAAGAGCAGATAAACGCCGATATCAGCGATGATCAAACAGAAGAGGAGCAGTTCTGGTGGTATTCGACGTTTGTCCACGAGCTGGGTCACAACTTGGGTCTGCGCCATGGCGGCCATGAGAACCTCAACCGCAAACCGAATTATCCCAGCTTGATGAACTACGCCTACGATGTTTCATTTAACGGCAGCCCGCTAACCCTTCAGGATACCCTGATTCAATTTTCACCGGGGATTCTACCCGATCTGGATGAGCCCGAATTATCAGAGAAGAATTCGTTCCCCGGCTTCAGTGCCGCCGACATCGCCTTTCTCGGCCACTACGACGATCCCTGGAGAGGAATGGCGTTCGACGTGTCAGGGGTGTGGGTCAACTGGAATCGCAATAGCCTCGACGGAATTCCAAATTATGAAGATGGATGGCTGTCTCCCACAGATATCAACCAAGACAGCGACTCGACCCGTTTATTGGCGGACTTCGACGATCACGCTGCCATCGAAACCAACCTGTCCATCACCCTACCCGCGAGCGGGACCGAAGCCGACGACCGACCGCCGGTGATCGAGTCCATCCTCGATCAAGACAACGCTCCCCGATTCAGAAAAAAATAGCAGCGACCGACGCTTTGCGGACCAATCTATCCGGCAGAGTCCTCACCACCTTCATCTTCACAATCACGGCAGTGATCGGCCCGGTGGCCGAGCGAGGGGTCGGCTTCTCTTTTTGAAATGATCGGCTGGTCACCGGTTATTCGTTTATATACAAGATAGGATGTCATTGAGATTTTCGCACCGACCTATCCCCTTTGCGCTGACGACCCTGTTGCTGTTCTGGTCAGTCGTAGATCCTGCGGTCGCTGGGACGTTTCCTCCCCAACCGGTTGATTCGACGCCGATTTCCGCTTCCCCTGGTTCTGCCGTCCAGGTCGAACCGCGGTCCGGATTGTCCCCGGGGCTCCTGCCGGCGCTGTTGGCGCTGGCGCCGGGATTTTTATTGCACGGCAGCGGGGTGTTCGCCATTGGGGAGAGGGAAACGGCGCTCCGGCTGCTGGCCCTCGAGGGGGTCGGTTTGTTCGGCATGGTGGCCGGCACTGCGGTGCTGGCCTGGACCGGGGCATCTCGGCGGCTAACCGGGGCGGTCTCGGCGGTCCTGATGCTGGGTACCGGCCTCTTTCTCACCTCGATGGCCGCCGACCTGTACGGCGCCATCACCGGCGGGACGGGCGCAGGACCGGCGCTGCGCTCTCCCCGGGTGTCCCTCGCCCTGGGGTACCGCTATGTCCACGACAAACAGTTCGCCTATCGCAATCTCACCCGCATATCCGCCGGAGTGGGGCTCAGCCGCTGGCAACTGGATGCGACCAGCTGGGTGGCCCTGGACGACGCGAACCAACGGGCGCGCCTCTCCACGGCATATCGGCCCTACGGTCCGATCGCAGGTGCGTCGAATGCCCGGGACGGCAGTTTTGTCTCGGTGGCCCTGGCCGGCACTTACCACGGGTATGAAACAGAGGGATTTCGCACCCTCACCGCTGAGGCGACCGTGACCGGGCGCTACGATCTCGAGCGGTTGGGGCGCCCTCTGCGGGGTTCGTTTGCCGAGGCCCAGCTCGGTTGGGGGATGGAGTTTTATCATTATGATGTGCCGGGATTGTCCTTCGGAGAGGACGTCAGCGATATGTTGCTCGGTGGGTTTGCCTGGGGGGTTTACCTGGGCGAGGCATCGACAACCCACGGTGAAATCGCGCTCTTCTACGATCATCGCCGGGACGACTACACCGGCGGTGTGGTCAGCGGATTCGCCGGCCATTTCGGCCTTCGCGGGCAAGTTCTGTTTTGTCCGGACGAGCGGGGGAGCGGATGGGGGGTGAGCGCCGAGTTGGAGATCGGCACCGCCTTTTTCGGCGGCGTTGACCTGTTCTATCAATGGGGAACGAAATGAAACACCTAACATTATGGATGGCGACGGTGCTGTTGATCGTCAATTGCCAGAGCACCCCCAAAGCCCGGGTTGAGCTGGACAAAGCGGTGGGCAGCGGAGCGATCGAGGCGGCCGACCTACGGGCAAACGGCGGATTGGCCACGATTCGGCGACTGGAAGATGGGCGGATTCAGCTGTGGGCCCAAGCCCCTTCCCTGACCCTGGATTTGACGGCGGCCCCTGCGGCAAAACGAATTTGGGAGGTGACGATTCTCAACTGTATGCCCGATGCGGTGCTTACGGCTCACACCGCGACCGGCCAGTCCATCCCCGCCGTCCCGCTCAC
>JANQET010000143.1 GCA_028278265.1 Myxococcota bacterium
ATTACATGGGAACATTTTGAAGTTTTCAAAACAAGCTTTTCCTGTGTCTTCTCAACTAATTATCTATCGATTTTGCTGCGAATTTAGGGGGAACTTCTGGTTAGGGTAGCCACCGACCCGTCACGAATCGAGATCCCCGCAACAATATGATGATTGGATACAATGAATGAGAGGTGCCGGAGGGGGGACTCGAACCCCCACAGGCATAAGCCTACCGGATTTTGAATCCGGCGCGTCTACCAATTTCACCACTCCGGCAGCGGCAAAAAGCGAGGAGCTTTTATCACGGCCGTTTGGAATAGTCTAGTCGGCAGGAGCGATTAGTCGTCGGTTTCTTCGTCGGTGTCGTCTGGATCGTCGGTGTCGTCGTCCGCGTCGTCGTCGTCGTCATCCCCGGTGTCGATGGTGTCGGATTCGCTGTCGTCGTCGCCCGAATCACTGCCCGCATCGATCGGATCGGAGTCGTCGTCGTCCCCGGTATCGTCGTCCTCGTCATCGTCGGGCGGGTCGCTGTCCCCGTCGTCGTCCGTGGAAGTACCGCTGTCGTGGGGATCGGGTTCGAAGGTTATCGTCTGCGAGCAGGCGATGTAGGTGAGCAAGACGGTGCAGCCGGCCGCTAGCATCAGGGAAATCATCTTGGAGACCATCGTCCGCTCCTTTGCCTATAGGTTATCGGTTGAACCGATGATGTCTTTAACCCGATCGGCGTAGCGTCCGTTGGGGAAGCGCCGCAGGTAGATCTGCGCCCATCTGCGCCCCAACTCGGGACGATTCGTCCGGTAGGCGGCCAAGGCGTAGAGGTAGATCACCTGCCCCCGGTAGCGGACCGCCGTCGAATCGAGTCGCTCGATCAGTGTGGCGAGCAATCCGAACGCCTTGGGTGCCTCTTTTCCCTGCTCGAGCAGTATCTGGGCGTAGATCACCCGTATCTCGGCGGAGCGGGTGCCAAAGGCCGGATACCGGCGCAGGAACCGCTCGGAGTAGCGCACGATGTCGCTGGTCCGGCGGAGTTTGTAGCATTGGCGAATCAGGTTGAACATCGCCTCTTCGACAAATTGGCCGTCTGGATACCGGTCGAGATAGGATTTGAGTGTCCGGTAGGCCGACCGGCTCTCCCGTTTTGCCATCTGCACCTGGGCCAACCGGATCAGTTTTTCTTCGTCGGTCAGCCCCCCCTCTGGTCCGGCGTCCCGACGATTCGAGGGGCGGCCGGCCTTCGGCGATGTCGGCTTGGCGCTCGGCAAGGCTCGGCTGAGCTCGGAGAGAGGGGGAGGTGGCGATGCCTCTCGGCCCATTCGTGTGGCTCTCCCAGCGCCGGTGGTTGTTGGCTCCGGCACGGCGGTCTCAGTTGGGCAGAACTCCTGTTTGGCGCCGGCGCCCAGGATGAGCTGCTCCTGGTCGTAGCGGGTTGATACCTTTCCACTGGTCACTTCCACGATCGAGCATTGCTGTTGACGCATCACATTGAAGCGGGTGCCCACTACTGAGACGGTGAGCCCGTCGCTGAGCACGTGGAAACTCGATCCGGCGGTGAGGGAAGCGACGGTGTATTCCGTGCGGCCGTCGATCAGGGAAAACGCAAGCTGCTGCTTGGCCAGGGCTTGCACCTGAAGCGTGCTGGCCCGGTCGAGCAGAACCCGATGAGGACCGATCTCGATGACGGCACTGCCATCGCGGTCGGTGCGAATAGTGGCCCCTTCGGGAAGGGGGAGTCGGGCGGTGGCCGGCTGATGCCGTTCTCCCCAAGAGACGTTCACGGTTCCAGAAACTTTAATGATTTCAGCATGATGGAGCAGTTTCTCGGGCGCGGTTGCCTCGGTCGTTGGAGGTGTTGAGAGGAGTACCATCGACAACCCGAACCCGACGATGACCAGCGCCCCGGCGACCAGCACCCCCTTCAGTCGAGCGGAACGCCGGGATCGGCGAGCTTCAGCCAGTCCGGCCTGAATTCGCGTCTCGAGTCCCAGGGGCAGGTCGACCCTCTCGTAGGCGTTTTTCAGGGAGTCGATCCCGTCCGGTTGTGGCTGTTGCTCAGTCATTGGTCAATTGGTCTCCGACCAGTTCTCCTTGAATAGTTTTCTCGCTCTGGCCAGGCGGCTGGCCACGGTTCCCGAGGGGAGCCCCAGTTCGGTCGCGATCCGTTCCCGCGAATACCCGTCCAGATCGTGCATGATCAGCACCTCGACCAGTTTGAGGGGCATCCCCCGCAACACCTGTTGCAGCTCGAGCGACAGGTGGGTTTTTGTGCCGTTGACGGCCAGTTCCACCGGTTCTTTGGGGACCCCTTCCTTGTGGTGTACGATTTTCCTGAACCACAGGTTGCGGCGATAGTTGGCAGCGTGTCGCCGGGTGATTTGAAACAACCAGCTGGAGAGCTGAGCCTCCCCGCGGCAGCGGGCGATCTTTTTTGATGCGGTGATGAACACTTCCTGGGTGATCTCCTCGGCATCCCCTTGGAAAATGCCGAAGAAGAGCGCCCAACGGTACACTGCCCGGGCGTACTGAACGACCAGTGATCGCCACGCCTCATTGTCGCCCTCCTGGCAGCGAGTGAGCAGGTTGTCCGGGGCCATATGGTATTCTCGACAACTTCATTCAACGCGCCCTCGTCGTCGGTCCCTACCTAACTATATGTAGGCGCTGGTGAAAACGGATCACGCGTTGGTGCTAATTCTCAAAAAAGAAAATTAAGCCCATATAACAACACGATACTATAGTTTTCTACTCTTTGTTTTGGGCCGTCGGCGATTTTCGCGATATGGGCGGTGGGAAATACTTGCATGCCCCCTTTGGCAAATACGCCAAAGATAGTGCTAAAATTATATCTACCAAAAAGATAGAAACCCGCGCCGAAATCGGACCAGCGATGGGTTTTGGCGGCGACCAGGTTGTCCCGACGGTAGGTGTTCAGCCGCCAGTGGGCTGATGCCTCAACCCCGGCGACCCCGGCACTGCGCTGGACCGCGAGGTAGCTCAATCCGAGCCGTGCAGCCAACGCCCACGTCGTGAAAGCGCGGCCCGATAGCTCGAAATTGGAGTCGAATTCGTAATAGGCATCGAGGGCAAGACCCATCCGGTTGAGGTAAATGGCGTACCCCAGACCGGCGAGGGGAGCTGCAGTCCGTGGCGCGATATACTTGATACCCCCGAACAGCTCGATCACCTGGGAGCGGACCAGCGGTGGCTCGGTCGGTTCGGAGGGATCGGGGGTCAGCGCGGTGGGTTCCGGCTCGGCCAACGGGAGTTCCGGCGCATCGGACAGGTCAAGGCTTTCCAACTCGAGGACCAGGTTGTCGCAGATGATGCACAAGGCGGAGATCTTGCCCTGTTCGGTCGTCGTTTTCAGCGGTGACGCAGTGGAGGCCAACCAGGGGATGACTCGGGAACGCCTGGTGTCGAAACGGGAAAACGACAGGAGCACGTTGCCCTCGTTGTCGAGTTCGAACGTGCCGAAGATCGCATCCGATGATGACGGTTGACTCTTCATCGAGAGACACGTTTCCTTAGCTACGGCGTCCAGTTGTGACAGTTGCGGGTCCGCGTTCTGCAAAAAGAACGCGCGAGCAGCTGGCGAATCGTCGGAGCAGAGGGTGAGGCGGGTCCCCCCGGACTGCCCGGCCGCCGCCGAAACCGCCATCCATGCCAAGATCAGGCTGACCGCCGTTGTTTTTTCCTTCATCTGGAACCCAATTCCGCCGGATGCTCCGATCAGCTCATTCGATATCACGGTATTTGTCAGCGCAACGGCACAAGAACACAACCGAAAAATAGTCGTCTTGGGACTCGCAAAAAAAAACTTTCCGTTTTTGAGAGCAGATCCATCAGTTCTCTCGGTCTCGCTCGGCGCCCAAATACCCCAAGTATTCAGGCTTCTCGCTCGTTGTTAGAATTGCGCCTCCACTCTCAAAACTCGGCATTTATTTTTCCGCGAGCCCTTACCAAATTTCCGTTCACGGTGATCAAAACAACGGAACGCTTACATCTCTTCAATGAGATGGTTCTTTCGATTGAGGAGTTACTGATGAAGGTATGGCCAGTTTATTGGTTGGTTGTCATCGTTGGTCTGTCCCCGGTTGCCTGCGGCGGTGGTGACCCGAATGATTGGCTGGATCCGGATGGGGGGACCGACGCCGGTTCGGACGGAGACGGAGACGGGGATACGGACGGGGATACGGATGCCGATTCCGATTCCGACGCGGATCCGGAGGATTATTATCCGTTGTTCATCGGCGCGAACTGGACCTATGAGGAGACCGATGAGCTCTCGATGACCACCACGCTGTACTACGAGATCACCGGCAAGGAGAAAGTCAGCTTCGGCAACGGCGTGGGGGAGAAGACGGTGTATGTGCTGGAAAACACCTTTCCCCAAAACGCACTGGAAAAGCGGATCCAGTACATCGAGGATTTGGGCGATCGCGCGGTTCGCCACGAGCACCTCGTCTACGAGGCCGGTGTGCTGACCAAGCAGCGCGATTTTGTGCCCGGATTTTTGCGATTCGATCGCACCAAACTGCAACAGGGGGACCAGTGGACGGAAACGTTGGATCGCTACACCGATACCAAGGACGGCACCCCCGTGGAGCAGGAGACGGTTTCCTATCGCTATGAGGTGTTGGGCCTACAGGAGTTGGTCGAGGTGCCGGCGGGGTCGTTCTATTGCCTGCAGCTCAGGCGCACCGAGGTGGGGACGAACGAGATCAAGGACTATTACTTTGCCAAGGGGATCGGCAAGGTCAAAGAGATCACCCAAGGACTGAAGACCGAACAGCTCGTGGACTACGACTGAGCGTCCGGTGGCGTGCTATTGAGCATCATCCCTTTTTTGATGCACCGCACGCCGCTGCCCCGAAGGGCGGGCTTGAAGCAACCACTGCACGAGATACACGCAGCGCGGGAGCGGTTGCCGGTCTGCCAACGCTGGGGCAGGTGGGGCTCCCGAATCAGCGGTCGGGACATGGAGAAGTACTCGACATCTCCACTGGCCAGGATCGATTCCATTTTGTCGATGGAGCGCAACCCGCCGACCAGAATGAGCGGTATACCGGGAGTGGCCTTGCGGATCGCCCGGGCCTGGGGGAGGAAGTAGCCCTCGTCCTCGCTCAACTCGATGCCGGTGCGCACAGCGCCCAATTTTCCCGAGCCGGGGGTGCCTCCGGAGACCTCGATGGCGGTGATCCGGGCTTCGGCCAGTTGGCCCGCCAGGTAGCAGGCGTCCTGTTCGGTCGTCGAACCGTCGAGAAAATCGTGGCCGTTGAGCTTGATCAGCACCGGAAACGAGGGGCCGACCCGGTTGCGAATCCCCTTGAGGACCTCCATCGTGAACCGGGCCCGATTGGCCAAAGTGCCTCCGAACTGATCGGTGCGCCGGTTCCGGGAGGGGGAGAGAAATTGGGAGAGCAGGTACCCGTGGGCGCCGTGAAGTTGGACCCCGTCGAATCCGGCTGTTTTCAGACGAAACGCGGCGTCGGCAAAGTCCCCGATCAAGCCGTCGATTTCTCCGGTGGTGAGTGCCCGAGGCGGAGCGGCATAACCGGGGCTGGGCACCTCGCTCGGGGCGACCGGATCGGTGCCGCCGATAGCCTCCCGGGAAGCTTGCCCCCCGCAATGAACGATTTGACCGACGATCACGCCGCCGTTTTTGTGAACTGTCTCAGCCAGGCGGGACAGACCGGGGATTTGGTCGTCCCGGTCCGCACCCAACTGGGTGGTCCATTGGCGCCCATCTGCCCTCACGTAGAGATAGCTGGAGACGATCAGACCGATCTGTCCGCGGGCGAGTTCCCGGTAGAGGGAAACGAGTCCGTCGGTGACCCGTCCCTGGGGATCGGCCATCGCCTCGAAGGTCGCGGAGCGGACGAGCCGGTTGGCCGGTCGCAACGAACCCAACTCGGTTTGTTCGAATATTCTGGACATTTCTCTTTCTCCTGAATTGTAGATAGTACCCCTATGTAACCGAAGGGTAAACGGGAAACTGATCCCGCCGGAGATAAAGTGCAGCTTCGGGGTGGATTTGCCCTCGCTCAACTCTGGGCGCGCGGCTTGTCCCAGTCGACCTCTCCTGCTGACCGGGAGCTAGCCCCTTTGCCGGGTGGAGAGGGGGATTCGATTGTTTTCTGTTGCTTGGCGCCCTCACCTCCCGTTGACCTCACCCCCTAGCCCCCTCTCCATCAGGAGGGTGTTGTAAAAGGAAAAAGTGGATTTCCAAAACGTAGGGCCGGGCTTTATGCCCGACCGCTCGCTCAGCA
>JANQET010000163.1 GCA_028278265.1 Myxococcota bacterium
GGGCTCGCGGAAAAATAAATGCCGAGTTTTGAGAGTGGAGGCGCAATTCTAACAAAGAGCGAGAAGCCTGAATACCTGGGGTATTTGGGCGCCGAGCGAGGCCGTTAGAATTGATGGATCCTCTCTCAAAACAGGTAGTTATTTTTTCGCGAGTCCTTACTGCCCCACGGCTTGTTGGATCCGATCGGCGCTCAGGGGCAACTCGATGACGAAGGTGGCCCCCTGACCCTCGCTGCTTTCCACGTGGATCGTTCCCCCGTGCAGCTCGACGATGCGCTTGGTAATCGACAGTCCCAGTCCGGTGGTGCGTTCGTGGTGCGTTCCCGGTCTTCCCGCATCGGAAAACCGCTCGAAAATTTTTTCGTGGAGCTCGGGGCAGATGCCGATGCCGTCGTCGGCAACCGAGAGCACTGCCCAACGGTCGCGCACCCCGATGCTCACCCTTACCTGACCCTCGCTGTGGGTGAACTTGATCGCGTTGGACAGCAGGTTGTCGAGCACCCGGGAGAATTTGACCTTGTTGATCGCCACCGCGATTGACGGTGTCGGGGCGGAGAGGGTGATCCCGATCGCTTTTTCGAGCGCTCTGGAGCGATAGAGCTCGATGGAAGATTCGACGAAAGTGTTGAGATGAACTGTCTCGGTGAGCAGGGGTGAGGCTTCCGGTTGTTCCAGACGGGTCGATTCCACGAGGTCATCGATTATATCGATTGCCGAAGCGATCGCATTCTCAGTGAGGCGGATACGCTTGGCCATGGAGGGGTTGGCCTGTTCGTCCAATTCGTAGCGCATGAAACTCAACAGGGAGCTGACCGCGCCCACCGGATTTTTCAAGTCATGGGCCACCGTTCCGATGATGTGGTCTTTTTGGCGATTGGATTCGAGGATTTGCTGTTCGGCCTGTTGGCGCGTCCGTTCGAATTCGATGATGAAAATGGTCAGGATGAACAGGCCGCAAGCGGTCACAATCGGCGTGGCGATCAGCACGTACTCCGGATTGGCGGTGACCACGAAGAACGAGGGCTGCACGATTTTGAGGATCGCGATGGCGCTGATGGTGGCCAGAATCAAACCGGAAAAGACGAGGGTGCGTCGGAGGCTCAAGGTGAAATGGGCCAAGATGATGAGCAGAAAATACCAAAAGACGATCACCACGGAGAGCTCACCTTGGTAGACGTAGGAGTAGGCGGTGGCTGCGATATAGGTACCGGAGCACACCAGGGTGGTGGCCAGCTTGACCGAGCGACGGTACTTCAGGGCGAAGATCGGCAGCACGTGCAAGAAACAGATACCCATGTTCAACCAAAAGACCAGCCAGGGCCGAGTCGAGGCCAGTGAAGCGGGGATGGCGAACAGCATCATGACAAAGTAGAACACCGAGAAATTGAACACCGCCCGAACGCGCGCTTTGCCGAACAGGTCGGTCTGCTCGGCGAGCACGTCTTCGATGATGAATCGGGTCAGTCTGTTCACGTTCGGTCCTACAAACGGAATAATCCAATTCATATTGTACTACTTGAATGTCCGGCTAGCAGCGAAATTTTACGGCAGTAGCGGCAACCACGGTCACGGCATAACAATGCGCCAGCATTGGGGATCCCGTCGCCCCAGGTGTCCGTAGCGACTCGCCCCCACGGCCGGACAGCCCCGACATACCGTGCGCAACCGGCAGATCGAACACCCTTCGATACGTGAAACGTCCCGAAATTGTTTTGTTATTTTGCTGTTTAAGTAAAGGTGAAATATATCGTCATCCGGCAGGGTGCCCACCTTTGAGTCGCACCGGCGACAGACGTGAACCTCCCCGTCGGGAAGGATGGTCAAGGAGGTGAAACCGCAGGGACATCCGGTCTGGGCGGTTTTTTCCCGGGGAAGCGGGAGCAGCCCTTTTTCATGGTAGAGCAGCCGCCAGAGGTTGTCTTTCTTGCCGATGGTGAGCGCACTGTTGCGGTCGATCAGGGATCGCTCGAGGTCGAAAATGTCGCTCAGAAAGCTGCGATACGCCTCTGGTGTCAGACACTCCATCGTTGACGCATTTCCCAAAAACGAGACGCGGGCAAAGTCGAATCGCTGTACCCCCACTGCATCCAGATAGGTAATCAGGGGCACCATCTCGTCGATATTCTCTCGGCTGATCGTGGCCATCAGATTGATGGTGAACTGACCTTGCAGTCGAAGTGTTTTTTCAATGGTTTGCTCAAATGAGCCGGGCTTACCTCGAATCCCATCGTGAGTCTCTTTCAACCCATCGACGGAAAACTGAATGGAACGCACCCGGTGTCGCTTCAACAGCTCAATCTTCTCCGCTGTCACTGTGTCCGGACAGCCCAGCAGACCGATGCGAAAGCCCAGCCCATCCAGTCGGGAAACGATTGTGTCGAACCGGTCGCAGAGGAGCGGATCGCCGCCGGTCAATACCACATACCTGCCGAAAGGATGGCCGAAGTGGGTCTCCAAATCGGTGTAGAACGCGACCAGTCGCTGGATAATCGCTTCTGCGTCGCCGACCACTGCTGCAGCTGCCCGATCGGTTGATGGGCCGTCATAGCAGTGCGCACAGCGGTAGCCGCATTTCGATGTCAGATGCCATTGAAACGTAAAACCCCGGCGATAGCGATGGTCGATGAGGCGCATGGCGGGAAGGGTGACTCAGTCACCGCCACAGCCGCCGCAACCACCGCACGAGGAACAGGACGAACAGGAGGAGCAGGAGGAGGAAAAATCGCCGCTGTCGCCGAAATCGAAAAAGCTCTCCGAATCCCCCATCTCGGTGCTCATTTCCCCTGTATCGAAGTCCACCCCGGCATCGGAGAGTTGGTCGCCGTATTCATTGGTTTCGTGAAAGCTCAGCTCCCCGTCGGTGGGAACTTCGAAATCCGCATCCGGATTCAGCGCGTCGTTGTCGCCCGCATAGAATCCGTCGGTTCCCACGTCCATGATCGATGCCCCGGATGTGTCGACGACCGAGCAATCGTGGCAATAGATGTTGTTGTGGTGCATCATTTCAGCCCAGAGCATCGTGGTAAAGAGGTAGGTTCCGAATCCGGGATAGCCGTAAAAGAGTGGTGCCCCGGCCATCTGAGCCGCCGGTGCCGTCACCTCCTCCTCCCGGGTGACCCTCTTTTTGGGCCGCACGAGACAGCGTTTGGCCTCGATTTTCACGTCATCGCACTTGATCGATTTTTTGAGCGCCATCTTCAGCCGTTCGGTGAATCCCTCCATTGTAGCGTGAACGATGGCGACGAATTTTTCGTATTCTTCTTGTGAGGCAAAGATAGTGCCCACTCGGCGTTTGTACTCATCGAGCGATTCATCAGCGGTTTTGGTTGCCTGCACGCTCATGCCGTTGATGACAATCTCGATGGGATAGACCCCGGCTTTGTGAATCCGGTTCACGTCGACTTCGATGAGATACTTCATCATTTCGTCATCGTGTTCCAGGACTAGGGAGAGGGTGTTGAACACCTCCGCATCAATCCGATCCGCTTTTAGCTCAAAGGTCTCCATCGCCTCTTTGATGTCGTCTTTTTTGCCGTGTTGGTCGTAGTAAAAATCGAAGTCATCCTTGGACAGCCGGACGATATTGGTGATGCCGGCTTGTCTGAACGCCACGTTCAGCTGCTGCAGGATGGCGATGGCCGTAAAGGTCTCGTGTTCCTCTTTCTCACCGGCGACCAGACCGGCGGAGAGGAAGTGGAGAACGCGGCCCCACATCTTGGTCGGTTTGACAGTGGTGATCAGGGATTGCTTGGCCGGGTCGAGTTCGATTTTTGCTGAGAGATACATCGGTTGTCCTCCGGGGTATTGGGCTCACCGGCACTATACAGAGCTTTGCCGTCGAGCGAAACGACAAGGGTATCACAGGGGGGCGATTCGAGCGGTTGAAGCGAGAAAAACAGTTTAATATCAGTATGTTGTCCGTCTCTGGTTGGTTTCGTTTATGCGGTCAATGTTTTTATTGACTATGGCTAAAAAAAGTGGTTTTCTCACTATGATTTTCTGCGATTAAAAAAAATAAGAAAAAATTTGCGAGAAAGGGTGTGCAAATGCGTAACAATCGGAGAAATAACGGCTCGTTTTGGCTCATTTCTACTATTCTTTGTTTGATGGCACTGTTGATTTCGGTGGGATGCGACAGTGACAATCCCGAAGAAGCGGCGCCTCCCGGTGGAGAGTGCTCTGAGGAAGGTGCCCTGCGGTGCACCGGAATGATGCTTCAGCGCTGTGTATACGGCTACTGGGTCAGCTGGGCGGCTTGTGATCGCGGCGGAGAGACCTGCCAAGCGGTGGGCGGTGTGCCCCAATGCGTTTGCATAGAAGATCAAACCAAGTGCGTTGGCAATGTACTGAAAAAATGTGTGGGCACCGTGTGGACGGTTGCTGAAGATTGTGTCGCCTCCGGTGTATCCTGCCTGGACGTCCAGGGCGAGCCGATGTGCTGCTCGGCGATTACCGACGCGGGAACCTGTGCGGATGACGAGGGTGGAGATACCGACACCGACACCGAATAGGTGGCGTCCGCTCTCAAAATGTGATCAGACCTTCCGCAAACTGCCGGTATTTCTCAACCGCCTGCTCGCGATTATACTTCTCCACAACTGAACACCGGGTCGGCTTGATTTTCAGGGCACTCCCCGTTTCTCCTCCCTTCTTTGATGTCGACAGCGCTCCACTCAGATGAGTCAACTTTTTGGTTGCCCAGTCTTTGTTGTTGTGTAATATTTGAATATAGTAATATGCGCATAAATTCTCATTGGGAAATTAAATGAGACCTCTTCGGAAACAGACTGAACATGCGGCCCTTGCGGCGGCAAAGATGAAAGCGCTCGGTCATCCCGTGCGGCTGCAAATCGTCGCCATCCTCAGTGAAGCCGATGCCCACGTAAACGCCTTGGCCGAGGAGCTCGGCTTGCCCCAATCGACAGTGTCGCAACATCTGCGCATCCTGCGTCTCGAAGGGTTGGTCGATGTGGTGCGGCGCGATGGCTTTGCAGTCTACAGCCTGCTGGAGCCGCGGATCAAAACCCTCCTCACCTGCATCGAGGGATGTCAGTGGTCGGGATGAGGGACGCGCCTACACTTGACCGGCACTGACCAGAATCAGGCGCAGGCAGAAGCCGCCGAGCAGCAGCAGTACCGGGGCCCAGACGGTGGGTCGAATTCTTTTTCTCGCCTCGAACAGCTCGATGAAGAGGGGGATGAGCAATCCGGCGAAGACCACCAGTGACCAGAAGGTCGCGGTGTAGGGACCTCCGAGAAACAGTTGCGCTGCCGCGTTGGCTGCGGTGTTTCCCGAAGAGAGTCCGACCAGGTAGAGGGCCAGCAGGGCGAGCTCGGTGACGATCGCCGCGATATCGACCTTTCTGAGCCAGGGGTGTGACTTTTCTCCCAGGGGCCAGAGCATCATCAGGGCCGCACCGGTCGAGATCCCCGACACCAGGAAAAGGGGACCCAGCACGGCCGAGCTCCAGACATGGCGCACCCCCAAGGTGCTCAGCAACAGTCCGGTGTACCCGCCCAATCCGATGCCCAGGACAATGTTGACGATACGGATACGGCCCGTGTGATTGAGCGCAAATCGACGCGCCGCCTCGGCGAGGGTCAGAACGCCGATTTTTTTGATCCAGTTGCGCCCGCTCACCCAGCGCCAGTCGTTGTCGTCGAGGGTGGCCAGGCCCAGCAGCAGGGTCGCCGGATAGATGGCGATGAGGATCCAGGCCCCCCAGGACATCGGCGAGGCCGGACGGAAAGCGGCATAGAACCGCAGGGCGTGGAGTTTGTAGGAGAGATCGATTAGCAGGGCGAGCATGCCGAACGACAGAATCAGCGGCGCTACCAGGGGCAACCAACGCATCCATTTGGTACGCTGTGCCGGCGGGGTTCTGCCCAACAACAAGGGGGTGAGGATCATCAACCCGGCGGTCAATCCCCCGAGAAACAAATAGATCGGGACCTCGATACCCCAGATGTGCAGTTGGGGATCGATTAGCTGGCTGGCTCGGTTGATCTCTATTTCAGTCATGGTTTTTCTGTTTCCCGCTAAAGTGGTCGCGCCGGCCCGTCAGCTGCAACCACCCCCTTTCTTTTTCTTTTTTCGGGGCACGTAGGTGGTGTTCGCCGGCGGTAAAGGGGCCGGCTTTTGGCCGCTCAGCGCACTGTGGAGGGCTGCGCGAAAGGTGTAATACTCCTGCTCAGCGGAACTGGCGCCAGGTTCCGGCAGCAATGGTTTGACCAGTGCAAAGGCCCGCCAGCCGGACCAGCCCCCTTCCAGTGTGAACAGCCGTCCCTTGTAGGCCAACGCCTCATCGGGAGCGGTTGCGGTCGTCTCATCGACCAGCACCAGATCGCGGGTGCCCGTATCGTAGGGCAGACCCAGAGTGGAAATGGTCCGCCGTGGCGCACATTGGGTGCCGGGAATTCTGGCCTCGGCACAGCTCGCCGCGTCGCGCAGATCGATGATGCGAAGGGTCCACGGCTCGTCGATGATGCGTCGGGCCAGCTCGTCCTGACTGATCAGGACAGCTGTTCTCGGTTCGTCCGCCCGGGGGGTTTGGGGCACGCCGAGGGTGATCAGAGCGAGGAGGGCCAACCCGCCGATCGCGCTGAGAGCGAAAATCCGGGGGCGCTGGGGGGAGGGATCCCCTTCGGGCAGCTCACCCCGCCGCCGTTTGAAAATGCGTTCGACCTTCTCGGCCCCCAGAAACATCCCGATCGCCGCCGCGACGATCACTGCGGCCAACACCGGAGCGGGAATGCCGATCACGTCGGGCAAGAAGAGAAACCCCTGATCGCCGCTGGTGTGAAACGACGCGATGAGCGGAAACAGCTCTCCGTAGATCACCGAACCGATAATCACCCCGACAAAGGTGACCAGTCCGTCCAGATTCCCCGAGGCGGTGGCCACCACTGATGTCCCGGGACAATAGCCGGAGATGATGAAACCGGCGCCCAACACCAGCCCGCCGACCAGCATCGGCCAGAGATAGGTGAAGCTGACCGCCGATTCGGCCAGCGCTCTGAATTCGATCAGACCGACGCCGTCGGCCACCCAAACGCCGGCCATGGCGGTGATGATCGCGGCGAACATCACCTTGAACACGGTCATGTCGTGCAGATAGAATTGGGCGGCGAGCTTGGTCGCGCGGCCGAATCCGGCCCGTTCCAGGACAAATCCGAAGCCGAAACCGATGGCCACTGCGATCACCAGACCGAGCTCCCGGTGCTCGGTGAACAGAGAATCCAACGGCAACATCAGTTCCACACCTTTCTCAGGGAATAGGCCAGGGCGTAGGCCCCGCCGAACACGGCAAACATGAAGATGAAGCTCCCCGCGGACATCAGTGCCCCACCGGAGAGCGCCTGACCCGAGGTGCAGCCCCGGGCCAGCCGTGCGGCCATGCCCATCAGCACACCGCCCCCCAATGCCATCGATAGGCGCATCGCCGTGGAGATTTGAGGTCCCTTGATCACCCCTCTGCTCAGTCGACCGCTGGTGTACGCGGCGACCAGTCCGCCGAGGAACATCCCCAACACCTCGAAGACCAACCAACTGTCCAGCAGGCTTCGTCCGGTAGTTGATATCTCGGCGAAGAAGCTGTTCTGCCGGACGTGGTCCGGTGCGACCGCTTCGACCGCTGCGACGCCCAGGCGGTTGGCCGTGCCCGAGGCCCCCAGCCCCTTGCCGACCAGTAGAAACGAGACCAGCATCACCCCGCCCAGGGCTACGCCGGCGACGTAGGGATTCCAAAATGGTTTCGGTGGTTTCATCGAATCTCCTAAATCAAAAAGAAGACATGGGGTAACAACCCTTCCTCCGGCAGGAGGGTTTTGTGTCTTCTCGATTTGAGCAGTCGGCTCACCGCGCTGCGGGGATCGTTGAGATCACCGAAGGTCAGCGAATCGGTGGGACAGATGTCGACACAGGCGGGCTGCTTGCCCGCGGTCAGTCGATGCACGCAAAAGGTGCACTTGTCGACGAACCCTCGGGGGTGCACATACCGCGCGCCATAGGGACATGCGGCGATACAGGCCTTGCATCCCGTGCACTTGGCAGGATCCACGAGAACGATTCCGTCCTCCTGACGGTAGCTCGCCCCGGTGGGGCAGGCGCTGACGCAGGGGCTGCGGTCGCAGTGATTGCACCGTTCTGAGCGGATCTCTTGAAACAGATTGGGAAACGCCCCGGTGGTCTCGGTGACGATCCAGTCCCGATAGCCCTGTTCGGGCAACCCGTTCTCCGACTTGCAGGCCAACACGCAGGCATTGCAGCCCACGCAGGTCTTCGTGTCGACGGTCATCACGTATCTCGGCCGGCTCATGACAGTTGCTCCGGTAGGGGTTCGAGTCGGACGAAATTGACGTTCATCCCGGTGCCTCCCATAATCGGATCGACCTTGTAGCGGGTGATCAACTCGCTGTCCGATGCGCCTCGTCCCCGGGCGTAGCGCAAGCCCTTGGCGGTGTGTCCCCAGCCGTGCACCATGTAGACGCAATCCCCGCGAATTCGCTCGGTGACCCTCGCCCGCACCGGGTTGGACTTCACCCCGTCCTGATTGACCAACACCACCTTGTCGCCGGTCTTAAGCGGTCGCTCTTCGAAGCCCGGTAACCCGCGGGCCACCCGGCTGTTGATCCACACTTCGTTTTCATCGAACACCTGGGACAAGAAGCGGTTGTTCGAGGTCCGCCCGAAAGTGTGCATCGGCGCCCGTCCGAAGAGCAGCCTGAACATTCCCGGCGGTCCCTCCTCCGGCGGTGAGTATTCGGGGATCGGGTGAAAGCCGAGATTTTTCAGCGCCTCGCTGTGCAGCTCGATCTTGCCGCTCGGGGTGTCGAAGCTGAGCGCGAGCCCCTCCTCCTGGCAAACCGGTACCTGCTTGCCCCGGAGCACACCCTTTTTTTGGAGCTCGGCGCAGGAGTACCCGGCCTGTTTGACCCGGTGCTTGGCGTACTCGAAGCTGTCTTTCCAGGGGAAGTAGTCCTCCAGCCCGATTCGGTGGGCGATTTCCCGGGCGATCCACCACCCGGGCTTGGCGTCGTACATCGGCTCGATTACCGGTTGGCGCACGGCCACATAGGGTTCTTTGTACGACGGGGCGTGCACGTCGTCACACCGTTCCAGGTAGGTGCACTCGGGCAGCACCACGTCGGCCCAGCCGCAGATCTCGCTGGGCAGCACATCCACAGCGACCATGAATTCGAGCCCTTCGATCGCCTTTTGGGTTTGCCGGGGATCGGGCAGCGCCTGGATCAGGTTGGAGCCGTAGACGATCCAACCCTTCAGGTTGTAGGGAAAATCTCCCTTCATCGTGGCGTCGCAGAGGCCCGAGGCCAGTGTCTCACCGGCCAGGGGATAGAGGGTCTGCTTGGGTTTGTCGGCAATGGTTTTGGGTTTGTGGTGGTACGAGGTGTAGGGAAACGCCGGCAGATCCATGCCCGAGGGCAACAGAAACCCGCCCCGGCGGCCCCAGCTGCCCAATAGGGCGGCGAGAATCGCCACCGCCCGCTGCCGTTGAGTATCATCCCCGTACCAGGTGGTGCGCCGGCCGGGGTGAATGATCGAAGCGGGCTTGGCCCCGGCGATGAACCGGGCGGTCTCGGCGATCAGCTCAGGTCTGATCCCGGTGTGGGGATAGGCCCAGTCGGGGGTCTTGTCCGCCACATGCGCCTTGAGCTGATCGAAGCCGATGGCGTGCTGTTGCAGATAGTCCGCATCGTACAATTTTTCGCTGATGATCACGTGCATCCAGGCCAATAACAGGGCCAGATCGGTGCCCGGCTTGATCGGCAGCCAGTACTTTGCTTTGCCGGCGGCGGTGGAGAATCGGGGATCCACCACCACCAGCTGGGCCCCGCGGGAGATCGCCCGGGCCATGTCCTGGACCTGGGTGTTGTGCATGTTCTCCCCCAGATGGCCGCCGATCAAGGTCAGACAGCGGGTGTTCTCGATGTCCAGCGGCTCGGGGGAGCCCAGCCCCTGTCCAAAGGTCAGCTCGAACCCCACCTCGCGGGGACCGCGGCACTGGGCGTAGGAGGGGGCGGCGATATTGGCCGAGCCGTAGGCCTTGAGCAGGTGCTTGAACCAGGAGCCGCCATACCCATGGGAGAAGAGCGCCAGGGCCTCCGGCCCGTGCCGTTCGCGGAGCCTGAGCATGCCCTCGGCCACCCGGTCCAACGCCGCATCCCAGGAGACTTCGGTGAACTGCTCGGCGCCCCGTTTTCCCGTGCGAACCAGCGGTTTTTTCAGTCGGTCGGGATCGTAGAGCAAGCCGATACCGCCGGTCCCCCGCGGGCACAGTCGGCCGCGGGAGAGGGGATGCTCCGGATTGCCGGTGATTTTGGTCACCCGTCCGTCGCGCACATGGGCGAGCACCCCGCATTTCCAAAAGCAGAGCTCACAAAAGGTGGGGATCACCTGATCACCATCGGTTTGCGGATCGGGCATGGCCGAGCTGTCCAGTCCCCACCATTGGCTGAGCAGACCCGAACCCACTGCCGCAGCGCCCGCGCCGGCCGTGCCGATTTTGATAAAACTTCGTCGGGAAATGTCACTCATCGAGTCGCCTCCTCGTGACAGCGCAATGGTCGTGGGAGTATGTCGAAGTTCGCATATTAAGATATTAATATATTGCAATAACAAGTCAATCTTTTTTTTGCGCTGCTCCGGCGGTAGTGCTTGGTGCTTGACCCGGGTGCCGATTCACCCAATCATGACCGCTATGAATAAATCGGCACCCCTGTGGCATCGTTTGGGACCGGGAATTCTACTCGCCGCGACGAGCATCGGCGCTTCCCACCTGGTGCACAGCCCGCGGGCCGGCGCCTTGTTCGGCTTTGAGCTGCTCTGGTTAATCGTGGCCGCCCACCTGTTCAAATACCCGGCCTTTGAGTGCGGACCGCGCTACGCCGCGGCCACGGGGCAGCACCTGCTCGAGGGGTATGCCAAAGTGCCCGGACCTCGCCATTGGCCCCTTTACCTCTTTGCCGGTACGACCGTGCTGCAGGGCATCGGCGTGCTCGCCGCGGTGGTCAACATCTCCGGATGTGTTTTTGCCAGCTGGATCGGCGATCCCGGTGCCCCGCTGCTCGCTTCGTTCAGTGTCACCCAATGCGCTTCGGTGGCCCTCATCGGCCTGGTGATGTTGCTGTTGTTCAGTGGTGGTTTTTCCCTGCTGGATCATCTCAATAAGATGATGATCGCTACCTTAACCCTAGCCACCGTGCTCGCCTTTGTCCCGGTCATTCCCGAACCGGCGTCGTTCGTTCACCTGGTCGTGCCGGCAATTCCCGCCGGGTCGGTCGTGTTGATTGCCGCGATCCTGGGCTGGATGCCCACGGGTATCGATGTTTCGATTTGGCACTCGTTTTGGACGTTGGAAAAAAACCGCCAGCTCGCCGCCTATGGAACCGGCGCTACCAAGCCGTCGAGCCTGACGGAGCGCCTGCGCGTGGCCCTGTTCGACATGCGCGTGGGCTACGGCCTGTCGGCGATCACCGGTCTGATGTTCGTCGTGCTCGGTGCGGTGCATCTCTCCGGGCGCGGCGCCGAGTTGAGCGGAGTGCAGTTCGCCCAGGCGATCTCATCGGCGTACTCGACCATCTTGGGCCGCTGGATGGTGCACGTGTTCATGCTGACTGCCTTCTTCGCGATGTTCTCCACCTCCTACGTCGTCATCGACGGGTTCTCCCGCAGCTTTGCCGAGGCGTTGGCCCTGCTGTCGCCCAAACGGTTCGGCGATTCCCGTCGCCATGCGGTGTACCGAAGCTTTGTCATCTTTTCCGGCCTGCTCGCCGCCGTGACCATCCTCACGATGGGCAATCCGGTGACCCTGGTGGTGGTCGCGTCGATTGTCAGCCTCGCTGTCGCTCCGATTCTGTACGCGCTCAATCTCTACTGCGTTAATCGTCACATCGCCGAGCCCGCCCTGCAGCCCTCCCGCATCATTGTGATCCTCGGCTGGGTGGGGACGGCCTTCATGGTCCTCGCCCTGGCCGTCACTGTTTACGTCAAACTGCGCTGAGCGAGTGCGGCCGTTTGGGGCGTACACCTGTCCGCCCGACCGGACACCTGTCACGGACAGCGGCATGTCCACCTCCACCGGCTTCGGCGTACCGATGACCCAACGCCTCGCCATTGCTGACGATCGTCCTCAGCACGACTCGCATATGATTTTGGCATGGGGGTTGCTGAAGTTGGGGCTGTGCGAGACTGAGCACAGAGGAGCAGTTGCCGAGATGATCAGCGAACAGATGAAAATGGATCGACCGGTTTCCCGTCGGCGCACTGTCACGCCTAAGCGACTCGGCCTGCTGCTCGGGCTGGCCGGCTGCGGGGTGGGGGTGGTTCTGCTCTTCCCCTCGATTGACCGATGGTTTCAGTCAGAGGTTTCCGTCGACGCCGATCGGGTGCGCCTGGCCAAGGTCACCCGAGGCGCACTGATCCGGGAAATAGCGGTCCAGGGGCGCGTCGTCGCCGCGTTTCACCCCACCGTGTTCAGTCCTTCTGCGGGCATTGTCGCTGTTGATGTGCGCGCCGGTGCCGTGGTCGAAAAGGGAGCGGTGCTCTGCCGCGTTACCAGTCCCAAGATAAACAACCGGTTGGACCAGGAACTGTCCCGGCTACACTCTCTCGAGGCGGAGCTGAGCCGTCAGCGCATCCAGGCCAAGCAGGTCCCCCTACGCAACCAACAGCGCATCGATCTGCTGGGCGTGGAGCTGCAAGCCGCCAAACGGGCGCAGGAGCGCGCGGAGAAATCCAGGGCGCTGGGCATCCTGACCGAAGTGGAATACGAGAAGACGCAAGACCAAGCGGAGATCCTCTCCCGCAAGCTCGAGTTCGCCAAGCGCAACAGCGTGCTGGAGCGGGAGTCGCTGGCCTTTGAGATCGAGGAGCGCAAATCCCAGCTCGAGCGACAGCGGCTCGCCGTAGCTGATTGGCAGCGGCAGGTGGACGGACTGACCATCCGCTCGCCGGTGACCGGCCTGGTTTCACGGCTCCACGTGGAGGATCGGGAGGCGGTGGGGGAGAACGCCCGATTGGTCACCGTGGTGGATCTCTCCGCTTTTGAAATCGAGATCGCGGTGGCCGAGGACTATGCCGATGAGATCGCGCCGGGGACCGGGGCGGTGTTGACGATCAACCAACAACAGTTCGCCGGACAGGTGCGCAGCATCTCTCCGGAGGTGCAGGGCAGCCAGGTCAAGGGCGTCGTCGCCTTCACCGATCGCACTCCGGACGGGTTGAAACAGCACCAGCGGGTCACCACGCGGCTGATGCTCGATCGGCGCGCCGACGTGCTCAAGGTGCGTCGGGGACCGTTTCTCGAGAGCGGCGGCGGGCGCCGGGCCTATGTCGTCAAAGATGGGCTGGCCAGTGCCCGCCCGATCGAAGTGGGGCTGCGCAGCGTGACCGAGGTTGAAATCCTCTCGGGGTTGCAACCCGGTGAGACCATCATCGTTTCAGATACCGCCCGCTTCAACGGCGCCCAGAAGGTCCTGTTGCGACGATAACCAGGGGCGAACGGCAAAGGAGATTTGGCATGATTAAATTGAAAAACGTTCAGAAAATCTACCGCACCGAGCATGTGGAGACCCACGCCTTGGGCGGCTTGAGCCTTTCGATCGCGGCCGGAGAGTTCGTCTCGGTGATGGGACCCTCCGGTTCGGGCAAGACCACCTTGTTGAACATCACCGGGCTGTTGGACACCTTTGACCGGGGCTCTTATCTGCTGGACGGCAGGGATGTCAGCGGGCTCAGTGATCGGCAGATGTCGAAACTGCGCAACGCGATGATCGGGTTCATCTTTCAGAGCTTCAACCTCATCCCGGACATCAATGTGTTCGACAACATCGACGTGCCCCTGCGCTACCGGGGATGGAAGGCAAAGCGGCGGCGGGAGGCGATCGAAGAGGCCCTCGGGCTGGTCGGGCTGACCTCGCGCATCAAGCACCTGCCCTCCCAGCTCTCCGGCGGGCAACAGCAGCGGGTCGCCGTGGCCCGGGCACTGGCGGGGAACCCCGCCCTGATCCTGGCCGACGAGCCGACGGGAAATCTCGATTCGGCGATGGCGATGGAGATCATGGATCTGCTCGAGCGGATCAATCAGCTGGGCACCACCCTGGTGATGGTGACCCACGACCCCGAGTTGGCCAACCGGGCCCAGCGGCAGCTGCACCTGCTCGACGGACAGCTGATCGATATGGACTTCAGCGATGGCCACAAGCCGCTGTTCGTTGAAGAGGAGGCCATCTCGGCTGCGGCCGAGTGAGCAGAGGAGCGATCATGCTGAGCTACCAATTGAAGAATGCGCTGAACAGCATCCGCAACAACCCGATCCTGTCGGGGCTGCTGATCTGCGCCATCGGCTTGGGCGTGGCCATGTCCACCGCTTCGCTCACGGTGTACTACATCTATTCCGGCGATCCGATACCCCACAAGAGCGATCGGTTGTTCTACGTGCAGTTGGACAACTGGGAGCTCTCGAGCTCGTCCAATCCACAAGACGAAACCGCGCCGCCCACTCAGATCACTTACCGGGATCTGCTCGGGATTATGGAGAGCGACATCCCGACCCATCAGAGCGGCATGGTCGCGACCTATCCCACCGTTCATCCCAGCGGCGTGGACCAGCGGCCCTTTCGCGCCAAGACCCGCATGTGCTACGCCGACTTTTTCCCCATGTTCGAGGTGCCCTTTCGCTACGGCAGTGGTTGGGACCGGCGGGCCGATCAGAATGCGGAACCGGTAATCGTGCTCGACGCCAAGACCAATGACAAGCTGTTCGGCGGGGCCAACAGTGTCGGACGGACCCTGCGCATCGAAGATCGGGAGTTCAGCATCGTCGGCGTGCTCGATCCGTGGCGGCCCAAGCCGAGATTCTACGACACCTTCGGCCGGA
This sequence comes from Myxococcota bacterium, assembly GCA_028278265.1. Lineage (GTDB taxonomy): Bacteria > Myxococcota_A > Polyangia > JAAYKL01 > JAAYKL01 > JANQET01. Next base: position 14,898 of record JANQET010000163.1, read on the forward strand.
ACGCGACGCGGGAGCCCGAAGGAATCTTCATGCCGTTCGCTTTTGTCGAGCGTTTAGAGTTGGACAACATGGGCAGCACCATCTGTTTCGGTGACTTTGACGACGAGTTCGCCGCGTTTCTCCAATCCGAGTGCTCGTGGATTCAGATGTGGGTACAGCTCGACGACGACCGACAACGGGAGGCCTACCATGGATTTCTCAACGCCTATGCCCAGCAGCAAAAAAAGCTGGGGCGGTTTCCCCGTCCGCTCAACAACCGCCTGGTGCCGGTGATGTCCTGGCTGCGGGACCAGGAGGTGGTGCCGGACGAGGCCAAGGGGGTGTTGTTGATCTCCCTGCTCTTCCTGGTGGTCTGCTCGGTCAACCTTATCGGCATTCTACTCGGCAAGTTCCTGGCCCGGGCGCCCCAGGTGGGCGTGCGACGCGCCTTGGGTGCGAGCCGGTTTTCGATCTTCACGCAGCATCTCCTCGAATGCGAGCTGCTGGGGGTCTGCGGCGGATTGCTCGGACTCGGTCTGTCGATCGCCGTGCTGCAGTTTGTCAATCAATCGTTGGATCGGGGGGGGCTGTTCGCCCTCGACGGGATGATGATCGGGGCGGGCGTGGTGCTCTCCCTGGTCGCCGGAGCAGTGGCCGGGATTTACCCGGCCTGGCGCATCTGTCGCGTCGCCCCGGCGACCTACCTCAAACTGCAGTAGCGCCATCCCGAAAGGAGAAATGAAATGGAACTCGGTCCTATCATTCGCGCTTTGATGCACAATAAGGTGCGCTTCTGGCTGATCGCGATTGAGGTGGCGCTCACCCTGGCCATTGCGATCAACGCCGGAGCGATGTTGTTCGAGCTGCGAGACAAATACAACCAGCCGTCCGGGATGGACGATACGAACCTGCTCACGGTCTCGACCCTGCCGTTTGGCGAGCGGTTCAAGTCCGATAGCTTTGTCGACAGCACCCGTGAGGAGGATCTGCGCCGCCTGCGGGCCTTTCCCGGGGTGCGGGACGCCACCGTGATCGACCTCTTTCCCCTTTCGGGGAGTGGCACGATTTACGGGCGTCGCCCGCTGGGCGCCAAGAGCGAGGACGTTACCACGCCGGTCATCGTGGTGGGGCGGCGCGCCCTGCCGACCCTGGGGGTCGAGCTCACCGCCGGCCGATCGTTCGGCGAAGGGGACTTCGTCGACGACGATGTGCTCAGCGAACAACAGCTGAACCGCAACGTGCTGGTCACCCGTGAATTGGCCGATGAGCTGTTTCCCCAGGGGGACGCGCTGGGGCAAGTCATCGAGGGCCAGAACGAACCGATCAAAAACACCATCGTCGGCATCGTCGGATTGATGCAGAACGGGTGGCCCCACTCGGCCATCGGCAAACGGGTGATGCTTATCCCGGGCGAACCGGGAGACTACAACGGGATGCGGTACTTGGTACGTGCCGAGCCGGGATCGATCGACGCGCTCTACGGCCAGTTGGAAAACCTCCTCTTCGAGATCAACCCCGAACGCATTGTAAAGATCCAAACATTGCTGGAGAGCAAGGATCGGGTGTTCAACAACTCCCTGCTGATGGTCAAGCTGCTCAGCGGAATCATCGGCATGTTGGTGGTGGTGACGATTCTCGGGATTGTCGGGTTGACCTCGTTTTCGGTGGCCGAGCGCACGCGACAGATCGGTACCCGGCGGGCCCTGGGGGCGACTCGGGCGGACATTCTGCGCTATTTTCTGGTGGAGAGTTGGACCATCGCCGGCGCCGGGCTCGTGCTGGGTAGCGGCCTGGCCTACCTGGTGAATTACGCCCTGGCACAAGTGGCCGATGCTCCCCGTCTCGAGTTGGGGGCGTTGGCCGTCGTCGGGCTGGCCTTGTGGATCACCAGCATGTTGGCCGCGCTGGTGCCGGCCCTGCGGGCGATGACCATCTCCCCCGATTTGGCGACCCGGTCGTAGGTGGAGGCGGGAATGGGTTTTCTGGTTCTCTGGCTGGTGATGACGGGCGCCGATTCCGGTGCGACGGATGCGTCGGTCGCCGTGGATTTGCGCCAGTGTATTGAGATGGCGCTGAATCGCCACACCGACGCTTCACTCGCCGCAGCCGATCTCGCTTCGGCACGGGCTGAAAAAACCGGCACTCGTGCGGCGTATCTCCCAAGGGTCACGATCGACGCGGGCCTGGGGTACACCCGACTGTCGTCGCCGATTGCGATCGATGAGGGCGATTCTACCGCCGCGCAAGCAGCGGGGTTTCCCTCCCACTATTTCGGATTGAGCGTTTATCAGACGTTGTTCGACGGCGGCCGCTCGTGGAACGGAGCCACCCGCGCCACCCGCGAGGTGGAGCGCAAACGGGTACAACGGACAGCCATACGTGAGGCGATCGCCCTGAGGGTGATCGGCGCCTATTTCAACGTGCTGACCGAAGCGAAAAAAGTCGAGGTGCTAGAGAAAGCGTTGACCCTGAGCCGGGATCAGCTGCGACTGGCCGAAGCGCGGTTCGGCATCGGCACCGGCACCCAGGTGGACGTGGCCCTGGCCAAGGTCAGTGAGGGACAGGATCGGGTGGCGCTGGAGCGGCAGCAACAACGCCTTCGCGCGACCAAAGTTCGCCTCAATCTGGCCCTGGGACGATCGCCCGAGGCGACGATTGCAATCCGGCCGCCGCGGGTCGCGCCGATCGTTCCGGAGAAACCCCACACCGAGGTGCCGTCTCATCACGCCGAGTTGCAGGCTGCGTCGGCAGCGCAAGCCGTGGCCGAGGTGGAGGTGCGGCTCGCCCGAGGCGGGCACTGGCCGACGTTGCGGGGGGTTGCCTACTATCAGCGCCAGGGCACCGAGGTGGGGCAGGTGTACGCCCGCTTAGACGAGCACCACGATTTCGGCGCCTCGCTGCAGTTGTCCCTGCCGATCTTCGAGGGCTGGGCCACTTCCGCCAAGGTGCAGGCGGCTCAAACCGAAGTGCAGCGACAGAAGCTGCGCCGGCGCGAGGTCGAGCAGGAGCTGAACGCCCAGTTGGTCCGGGCGACCGATACGCTCAAGACGTTGGCCGCGATCGGGGCGATCGAGACCGCCAGTATCACCGCTGCCGAGGAGTCGCTGGTCTTGGCCCAAGAGCGGTACGCCCTGGGCATGGGCACCGCCCTGGAGCTCCGCGACGCGCAGTTGTCGGCCACCCGGGCCCGATTGGCCGCCGTGGAAACCCGGTTCAATCTGCACATCGCACTGGCGGCCTATCACTACGCGGTCGGCAATCTACTGGCCACCTACCTGCCCGTGACCAAGCGAAGCCGATAGAGGGAGTCGATGCGGATAAGTGATGGACGGAGCCGCGCCTTTGCCCCTAGAATGAAGCCATGAAAACAGACCCGCTCACCGTGCTCATCGTCGATGATCAGCCGGCGGTTCTTCAGGCGTTGGGAATCCTGCTGGACCTGCACGATCTGCCCCACGTCAGTGCGTCCACACCCGAGGCGGCCTGTCGCATCGCGAGCAGCCAACCCCTGGGCGCGGTGATTCAGGACATGAATTTCGGGCCCAATGAGACCTCCGGTAAAGAAGGGGTGTCCCTGTTTCGGGCCCTGCGCGGGATCGACCCACAGCTGCCGATTTTGCTGATGACCGCCTGGGCCTCGGTGGCGTCGGCGGTGGAGTTGATGAAGGAGGGGGCCAGCGACTATATCGAAAAACCGTGGAATGACGATCGGTTGATCGCCACCTTGAAAAACCTGCTTCGGCTGCGGGAGCTCGAGGTCGAGAATGAGCAACTGCGCGCGGCGACCGAGCGGTCTCGAGCGGCGCTGGCCGAGAAATACGATTTGAGGGGGCTCGTCTACGCCAGTGAAGAGATGCATCGGCTCGTCTCCTTGGCGACCAATGTCGCCGGCTCGGACGCCCCGATTCTGATCACCGGCCCCAGCGGTTCGGGCAAGGAGCGGGTGGCCGAGATCATTCAGGCCAATTCGCGGCGGCGGGAGGCGCCGTTCGTGCGGGTCAACGTTGGGGCGATCCCCGAGGAGCTGATCGAGAGCGAACTGTTCGGCGCCGAGGCCGGGGCCTACACCGGACTGAAAGGCCGTCGCATTGGACACTTTGAAACGGCCGATCAGGGCACGTTGTTTCTCGATGAGATCGACGGGTTGTCGTTGGCCGGCCAGGTCAAACTGCTGCGTGTGCTGCAGAGCGGAGAGCTGTTGCGCTTGGGCTCGAGCCGTTCCCTGAAGGTCGACGTGCGCATCTTGAGCGCCACCAACGCCCGGCTGGATGAGGCAATCCGAGCGGGTCGGTTTCGCGAGGATCTCTTTTTTCGGTTGAATGTGATCGAGCTGGCGCTCCCCGGGCTCCGGCAGAGGCGAGAGGATATCGTGCCCCTGGCCGAACATTTTCTACAACGGTTCATTCGCGTTGAGCACGCACGGCCGGTCGTGCTGAGCGATGCGGCGTGCAACGCGCTTTGCGGGCACGATTGGACCGGTAATGTGCGGGAACTCGAGAACCGCGTTCACCGGGCGCTGTTGGTCGCTCGCGGGGAGGAGATTCTTCCCGGCGACCTGGATTTGGGCGGTGTGGCCGGTACGGCCGAGGCGTCAGACGGTCGACCCGCCGACGATCCGGCGACTGCGAGCGAACGCCAACAGGTGATCGACGCGCTCCATCAGGCACAAGGGGTGGTGGCCCGCGCGGCAGAAATCCTCGGGCTCAGCCGGCAGGCGTTGTACCGCCGAATGACACGCCTCGGTGTTCAACTCGAGCGAAAACCGAGAAGCCATTAGTCTTGCCTGAGCAATCGTCAGAAACGGCCACACGCCGGTCGGAGATGCCCCTTGTTCGCTGGTCGTTTGCCGGAAAGGTGAGCGCCGGGTTTGTCGGGTTGCTGGTGCTGATGGCCGCGGTGGCCGCCCTGGCCGCTCGCTACTTCTCCTCGGTGGGATGGATCTTCGTCTGTGTGCTGCTGGTCGGTCTGACCGCCGGGGTGTGGCTGATCGGACGGATCACCCGACCGCTGACCCGTACGCTCAAGGGTCTCTCCAGCGGTATCGCCAGCTTTGCCGACCGGGACTTCAGCGTTCGTTTGGCGTCCAAGCGGATGGATGAGTTGGGAGAGATAGCCCGCCTGTACAACGACGCGAGTGCGATGCTGCAAAAGGAGCGGCAGGAGATTCGTCAGCGGGAGCTGCTACTGGGTACCGCGCTCAAGCGGTCACCGGTGGCGATTCTGTTGGTCAATCCACTGGATCGCATTATCTACGCCAACACGGAGGCACGGCGTCTGTTGCGCGACGGGGGCCGGATCGAAGGGAGCCGTTTCAGTGAGATTCAAGAGGGGTGTCCCCGGGAGATGCGCGATATTCTCACCAGCAGCACCGATGGGCTGTTCTCGGTGGCGCGGGACGAGCGGATCGAAAACTACTACTTGGCCCAACGCACGTTTCAACTGAACCAGCGCCAGCATCGCTTGGTGTTGCTCCAGCGAATCACCCACGAGCTCAACAGGCAGGAGGCCGAAGCGTGGAAAAAGGTGATTCGCGTGGTGTGCCATGAATTGAACAACTCCCTGGCCCCGGTCTCCTCCCTGTTGCATTCGGCCAAAACCATTGCCCGGCAACCCGAGCCGGGGGCCCGCTTCGAGGAGATCTTCGGCTTGGTCAACGAGCGCCTGCAGCAGATTCAACAGTTCATCGAAGGCTATGCCCGCTTTGCCCGACTGCCCGTTCCGCGCAAGGAGTTGGTGGCCTGGTCCGAGCTGCTGTCCTGTCTCGACGGGTTCCCGTCGGTAGAGCGGCCCGAGCTCCCGCCGTCGAAGAAGGGGTGGTTCGATCGCGCCCAGATGCAGCAGCTGCTGGTCAACCTGGTCAACAACGCCCAGGAGGCCTCGGCGGGCGAGCCGCAGGTGACCGTCACCGTTCAGCAGATCGGTGATCACAGCGCCTACCTGCAGGTGCTGGATCGGGGATCGGGTATGGACGAAGAGACCATCCAAAAAGCGATTCTACCGTTCTATTCGACCAAGACGTCCGGCAGCGGACTGGGATTGCCCCTGTGCCGGGAAATCATCGAGGCCCACGGGGGCCGCATCGATCTCCAATCCCGCCAGGGGGGCGGTACTGTGGTGACCTGTTGGTTACCCGGTCCGGGAACCGCACCTCACGATTCCCAATAAATTCGTGGGAGTTGAGTTGAACCTAGCGTACGCAGCGAAAGCCCAAATCCACTTCCCCCTTGTTGTCGTGATCCCATCCGTCTTGGGGAAAGGACATGCGGTAGGTCGTGCGCATCATGTAGGCGTCCGCTTCCATGTTGTGAAATCCACCGCCCCTGATCACTCGATTGATCGCCCCGGCCGAGGGCGGTTCTTCCTGTGCCGAGCCGTCGAGGGGATGGTTGACATAGTCGTCCCACCAGTAGTCGGCCAGCCATTCGAAGACACTGCCCGCCATATCGCACAACCCCTGAGCCGTGTTGCCCATCGGGGCAGAGCAGACCGGGTTGGTGTTGAACTCACCGCATCCGGCGCCGGTACCATCGTTGAAGATCGCCAAGTTGCAGGTAGGTGCCTGTTCGCCCCAGGGAAACGTTTTGGTCAATCCCTCGCTGCGGGCGGCGTATTCCCATTGGGATTCGCTGGGCAGCGTCCCGCCGGCCCATTGACAGAAGGCATCTGCATGAGACCAGACGACGCCGTTGACCGGAAACTTGCCCCGCCCGGGAACGTTCCAGTTGATACTGTTTTCAGAGACACCGTCGGGATATTGGGGTTCGGCGCAGTCCCCGTCCGTGACGCAGGCCGCATATTGGCTCACCGTGATTTCCGAACGGGTCATTTCGAATGTATCGATCAGCACGTTGTGGATAGGTTGGGTGAATGAGTAGAGGGCGTCTCCCATGACCAGTACGCCGCTTTGAATCTCGATCCAGGTGATCGTCGGATCGTTATCCGTGTCCCCGTCCGTGTCCGAATCGGTATCGCCGTCACTATCCGCGTCCGTGTCGCTGTCCGTGTCCGCGTCGGTATCCCCGTCCGCATCGACGTCGGTATCCGCGTCCGCATCCACATCTCCGGTCGGGCTGCCGTCCGGCGACCACGGATCCATCGCCTCGCACATCCCGTCAACGCAGATCTGCCCGGTGGCGCATTCGACTGTGCTCTCGCATTCATCACACCCGTTCAGCACACCGAGCGCCAACGAGAGTGCGGCGATTCCGAGCAGTCCGCTTTCTCGTTTGATCATCGATGATTCTCCTATCCCTTCTCTCACCATAATTCATCATTGGCGCCCTGACCACTTTCCCGCCTGCCAAAGGCACTGTTTGTTCAATTGAAAAGTAATTTGGCAGCGGCTGTGTAATAAATTCCAGATCTCCTCTACATATTTCTGTAGATTGCGTAGTAATGACTTCATATTGATGGTATATTCGGGCGAAACATTTAATTATGTGCAGCAATCTGCCTCTTTAAATAAGCAATCTGCGCAACCCAGTTCAGGGAGGAACACATGTCTATCACCGGTCGAAGGGGTCTCGGGTCGGGTGTTTTGCCGGCCGCGTTGATCCTCTCAACCATTCTGGCCATCCCATCGGTCCGGGCGAATGACGCCCCGGTGGCGTTTTCCCCGGCCGACACCTCGTGGATCGGGATCAATGGCAAAACCCCTTCTCCAGCCGAGATCACCCTGATGTCGTCCAACATTCGAACGACCTTTTTTTCCGTGGAATTGAGCGGATTTTCGCTCTTTCCGGTGATGACCCCCAGTGGCCCGGCTTATACCGTGTCGGCGCCCGGTGCCTATCCCCTGCTCCGGGCGTCGGCACCTCATATACCGCGCATGAGCACCTCGTTGCTCATTCCCGACCGAGCCAAAATGCGCGTCCAAGTGATCCGCTCCCGTTACCGAGAGTACCAGAATTTGACTATCGCCCCCTCCAAGGGCGCGATCAGCCGTCGCGTCGATCCGCGGGAGGTTCCCTTTGCGTACGGCGAGGCCTATGGGCAGGACGCCTTTTATCCCGGGGAGATCGCCGCATTGGAGCGACCCTACATTCTGCGGGATCACCGGGCGCAGACCGTGGCCCTCCATCCCTTTCAGTACAATCCCCAAACCCGGACATTGCGGGTGTACTACGAGCTGGAGATCGAGGTGAGGGCGACCGACGACGTGGGTGAGAACCCCTTTGTCAGAAAACGGGCCCTGCGAACCGTCGATCCGCTGTTTCACGCCACCTACAACCGCCGATTTCTCAATTATCCGGCCTTTCGCTACACCCCGATCGAGGAGAAGGGTGGCATGCTGATCATTTCCGCCGGGCAGTTCATCGAGACGATGGCCCCCTTGATCGCCTGGAAAAAACAAAAGGGCATCCCCACCGAAATCGTGGATATCGCCGATGTGGGAAACACCACAGACAGCATCAGCGAGTACGTGGAAGAGTATTATAATGCAAACGATTTGAAATTCGTCTTACTGGTAGGGGACTACGAGCACATCACCTCGCCGATCGTTTACGGGGGCCACGACTCGGGGCCAGCGGACAATGTCTACGGCTACCTCGAGGGGGACGACAACCGCGCCGAAGTATTCGTCGGCCGGTTTTCCGGCGAAACAGTCGACCACATCGAGACAATGGTCAAACGGACCCTCTACTACGAGCAGTCTCTCGGTCCAGAGGACACCTGGCTCGAAACCGGGTTCGTGATGGGCTCGAACGACACGATGACCAATGATTGGGGGGACACGGATTGGCAGCATCTGCGCCGAAAAATCAGACCCAAACTGCTCGATTATACTTACACCCAGATCGCCGAGCTCTACGACGGCAGCCAGGGGGAGGATGACGAACCGGGGGATCCAACCAGCGAGGATTGCGCCGAGTTGGTGAACGACGGGGTCGGCATTCTGTTCTACAGCGGGCACGGCTATTCCGGCTCGCTGATCTCGGGCGATTTCGATGTGCAAACCGCCAGTCAACTGACCAACGTCAACAAGCACCTGCACATCTGGGTGCTCGCCTGCAATCCGGGACAGTTCAACGATCGCACCTGTTTTGCCGAGGCGATCACCCGGGTTCAAAGCGGCGGGGAGCCGGCTGGGGCGGTCAACGTGTTCGCCGCCTCCACCTCTCAACCGTGGAACCCGCCCTATGCGGGACAGTTCGAGTTCGTCGATCTGCTGACCGACGTGGCCAGTCACATCAAATGGACCGCCGGTGCGATTGGGCTCAACGGCTGTTCTTACATGGTCGATGAGTATCCCAACAATACGGGCGTGGCCGACACCTGGGTGATGCACGGGGATCCGTCGGTGATCCTGCACACCATGGCCCCCCAGGAGATGGTCGTCGAACACCCCGCCACGATGGTGCCGGGAGCCACCGAGTTCGAGGTCGAGGCCGATGCGCCGGGGGCGCTCCTCTCACTCACCGACACCGGGGAAATCGTCGGTACGGCCTACTTGGAGACCGATGCGGTCACTATTCCCCTGGAGGGGGATATCACGCTGGAATCGGAAATCAAGCTGACCATCACCGCCAAGAACAAGGCCACCTACGTCGCGGATATCGAAGTGGACGAAGGGGGCGGCGATGCGGATAGTGACAGCGACAGCGACAGCGACAGCGATAGTGACAGCGATAGTGATACGGACAGTGACGGCGATTCGGACAGCGATAGTGACGGCGACAACGATGCCGATTCCGATGGTGACGGGGACGGGGACAGTGACGGGGACGGGGACAGTGACGGGGATGCAGACGGAGATGGAGACGGAGATGCTGACGGGGACAGCGATGACGATGATGACAACGCCGCCGCCGACGGAGTGGACGATGGCGGTTGTGGCTGCTCAGCAGTCGGTCATTCATCGATTTCCTGGATTTGGGCGATTATCCACCGGTAAACACCTTCCCTCCAGATAATTGTTGTTTGAGCGAACGAATTTGTCGTACGGTTGTGCTCAGAGTTGTAACGCGAAAGGCGCGATATGACTTCAACATTCACGCCCCCCTCGCTTTTTCATTGAATGTTCATAAGTCAGTGTGTAATTAGTATCTCCTAAAAATGATGAAAAAAATCCAGATGAAATTGCAAAAACTTACAAATTGGAAATCGTTGACATAAGGAGGCGCGATGACCTTAGAACTTTCGAAAGTCGATGCCATTGTGGAAAAGATGGGCACCGGTCCGCAATTGGCCATCCCCATCCTGCAAGCGGTTCAAGATGAATTTCGCTACGTTCCCGTCGAAGTGATTGAACGGATCGCCGAAAAAACAGAGATGACCGAGTCTCAGCTCTACGGTGTGGCCACCTTCTACACCCAGTTTAGACTCGATCCGGTCGGTGAAAAGATCGTTAAAGTCTGCCACGGCACCGCCTGCCACGTGGCCGGCGCCGAGGGTATCACCGAATCGATGGAGACCCGGCTCGACGTCAAGGACGGGGAAAACACCGCGGACATGAAATACACACTGAGCTCTGTCGCTTGTGTGGGTTGCTGTTCGCTGGCCCCGGTCGTGATGGTCGACGAGAAGACCTTTGGACGCCTGGATCGCAAGAAAGCGGCGAAAGTTATCGATAATATTGAAAAAGAAGGTTGAGGAGGAAGTGGTGTCAACAACCAACAACAGAGTCAAGCCGGCGCTGGTCGTGGGGATGAGCACCTGCAATATCGCCGCTGGAGCGCAGGAGGTCTACGACCTGTGCCAAGAGACGCTCACCGAGCAAAAACTCGACGTCGAACTGCGCATCACCGGGTGTTTGGGCATGTGTTATGCCGAGCCCCAGGTACAGTTCATCGATGCTGATGGAACAACCCATTTGTACGCCAATATGACCGCGACGCGGATGCGCAAGGTGATCGCCGAACATGTCGTCGATGGGCAGCCTCGCGACAAGTGGATTGCCAACCCCGAGGAGGGCGAGACCAAGGCGCTGCTGGGCAAGCAAAAGCGAATCGTGCTGGACAACTGCGGTCACATCGACCCGGATCAGCTCGATGACTACTTGGCCGTCGACGGCTACCAGGCGCTGAAAACCGTCCTGACCGAGAAGAGTCCGACCGAAGTGATCGACATCATGTCCGCTTCCGGGCTTCGCGGTCGCGGCGGTGCCGGGTTTCCCACCGGGCTGAAATGGAAGTTCGCCCTGGGCGCCGAAGGGGATAAAAAATACATCGTCTGTAACGCGGATGAGGGGGATCCCGGCGCGTTCATGGATCGAACCACCTTGGAGAGCGATCCCCACGCCGTGCTGGAGGGGATGGCGATCGGCGGTTTTGCCACCGGTGCGGACGAAGCGTACATCTATTGCCGGGCCGAGTATCCGATGGCCGTGGCGCGGCTGCACCGGGCGATTGCCGAAGCCGAGGAGAAGAAGTATCTCGGTGAGAAGATTTTCGGCACGGATTTCAACTTCACCATCCACGTTAAAGAAGGGGCCGGCGCTTTCGTCTGCGGCGAGGAGACCGCCTTGTTGGCCTCAATCGAAGGCCGCCGGGGCATGCCCCGCATCCGTCCGCCGTTCCCGGCACAGTCCGGTCTGTTCGGCAAACCGACGACCATCAATAACGTAGAGACCTGGGCCAATGTGCCCTGGATCATTCGCAACGGGGCGGACGCCTTTGCCAGTTATGGTACCGAAAAATCCAAGGGCACCAAGGTGTTTGCCCTGGCCGGCAAAATCGCCCGCGGCGGATTGGTCGAAGTGCCGATGGGCATCACCCTCGATGAAATCATTCACGAAGTGGGCGGCGGCACCGGCACCTCGCGCCAGGTCAAGGCCGTACAGATGGGCGGTCCCTCGGGGGGGTGTGTTCCCCGTGAGCTGTTCAACACGAAAATCGACTACGATGAAGTCAACAAAACCGGCGCGATCATGGGCTCGGGCGGCATGGTCGTGATGGATGACACCACCTGCATGGTCGACGTGGCCCGCTACTTCCTGGACTTCACCCAACTCGAGTCCTGCGGCAAATGCACGTTTTGCCGTATCGGGACCACACGCATGCTGGAGATCCTGACCCGCATCTGTGAGGGGAAGGGAAAAGCAGAAGATATCGATACCCTCGAGGATCTGGCCGAACAGATCCGCACGACCAGCCTGTGTGGCCTGGGACAGACCGCGCCCAATCCGGTGCTCACCACCTTGCGCTACTTCCGCAAGGAATACGAGGAGCACATTCACGATCACAAATGCTGGGCCGGTAAGTGCCGCAACCTCTGCTCGTTCGAGATCACCGACCAGTGCAACGGCTGCATGGTTTGCAAAAAGAACTGTCCGGTCGACGCCATCACCGGCACCAAGAAACAAAAACACATTATTGACCAGGAAGCCTGCATTCAGTGCGGTGTCTGCCGCGACTTTTGCAAGTACGATTCTGTGGTTGTTATTTGAGATAAGGGGCCAACACAGTGGAAAAAATAACGATAACCCTCGATGGCGAAAAGGTGGCGGTGGACCCGGGAAGCACCATTTTGCAGGCCGCCAAGCGCCAGGGCAAATTCATCCCCACCTTTTGCGACAACAAAGAGCTCAAACCGTTTGCCTCGTGCTTCGTCTGTGTGGTCGAGGTCGAAGGGGGGCGGGGCAACTTGATCCCCTCCTGCTCCACCACGGTCACCGACGGCATGGTGGTCAAAACCAATACCGAGCGGGTCAAAAAGGCGCGCCGCACCTGCGTCGAGCTGCTGCTCTCCGATCACGTGGGGGATTGCCTGGGACCGTGCATGACCGCCTGCCCGGCGGGCATCGATATCCCCGGCTTCATCAGCCACTTGGCCAAGGGCGAAGACCGCCAGGCGTTGGAGCTGATCAAACACGACATGCCATTGCCCGGCATCCTGGGGCGGGTTTGCACCCGGCCCTGTGAAGAGGCCTGCCGCCGGCAATTGGTCGAAAAACCGATCGCGATCTGCCATCTCAAGCGCTTTGCCGCCGATGCCATCTCAGCGTCGGGCGATGAGTACCTGCCCACCCCGGCAGCGGCGACCGGCAAAAAAGTGGCTGTCGTTGGTGCCGGTCCGGCCGGTTTGACCGCGGCCTACTACCTGCAGTTGCTGGGTCACCAATGTACGATTTACGAGGCTCACGAGGCCGCCGGCGGCATGGTGCGCTACGGCATTCCCAGCTATCGCCTGCCCCGGGACGTGATCGAGCGCGAGGCCGAGGTGATTGGGAAACTGGGTGCAACCTACAAATTCAACACCCGCTTGGGTCAGGACATCACCCTCGATCAGCTGCGCAACGACTACGACGCGGTCTTTTTGGGATTGGGTGCCCAAAAAGCTTCATCGATGCGCGTCAAAGGTGAAGACACCGAGGGTGTGTTGACCGGCATCGGCTTTTTGGGCGATGTCTCCCGCAACGAATCGTATAGCATCGGCGACCGGGTGATGGTGGTCGGTGGCGGCAACACGGCGATCGATGCCGCGCGCACCGCGGCCCGGCTGGGTGCCAAAGAGGTGACGATCCTTTACCGCCGGACGCGCGCTGAAATGCCTGCCTGGGAAGAGGAAATCGATGCGGCCGAAGAAGAGGGGATCAAGCTCGATCTGCTCGCCGCGCCGACCCAAGTGGACAAGGGCGCCAACGGCACCCTCGCCGTGACCTGCATTCGCATGGAGCTGGGAGAGCCGGACGACTCGGGCCGCCGTCGTCCGGTGCCCCAAGCGGGCAGTGAGCACGTGCGCGAGATGGACAATGTGATCGCCGCGATTGGCCAGGGCGTGGACGCCAGCATGGCCGAAGGGATCAAGCAGACCCGCTGGGGTTCGCTGGTCGCCGATGAGCACACCATGCAGACCAATCTGCCGAACGTCTTTTCCGGTGGGGATTGTGTCAGTGGTGCTGACATCGCGGTCACTGCCGTGGCCGCGGGCCGTCGGGCGGCGATTTCGATTGATCAGTTCGTGCGGGGACAGGCAGTGGTCGGTGACAACAAGTCCTATTGCCACTCGATGGGCAAGCTGGACGAAATCCCCAAGGAGGTGGTCACACCGTTCACCGAGACCCCGCGGGTTCCCATGCCCCACCTGGAAGCCAAGTCCAGGGCCAAGATTTTCGACGAGGTGGAGACCGGATTCACTCCGGAACAGATCCGCGAAGAGGCCAAGCGCTGCATGGAGTGCGGCTGCCGGGACGCCCACGAATGTCGCCTGCGGAGCTACGCCACCCAGTTTGGCGCGGACGTGGATCACTTCAGTGGTCAGGGACGGGAGTATCACCGGGATGACTCCCATCAGGAGATTGTCCACGAGTCCCACAAGTGCATCCAGTGCGGCACCTGCGTGCGGATCACCGAAAACCTGCTGGGTACCTCGGCGATGGGGTTTGTCGGCCGGGGCTTCACCGCTCGGGTCAAGCCGGCGCTGGGGCGCGAGCTGGCCAAAGTGGACGGTACCGGACTGCAGAAAATCGTCGAGAACTGCCCGGTGGGTGCGCTGACCTTCAAAGAGGACAAGGTGGCCACGCTGGATCCCAAGTTCAAACGACCCACTCCCCAAGGCGCGCTGTAGTCGCCAGCAGAGATCACCCCTCCAACCAGCGAAAGGAACGAGATGGACATTCGAGTTGCCAAACGCATCACGGCTTTACCGGCCTACGCTTTTCAAGTGCTCGATGAAAAAGTAGCATCCCTCAGACGGGCCGGTGTCGAGCCGATCGATTTCGGGGTCGGCGATCCGAGCACGCCCACACCGCCGGTCGTGCGCCGGGCCTGCCAAGAGGCGATTGATGCCCGGGCCCAGGCGGGCTACCCCAGCTACATCGGCGCCCTCGAATTTCGCGAGCAGGTGGCCGAGTGGACCAAGCGGCGCTTTGCCGTCGAGATCGATCCCCAGACCCAGGTCAGCTCAACGCTGGGATCCAAAGAGGGCATTTTCAATTTTGCCGAGGCGTTTGTCGATCCCGGCGATTTGGTGCTGATCCCCTCACCGGGATACCCGCCCTACTCCCGGGGGACCTGGTTCGCCGAGGGCAAGACCTATTTTTACCCCCTCGACGAGCGGAATGGTTTTCTACCCGACTTGAGCGCGATTCCCAGCGATGTGGCGCGCGCCGCCAAGATCATGTGGGTCAACTATCCCAACTCTCCGACCGGCGTTTGCCCGGGCCTCGATTTTTTCGAGCAGCTGGTCGGTTGGACCCGCAAAAACCACATCATCCTCGCCTCGGACGAAGCGTACAGTGAGATCTACTTCGGCGACGAGCCGCCCCCCTCTGCGTTGAATGTGGGTGACGAGGGGGTGGTGGTGTTCAACTCCCTGTCCAAGCGGTCGGCGATGACCTGCTATCGCGCGGGTTGGGCCGCCGGGGATCCGCGGATCATCGCCGCATTTCGCAAGCTGAAAACCAACATCGACTCCGGCACCCCGACCTTTATCCAGGACGCGGCCGCAGCGGCGCTCAATGACGAAACCCACGTGGCCCAGATGCGCGAGGAGTACCGCGAGAGGAGAGATATCCTGGTCGATGCCCTGGCCCGAGTCGGATTACGGCGCTCCACCCCCGAGGGGACACTCTACATTTGGCAAGCCGTACCAGAGGGGATGACCGCGCTGGATTTTGCTGAAAAACTGATGGATCCGGCGATCGGCATCGTTGCCACCCCCGGAGATCTGATCGCCGAAGAGTGCGCCGACGGACACAACCCGGCGGCGGGGTACGTACGCTTTGCCCTGACCCCCTCTGTCGAACAGGTCACCCTCGCGGCACAACGGCTTTCACAGTTGCAGTTCTGAAACACCCAATCCGCACGTGTGCTTTTGCCCCCGTTTAGGGACGCCCGTTCCGAATTGGCCCCGAATTGGGACGCGAATTGGGACGGACCTCAAAAGTTCATTAATTTAAATTCGCAGATTCTTCCATATTGTGTCGTCCGAAAACATAAGCCCGTAGGGTATTGCTAAAGTTGGTGAACTTCTGAGGTCCGTCCCAACTTGATGCGTCCCAACTTGATGCGTCCCAACTTGATGGATGCGTCCCAACTTGATGACTCCCAACTTGACCCTGATTCCAACTTGATGAAACGAATGTTCCGCTTGCTCAACGCTGCTTTTTGATCGTGAACTCTTCGAAACGGGCGATGGGGCTGAAGCCTAGCCGCTTGTATAGGGTGATTGCGCCCGTATTGTCTGTGTTGACGTTTAGCCCGATGTGATCCGTTTCTGTGCGGAGCGACTGCAGTAGACGGGCGGTCACTCGAGTGCCCAATCCACGCCTACGATGGGTCGTTGCGGTGGTGATATTGCCCAAGGCTGCAACCCGATAGGCCGCTGAGTAGACGTGAATCCCGGCAATGCTGACCAGCTCATCCCTGCTTTTGACGCCGAAGTACTGTCCGGTCTCCAACATCCGCTGATCGAACCAGTTGGCCGGATAGCTCTGTTCGTAGAGCCGATTTATCGCGTCCAAGTCCCCGGCGGAGAGATTGACCACCCCTGTGCAGTCCACACTATCGGCGATGGATCGATCCCTAAGGGCCATTCTGAGATACCTGCCGTGGAAATCGAGCCGACAGGTCGACTGGAGTACGGATTCGAGCCCCGGTGTGAGGTGGGCGTGGAACCGATTGGGCAATCGGTGAAGGATGGCTCTGGTGAGCGATTTAATGGCGGACAGATCGTCATCCAGCGCCAGCAGGGTGGGTACGGCCTGTCCGGTGTAGAGCAGGGCAATGGCGCTGAGGGATCCTCTATCGACCCAGCCGTACCACACCGTATGCGGCCAGAAGAAATCGTCCAAATCGCCAATGCTGTAAATGTGGAGCTCGGGATTGGAACGTAGGTACGATTCGATGACCTTCTTGTCCCTAAGCTCGACAAATGACATTTGAATTAGACTCCTCTAATGGTCACAAATGTGAACCGGTTAACTTTACAGCTATTTGTTTTGGTTTATCTAGCAATTAAAGGTACGTTTTTGATCACTGGACGCTGGATTGCCGTGTCTGGTATCATGCGGTCACTTTCAAACGGTGAAGGGGCACGAAACCAAGTTTAAGAGGTTTTTCATGAAGTTGATTGAACGAAAGAAGGTCTGGGCCGCCGTTCTCCTGGGAATGATGATCGCCGCTCCGGCGGTGTCGTTGGCGCAGCGCATTGTTCACTGGCAGATTAACCCACGGGGATTTCCCAAGGACACCTCTGTTTTTGTCGATGTCAACGACGGCAATGTGTTTCGCCGGGACCTGCCGGCCAGCGCCTTTATGGTCAGCATGGACGAATTCGCCGGCGACCAGGGAGGATGGATCGTCAATCAACAGCAAGCGGTTGCCGGTTGGGCCGGCGCGCAGGTGCTGGTGATGATCGACCGGTCGCGCACCTATACCGGTGAGTTCAAAAAAGCCAAGCGAATCATGGAGGCGATCGTCAATCGGCTCGATCCAAAACGGGATCAGGTCGCCCTGGCCACCGCCCCGGCCCAGGGCAGCTACTCCGAGGCCAAGCTCGAACAGAACTTCACCAACGATAAGAAATCCCTACTGGCGACGATCCGGCGAATCAACCCCCTGCCCAGCGACGACAAGAGCGGCGCCCGCATCTGCCAGGCGCTCTCCGAGTCGTTGCGCTGGTTTCCCGAGCAGACCGGGGACAAGTACCGGGTGGTCGTGTTTCTCACTGGCGGTGCGGACAAGGGGGAGGGCAAGGGGAACTGCGTGCAGGAGTCCTACGCCCAGGGAAAGGTGCCCTTTTTCCCCATCGTGTTCAAGCTCGACCGCAAGTACGACGATCCGCGAAACGCCCATAAAATCGAAAACCGAACCCACGAGCTGGCCCAGCGCACCGGCGGCAACTCGATCTTCCGGCGAGCCGAGAACGCCAACCTGCAGTTCGTCACCATTTTGTGGAACCGCATTCGCAGCCAGTACCACCTCAAGGTCAACTTTCCCTGCTACCGGCCGATGCCGACCACCGAACACTACTCCGTGCTCAAGGTAGAGGGACGGGACGTGGAGGGGATCAAGTTCAAGGCCACCTCCCAGGCCGCACCGATTCCTCAAATCACGGCGCTCTACCCCTCGGCCCAGCCGACCCGCAAAAACGTCGATGACGGCAAGGTCGACCTGACCATTGACGGATCGGGCTTTTGCGGTCCCCCGGGCCGGGTCAAAGCCTTTGTCGGCGGCCGCCCGGTGAGCATGAAATCCCAAATGCCGTTTCGGCTGGTCGTCTCATTGGATTCGGCGGTGGAGACCGGCACGATTAAGGTGATCAACCAGTACGGGCAAAACGGGGAGAGCCCGATGAAGTTCACCATCGCCAAGGCCCCCAAGGGCGCCGAGGCCAGCGCCACGCTGATGTTTCTCATCATCGCCATTGTCGTGCTGGTCGTGGTCGCGATCGTGCTGGTTGCCCTGCGCTCCCGCAAGGCCAAAATTCCCGCCGACAGTGCTCCTTCGTCGCCGGGCCTGTCCAGGGCTCCGTCGGCCGAGGATGTCCGCCAGAGTCGCGGGGCCAAGACGATGGCGATGGGGACGATTACCAACGCCAAATTGATCCAGGCCGATGGTCCCACGTACGAGCTGAGGCTGGGCCAGAACATCATCGGCCGGGAACCGTCCTGTCAGGTGACCCTGGAGCTGTCGGGCATCTCGCGGGAGCACGCGAGAATTATCATCGAACCCGACAGTGGGCTCGTCTGGCTCGAAGATTTGGGCTCGACCAACGGCACTTACACCGGGCCCAAGGGCAGCCAAGAGAGCGACATGAAAAAGGTTGAGCAGAAACGCCCGGTGAGCAGCGGCGATCTGATCTGGATTTGCGGCCAGAAATTCACCTTCACCGCGGTCAAGCAGGGTGCCGGCCCCGGGGAGGGTTAGTCGATGGGCACGCAGCTGATATCAACGACCAAGGGGGGATTGACCATCGGCCGAGGGCCGGACAACGACCACGTCATCGATCATCCGATGGTCTCCAAACAGCACGCCCGGGTCACCTTCAAAGACGACGGCTATCTGCTGGAGGATTTGGGCTCGGCCAACGGCACATTCGTCAACGGCGAACAGCTCAGCGCTCCGATCAAGCTCGGTTCTGAGGACACTTTTCAGATCGGACCGGTGCGCATGCGGCTGGCCGGGGACGGCCAAGTGGAGAGTGACGATCTGAGACTCTCCACCCGCGTCGATGTGCAGGGGGTCACTTTCGACATCACCAAGGGCAGCCGATCGATTCGATTGCTCAGGGATGTATCGTTCACCATCGAGCCCGGTGAGTTCGTCGCCCTAATGGGACCGGCCGGTGCGGGCAAGACCACCCTGATGGAGAACATCAACGGCAACATGACCCCGACCAAGGGGCGGGTGCTGGTCAATGGGATGGATCTCCACCGCAACTTCGATGCGATGCGGGGCCATATCGGCTATGTGCCCCAAGACGACATCGTGCACCGCAAGTTGACCGTTTACGAGGCCTGTTACTACACGGCCAAGATGCGCATGAAAGGGGTGTCCGAGCAGGAACTGCACGATAGGGTAGTCCAGGTACTGACGGATCTCGACATCGTCCATCGGGCCAACACGGTGATCGGCGGTCCCGAAGCGAGGGTGCTCTCCGGTGGACAGCGCAAGCGGGTCAATCTGGCGATGGAGCTGGCCACCGATCCGGCGATTCTCTTTCTCGACGAGCCCACCAGCGGCCTCTCCTCCTCGGACGCCAAGAGCGTGATGCAGGTGCTCAAGAACCTCACCGAGAAAGGCCGGACGATCATCATCACCATCCACCAACCGTCCCGCGAAATCTACGAGATGATGGACAACGCGCTGATCCTCGGCGTGGGAGGGCGACTCGTCTACTACGGTTCGGTGCGGGACTCGTACACCCGGTTCGGCACGGACACCAACCCGGACGCCCTGTTCGAGGTGCTCACCCCCAAGGACATGACCGACCATTCCTGGGACGAGATGGCCGAGGATTACCGGCGCTCCCGTTGGTACCGGGATTTTGTCGTCGATCGCTCGACCCAACCGGCCACCTTGGGCTTTCAGGCACCCCGGGCCCGGGCCAGCCGGGCCTTTGGGTTGAGTCAGTTCTTTCTGCTTTTCGAGCGGCTGACCAAGCTCTACACCCGGGACATCGGCTGGCTGGTCGGCGCTGTGGTCGGTGCCCCCCTGTTCATGTACTTTCTCTCGATTCCCCTCGACGACCCCAAAAATCGACACGTGCTGCTGTTCATCGCCGTGTTGTTGGCCTTTTTCTTCGGCATCTTTCCGGCGATCGAAATGGTGCACGCGGAGCGGACAATCTTTCAACGGGAGCGGATGGTCAATCTCAAGATCCCCTCTTATGTGTTGTCCAAGGTGATCTTCCTCGCCGCCTTTGGTTCGTTTCAGGCCTTCTCCATGGCGGCGATCATGGTCTGGGTGGTCGGCGTCGACACGGCGCTGGTGCCCTGTGTCTTGATCCTGCTCTCTGTTCAACTGGGGGGCTTGGCCGCGGGACTGTTGTTCTCCACCCTGGCCAAGTCGAGCAAGGTGGCCCTGCTGTTCATGCTCGGCTGGCTGGTGTTGATGATCGCCTTCTCCGGATTCGTGGTGAAGCTGCCCGACTTGCGGGATCAGGGCATGGAGTGGCTGCTCGGGCCCAGCGCGATGCGGTGGGGCATGGGTGGTCTGATGGACGCGGTCAATGACGTGCCCATGACCAAAGTGGAATTTTTCGGCTTTGCCGACGAGCTGTGGACCCTCAATGTGGCGGTCAACATCACCCTGTTCATCCTGCCCATCGCTATGACCATGTTGATCCTCCGCTTACGGGACAAGGTCTAGATGCCCCTCGAGCCGGTCTCCTCCCGTTCGCCGGTGACCTGGTGGCACGGGGTGCTCGCCTTTGTCGTCGCCTGCGTTCTCCAAGGACTGATCCTCGTTGCGATCATCATCGCCCAGATGCTCGGGCTGCTCGGTGACGATGCCGAGGAAATTCGCAACACCCTGCTCAGTCCGGCTGCGATCATCACCCAGGTGCTGTTCACCAGCGGCATGTTGACCGCCCTCGCCTTGGGGGCACCCCGGTTGTTCGGGCTCGCCTCGGTCGCCTGGCTCAGAATCACCGCCGTGCCGACCGGCATCTACCCGGTGGTGATCATCGGTGTGGTCAGCGTGGGGGTGCTCGTCGATCAGGTGACCTTCTACCTGCATTTGGTCGCCCCCACCGTCTTCGAAGCCGAGACCCTGGAGATGTTCAGCCAACTATTTGCCCAGGCGACACCGCTGGCCTTCATCGCAATGACCCTGACCGTGGTGGTCGGCCCCGGAATCGGAGAGGAGCTCTTCTTTCGCGGCTTTCTCCTGCGGGCGTTCAATGTGCGATGGTCGGCAAAGACGGCGATCATTGTCTCGGCGGTGCTGTTCGGCGTGGTGCATTTCAATTTTCTGCAGAGCACCGGCGCGGCATTGATCGGGCTGTACCTCGGTTATGTGGCGGTGCGGACCGGCAGCATCTGGCCCGCGATCGTCGCCCACGGGGTAAACAACCTGCTCACCTCCCTGCTCAGCCGCTTTGCCCAGCAGGAATTGGGCAACACCTGGCGAGAGGGGCATCCCTGGTGGGTGTTGCTCATCGCGGCGGCGGTCCTCGTTGTATCGATCAAGGGACTCCAATCCATGACCCGGGCGGCCCACCCTGCGGATCAAGGGGTGGCGGCGAACGAGTAAATCAGGTCTACGTAGGCTTTCTCGATCGCTGCCAGACCGGCGACCGGAACTCCCGGCTTGGGGGTGATCAGCATGTATTCGTCGGGCCCGTGAGCGCCCGAGCCGTGGCCCAGCGCGGTGAAAACCAGGGGCAGACCGAGGCGGTCGGTGAACTGATAAAACGGGGCGCTGCCGCCGATCCGGGGCTGCACCTGTAGGGGATAGCCGGTCTTTTTGAACACCCCGATAGCCGATTGGACCCAGGGCTCGGTAATCGACGTTTGGGCCGCCGGGTACCCATCATCCAACTTGCGAAGCGTGATGTCCGAAAAGCCATGGGCGTCCAGGTGCTGGCGGATCATCGAAATGGCCTGTTCCGGCTGCAAGCCGGGGGGAAGCCGAGAATCCACTTTAGCCGTCGCCATATGGGGGAGCACGGTCTTGCTCCCAGGGCCCGTATAACCGCCCCAGATGCCGTCGATGTTCAATGTGGCACCATAGAGATGGCCCAAGATGGCGGTGGTGCCGGTTGCCCCGTCAATCCAATGATCCACTCCGAGGAGCTGCTGCAACTGTGCCTCATTCCACTCGGTGCTCATCGAGTTGATCAGTTGCTGTTCCTCCCGGGTCGGGGGGATGATGGTGTCGTAATAGCCGTCGATAGCGATGGTGTTGCCGTCCTCGGTGGTCAGGCTGGCCAGCGCGTGGATCAGCCGCCAAACCGGGGCATCGACCAATGACTTGAATGATCCGTGGATTGCGTGCCGCTGCGGGCCGCCCCATTTGCCGCCGACCGCTTCGAGCTCGAAATAGATGATGCCTTTGACGCCCAGATACATCGCGATTTTGCCATCGGGCAGCTGTCCGTTCATCGGAAAGTAGACCCCATGGGCCTGCCGGAGCCGTTCTTCGTATTGGGAGACAAATTGCGGGTAGTGGGGGGATCCCAGCTCCTCCTCTCCCTCTGCGGTGATGATGAGGTTCACCGGAAGGGTACCGGTGATCCGGATGATCGAATCCACCGCATTGAGAAATGCCCGCTGGGGACCCTTCTGATTGGTGGCCCCGCGGGCCATCAGCACCTGGCCCAGTTCGTGATCGACCAGATTTCCGGCAAAGGGATCGGTCTGCCACTCCTGCTCGTTTACCGGTTGGACATCGTACATCATGTAGACCAGCAGGGTTCGCGTCGCACCAGCGTCGTAGTACCCCCAGACCCCGGGATGGCCTTCGGTCCGGACCAGCTCTGCTTCGTGAAAACCGATCGACCTCAAGTCCTCCTGTACCAGGGCGGCCATCTCTTCGATGCCGTCCCGTTGGGGGCTGATGGATCGCTGACGAACCCACCGCTGTAGATGGTGGATGTGCTGGGGCAGGTGTTCGTCGATATGAGCGTAGACCGATGCGTGGTTTGCCCGGTATGGCGCTATTCCTGCAAAATCGTAGCGCTCGTCGGTCGCCAACTCAAAGACGGGTCGGGTCGGCGTCGGCGGGGATGGGGCAGGTGGTGCCGTCAGCGGCAGCTGCCCGGCGGGCGCGCAGGCGGTTGTCCAGATGGCGACACCGATGACTAGGAGAGACGAACCGGATCTCAGCGTTTTCATAGTACACCTCGGGTTGTTCGATCGAACATCACGCTTTTGTAGCGTGATAATCGCTCACAGGATAGGGAATACTGAGGTTAGTAGACGCCCGGACCGGTGTAGGGAAAAATCAGGTTGTCGATGAGGGACGTGCTGTTGCTCGGTCGGAGGAAAACCTCATCTTGATCGAGGGATTTGTTGATCGCCACGATGCCGGCGCGGGTGGCGCTGAGCGGGTCGTCGCGGTAGACCAGCGCGGAGATACGCCGACGGGCCAGGGTGATCCCGATGCGGGACTGAACGCGGCCGTCGATTCGTTTGATTCGAATACTGACCAGTGAACACTCCCGCTCAGAACACTGAATGTTGCGCACGCAGGCGAGCAGCTCTTCGCGTAAGGCGTCATCGATCGTCAGGCCTTCGCCGTGAAGCTCGACCTTCCAGTCTCGCTGTTCGATAGTCGTGCTGATTTGGTCTTTTTTACTCATCTGAGCAACTCCCCGATAGGGGGAGGTGCACAGTTGGTGCCATGCCGGAGTTGAGGAGGTGGAAACTCTAAAGCTGAACTATTTCAGATTATTAGAATAAATTTGAACACCGAATTAACTATCGATCGAGCTCAGAGGTGTGGCTGATTTGCTACAACCGACAGCCGATTCGGCGCGGAAATGTCCGATTCGATCCCGCTGCCAGTACCACAGCCCAAAAATTCTGCCCGTACCGAGGGCGCCGAGGCACCCGGATCGCAAGGCGCGAGGAGGGCGCATGCCCTACGGCCTGTAACTGACGAGCAACGCAGGGAGCCGGGATGCATCGGCGGCCAAATACGTCAGAACTTTTGGACTGTGGTGCTAGCCAAAGGGATGGTTGACGATGATCGTCTGTTCCCGTCCCGGTCCGACGGAGACGATATCCACTGGGCAGCCGACCAGCTCGGCCAGGGTATTGACATACCCCTGGGTCGCCGCGGGGAGCTCGCCGAAGGACTTCGCCTGCGTGATATCGTCGGACCAACCGGGCAGCTGGCGATAGACCGGCGTCACGTCCTTGTAGTCGGTGCCGAAGCCCCGGTCGTACGGTTTGCCCTCGAGCTCGTAGCCGATGCAGACGTTGATCGCTTCGAGGCCGGACAACACGTCCAACTTGGTCAGGGCCAAGCCGGTCGCCCCACTGAGCTTCAGAGTTCGACGAGCCCCCACCGCATCGAACCAACCACATCGCCGCGGGCGGCCAGTGGTCGAACCGAACTCCGCGCCCGTTTTGCGCATGTGCTCGCCGGCTTCACCATCGTCCTCGGTGGGAAACGGCCCGTTGCCCACTCGGGTGACATAGGCCTTGACCACCGCCACGATTTTGTCCATTGCGGTCGGCCCGACGCCCGCTCCGGCACAGACCGCTCCGGAAACCGTATTGGAAGAGGTCACGTAGGGATAGGTGCCGTGATCCACGTCGAGCAGGGTGCCCTGGGCCCCTTCGAGGAGGACGTGATCCCCGGACGCCAGTCGCTGGTGGAGCAGGCCCGTGGTATCGGCGATCAGCGGCTCGAGCCGCCGGCCCATCCCGCTGTACTCCTCGACCACCTCGTCGACCGCGGGAACCGGTTCGTTTTGCGCCTCGAACATGGGCCGGTGATAGGATTGGGCTTCGTTGATCAACTCGCGCAGGCGGGCCGGTTGAAGCAGATCTTCGATGCGCACGCCGCGCCGGCCGACTTTATCCTCATACGTGGGCCCAATGCCCCGCAGGGTGCTCCCCACGGGAACCGAGCTCGACCGCTTTTCCTCACGCAGCCGATCGAGGATCAAGTGGTGCGGCAGGATGACATGTGCCAGATCACTGATCTTGAGGTCCGCTTTAGCCAGGTGACCGGATTGCTCGAGTTTGTCCAGCTCTTCGAGCAGGACACGGGGATTGATCACCATGCCCTGGCCCAGGATACACGTCTTTCCGGGATGAAGAATGCCCGAGGGGATGAGGTGGAAAACCATTTTTTGATCATTCACGACCAGGGTGTGTCCGGCGTTGTTTCCCCCTTGAAACCGGACCACCGCCGCTGCTTCGGCCGCGAGAATATCGACGATTTTTCCTTTGCCTTCGTCACCCCATTGGGCGCCCACTACTGCAACAACCGCCATTGACTTTGCCTCCAGTCGTCAAACAAAACCTCGGATCGGTACCACTGCTCGGCCCGCGGCGTCAATCGGTGATTTTCTTTTTCGCGGAGCCGGGCTTTGGCCGCAGCCAACCCTCGGGATAGAACACTTCGACGAGGGTCAATCCCTTGGCCGGCGCAGTGATGCCGGCGAACCGTCGATCCTTGGATTCGAATCCGCGGGAAATGGTCTCCGGCTCGAGCCGACCGCGGCTCACGTCGATTAGGGTGCCGGCGATGATCCGCACCATGTTCTTGAGAAAAGCCGTCCCTTTTACATCGATGGCGATCAGGGTACCTTGCGCTGAGACGGTCACTTGAGACAGCTCGCGAACCGTATTCTCCCGACCGCAATCGGCGGCGCGAAAGCCGGCAAAATCGTGTTCGCCGATCAGCATCGCGGCCGCCGTAGCCATCCGTTCGAGATCGAGGGGGGCGGGCACGTGGTGGCTGTAGAGGGCGTGGAGCGGAGAGGGGGATCGGCGGGCGATCAGTTGATATCGGTAGTGTTTGCCCTGGGCGTCGAACCGGGCATTGAACCTGTCCGGTGCCAAGGCCGCCTCGATGACCGAGATGTCCGGCCCGGCCAGGGCGGTCAGACCGCGCCGCAGGTGCTTGGGATCGATGGGATGGGGGGCTTCAAAGCTGGCCACCTGGCCCAGGGCGTGAACCCCGGAATCGGTTCTGCCGGCACCCTGGATCTGAATCGGCTGGCGAAAAATCGTCTCGGCCGCGATCTCCAGCTGGCCTTGGATCGTGAGGAGGTCCGGTTGGCGCTGCCAGCCGCAAAAAGCGGTGCCGTTGTATTCAATCGTGATGCGGTAGGTCGGCACGATGCCGCTAGAATTCGAGTGCGAGACCGATCATGAACGTCGCGTTGCCCAATCCGGAGAGGTCGGTGGGGCTCAAGTGCATGTTGTTGTTGCCCACCCCCTCGACGTTGGCCCACATCAATTCAAAGAAGAGGTAGCTGTGATTGACGCCAATCTCGTTGTCGAAGGTGCGGGCGGCCATCTGGTCGAACGGATCGAGGCGCAGCATGAGTCCCGTACTGACCTGCCAGCCCAGGGTTCCCCCGTTGGCCTCGTCTGCGACGTTGCCCCCGCCGAGAATCCACCAGTAATACCAACAGGGGCCCGCTTTTACATAGGGCACCAGGGGAACGGCGGCGTTGTCCGCCAAGGCGTCGACGCGCAGCACGGCGAGCAGGGCAAAGGGCATCACGTTGAGCACCGTGTAGTCCGATGAGACGGCGCCGGTTACACTGCGGGCCTTGTTGTAGGCCTGCATGAAGCCCCAGGATCCACCGATGCCCACCGAGCCGCCGATAAAGCGGAAGAACTGCCAATCCAGCTCCAGCACGGTGAGAAACATGGATTCGTCTTCAAACGTATCGGCGTAGACGGTTTGGCCCCCGAGGGAGGGCTCGTCGTCCACGTTGGGGGTGTAGGGACCGAACTTCAGCTCAAAGGCGCCGTATTGTTTCGACGGCACATAGCCGAAGGCCCACTGAGGGGCGACGAGGAGCAAGAGGGCCACGATGGCCGGTAAGGAGAGACGCTTCATCCCATCCTCCTTTTTCCAATGAAAAACAGTCCCAAGAACAGCCCCAGTAACGCACTCAACCCACATCCCGCGGCGAGGGGTTTGGGGCCGATGGTGACGAGAAGCGCGGCAAATCCGGCGAAATGAAACAGCCCGCTGCGCAGAGCGGTGAGGGTGCCCGCATCTTCCTGGACCGCTGCGGCCAGGGTGGGCCCCACCGCGTAGTACGCTTTGATGAGCTGGGATCCGCCGGGCGTTTCGGCGAGGAAGCGATCTCTGAACTGACGCAGCACCCGCACCACCGGATGGTCGTACGATCCGTAGGCCGCCGTTGCGATGAAACAGAAATTGCCGCCCCCCTTGCCCCCGGCACCGCTGTAGATGTCGTAGAAGTCGACGGTTTCGGTGGGGGTGGCGCAAACCCATTGAGAGATGACCGAGGGATTGTTGTAATCGTCGAGCGCAACCACCCCGAATTTGTAGGTTTTGCTGTTGAGCAGATTGGTTATTTTGGTCGACCGTCCGGCAGAGACGAAATCGGCCGAGTCCTTCAGGGTGGTGGTGAACACACCGCCGGTGTCAAAGCCCACGTTGGCGCATTGAACCAAACAGTCCACCTCATTGTTGGAGTCGGTGTCCTGGGCCGCTGCTCGGCACGGCTTGCCTGCCATCACCGGTGGCGCGGCGGTATCCGTATCCGTGTCGGTATCGGTGTCCGTATCGCCGTCGGTATCGGTGTCCGTATCGCCGTCCGTATCGGCATCGGTGTCCGCGTCGGTATCCGTGTCAGAATCCGTATCCGTATCGGCGTCCGTGTCGGTATCGCTGTCCCCGCCGGCGTCGGCACAGTCCCAGAAGATCACGTAGAAACCGCCCACATCTTCGGTTCCCGAGCCCGCGTCCGGATCGGACTGCTCCCCCTCGACTTGCCAGATCACCTCGGTCGATCCGTCGCCGAAGTGGGCTTCGACATTGATCGGCGCCAGGGGCTGATCCATGTGAGTGCTCATGTCCAACGCCGTATCGGCCCAGAGGGCACCGGGTTGGTCCTGATCCTGACCGGCCTGCTCCAGCAAGGCGACCCAGATTTTGGCGCTGGATGCGGTGGCACAATCCCCGGGGCCGCTGATGTCGAGCACGGTTTCGATCGGAAGGACAAACACCGTGCCGTTGGTCGGTGCAAAATTCTCCAACTCCGTGCAGCCGTCAGGGGTTTCCGGACAGTTCGTTCCACGATAAACATATAACTCTTTTCCGGTGGTCTCGTCGAAATCTTCGATGGTAATCGTAAATTCGATGTCGATGGAGCTGGTGCAATCGTGCAGATTGATTTCATCGAAATTGGGGGACGATAGACCGAGTGAATTGCTGCTGCGTCCGGTCGCTTCGATCTTTACCCCCATCGCCGTGAGCGGTAGGAGCATCCCCAGGGTCATTACAAAGATGGAAATTATCGAGTTTTTCGTCATGGCTCGGTATATTTAGCAAGAACCAAACCAAACTGCGAGGTTTTTTACGGCGAGCGTTTTCGACTCTTGGGCAGTCGATTTTGTGACAAATTGGCAAAACCGTTAGAAAATCGTTGCCTTTCCGTCGGACCGACCCGGGCGGCGCTGCCCCGTCTGTCCGGGATCGCGCCAAAAAACGATCTAAATGATATTTAAACTACCGAAATTATGGTACATCTCGGCGATGATCAAGGCGGCGATTCTGGCGCGACTCAACTGGTTGTGGGCCATCGTTCTTGTTGTCGGCGTCGTCGAGGTGGCGCTGCAGTGGCAAATCCCCCAAGGCGAACCGCGGCCGGCTGATTGGAAAAAAGCGGCCCGGGCGATTGCCGCCGAGAAGCAGCCGCACGATCTCGTCGTCATCGCACCCCATTGGGCCGGCCAGGGCAGAATGTACCTCGGGCAGCTGATGCCCCTCAGGGATCTGGGGCGATTCGATACCGCGATCTACGACCGCATTTTCGAGGTTTCCGTGGGCAAGGCCCGCTCCAATGAGACGTTAAACCTGGTTGCAGAGAGCGAAACCCGCTTCGGCAATATCACCCTGCGGCGCTACCGGCTCCCCCCCAAGGCGGAAGTGGTCTACAGTTTCTCCAATCAGATGAACGAGGCCGTCGCCCACGGATTCAGGCGCCGGGAGGCACGGGTGATGATCGACCATTGGTTCCAGCCCCGCTGGGTGATACCGATTCCCCTGAGCGGAAACACCGCATCCCTCAGTTTTGACAACGTGCCCCTCGACGGGGTGCTGCGCGGCTATGGGATCGTCGATTATCGCCACGGGCGGCACAATAAAGGTGGACCCGTCATGTTGTCGATTTACGTCGACGAAAAGAAGATCGGCACGCACGAAGTAGCCAATTTCGGGCCGCTGGCACCGTTTCAATTCGAGCTTCCCGGAGATGTGGGGCGGGTGCGTTTTGCAGTCAAAGCACCGGACGCCTTCAACCGGCAGTTCGGCATGATCGCCCACGTCTTGCGGCGGCCCGGGGGAGATCGATGAACGGTCCGTCGACCGATGCCCGACAGGGGATCCACCTGCCCGCTGTGGTGGTCGCCAGCGCCTACTTGGCCCTGTTGTTGATCACCGCGAGGCCGGTCGGCTTTTCCCGGGATGAGGGATTTTACTTCAAGGCGGCCCGCAGCTACCAGGGCTGGTTCTCCGTGTTGTTCGATGAGCCGGGCCGGGCATTTCGGCGCGAATCAGTGGACAAACACTGGCGATACAATCACGAACACCCCGCCTTGATGAAGGTGCTGTTCGGCTTCAGCCATCGGCTGTTTCACCAGTCCCTCGGTCTGTTGTCACCGTCGACTGCTTACCGGCTGCCCGGAATGGTCGCGGCGGCGATGGTAATTTACCTGCTCTTCGTCTGGGGAGCGCAGCTGTATGGACGACCGATCGGGCTCTTCGCCGCTCTGGCCTTCGGGTTTTTGCCGCGGGTGTTCTATCACGCTCATCTCGCCTGTTTCGATGTGGCGATCACCGCGGCGTGGTTACTGGTCTGCTATTTGTATTGGCGTTCCCTCAGCTCCTGGCGGTTCGGACTGGCCGCCGGGGCGGCCTTTGGCGTGGCTATCTGCGTCAAGCTCAACGCTTTCTTTTTGCCGTTCCTACTCGGGTTGCACTACCTGGTGCTGCTGGCGCATCGACGTCGGCGACTCGGGCGGTTGGCCTTCAAGGATGGGCCCAAACCCTGGGCCTTCCTCTTCGGCCTTCTGGTTGCGCCGCCCATTTTTTTGCTGCATTGGCCCTGGCTCTGGTTCGACACCTTTACGCGGTTGGGCCGGTACGTGGGATTTCATGCCGCCCACGCCCACTACAACACCGCCTGGTTCGGCGAAAATATCATCGGTCCACCGACGCCGTTGAGCTTGCCGGTGGTGATGACCCTGCTGACGGTGCCTTCGGTGATTGTGCTGTTGTTTGTGGCCGGTGCACTGGTGCGCCTGCGGCACTACGTCGGCCGGCGGTTGGACCAGCGACTGTGGTCTTTTTGGCCGACCTTTGGGCCTCCCTCGCAAAACGGGCTCGACCTATTGGTCTGGTTTTCAGTGATCTTTCCCATCGCGTTGATCAGCATGCCCCACGTACCCATCTTCGGTGGGACCAAGCACTGGATGCCGGCCTACCCGTTCGTCGCGCTGGTGGCGGGTATCGGCGTCTCCCATCTCATCGCCACCGTGGCCAACGGCCTGCCCCGGTTGCCCCGCCGGGTGGTGCAGACACTGGTGGTCATCGCCCTGCTCGTTCCTGCGGTGCAGCAGAGTCTCACCGCACATCCCCACGGATTGGCCAGTTATGTCCCCTTGGCCGGCGGGGCGCCAGGGGCCGCATCACTGGGGATGACCCGGCAGTTCTGGGGGTACACCACGGCCGGGATCGCTCCGTGGCTCAACGAAAATGCGCCCCAGGGCAGCACGGTCTTTTTTCACGACACCTCTGCGCCCTCAGTGGAAATGTTTCGGCGAGAGAGCATCGTTCGCCCGGATCTGCAATCCGCGCGGCTGCGCCGAGCGGACTATGCACTGGTTCACCACGAGCTGCACATGATCATGGTCGAGGCCTGGATCTGGAGCGACTTTCGCACCCATATTCCCGCCCATGTACTGACCTACCAGGGGGTGCCCCTGGTCAGTGTCTACCGCCGACCCTCCGAGACTCGGTAGGGGCATCGGGGCGGTCGGTCTGCGACGACAAGGTGTCGATAGCGGCTTTGAGCCGATTGGCCTCTTCGAGGGGGAGCTGTTCGGATCCAAAGCGTACCGCGTTGTAGCGCGCTGTGATCAGCGCCAGGCGATCGGCCAATAGCGGATCCACTTGTCGGATGATGTCGAGGTGCTCCAGCGGTGTCGACATCGGTGCGCGGGGATGGCCCAGCCGGGTGAGCCGGCGATCCAAGCGGTGGTAGAGTTTGGTCGCTATCGTCAGGGAGCGCCGCGAACTGCCATGACCGGCATGCCGACGGAACCGGATGCGGTTGCGGCGGGCCCATTTGATCGCCAGCCAAAAGAGCAGCATCACCGGAGGGATCGCCAGGAGCCAGAGCAGCGGAGGTCGATTGCCTATGTTGACGAGTCGGTTTTTTTCGGCGAACCGTTTGATATTCGAGAGCAAGGAGATCTGGGAGGCCGCGTCGTAGCCGATGATGTATTTGTGCCAACGCATGCGCAACGCATCCAGCGCCAGGGTGATTGCCGGTGGCTTTCGCCGAACCATCGCTCCCTCGGCGGCGGGGGTGGCGTCGAAGGTTTGCCAGGCCTGATTGAGGTACGCTTCGGTCCAGGAGTGGGCGAATCGCTTGCGGACCGCGTAGAATTGGCCGACCGTGTTCCAGTCTGCACCGGAAAATCCTGACGCGGCGCGGGCCGGTATCCCAATCGTCCGCAGCATGAGGGTCAGCGCAGTGGCAAAATGCTCACAGGTCCCCGTCTTGCGGGCGAACAAGAACCGATCGAGCGGAGTGGCGGCCAAGGCGTTTCGCGGATCGTCGGCCAGGCGAGTGGCATAGCGATAGTCCTGTCTCAGCCCGCGGATCACTCGGGTAATCTGTTGGCTGCGGGATCCTTGACCGGCATAGGTTTGGGCCAACCGGGCCAGCCGGGACGCGTTCGGCGGCAGCTGCAAGTAATCATTGTCCGGTCCCGGGGGGTCGCCAAAGGGGGGGGCGCCGGAGTGATAGACCCGGTACTGCAGTCCCACCTTGGCCTTGTCGTGGTAGCGAAGCATGCCCAAGGCGTTGCGTTGCAAGCGGCGGGCCCGCATCGTGCCGCCGGAGGCAATGGGGTAGGTGACGATTTCGGCGGTGCCTTCGGGGATGAACAGCACCGGGGGATCGATCGATTCCAGCAATACTTCGTAGCCAATCGATCGGCGGGTAGCATCCGGGGTGAGCCGATAGACCCCCCGCCGTCCGGCCGCGCGCGTCCACTGTTTCTGTTGTTGGCGCCAAGTGCGGTTTTGGTACGTATCGAATACGGCACCGCGTAGGCGAATCGGGAGGTGATCCGGACGCCCCCGCCCCTTCTGCGTGAGTTCCTGCTGCTCCAGCGGTTCGAGCCTGATCAGTACGGTCTCTTCGGTGCGCAGCAAGTCCATGTCCCCTAGGGTCATGCGGTCGGTGAATCCCACCGCGTTTTCACTGCGGGGCAGGCGGCCCAAAAAGCCGAAGCCGAGTCGAGGAAAGCTGACGAACAACAGGGCGGTGATCAGCAACACCGGACCACTGAGCAATGTCGCGCTGACCAGGGTGCGCCAGGTGATGATCCGCTTGGAGTTGAACAGCCGTTCGAGGGTGGATCGGGCGTCGATGCGTTTGCTCGTGCCGAAGCGTTTCTCCATCTCACTGCGCAGGTGGGTCAGGATGAGCATCGGGGGTGAGAGCACGAGAAAGGCGACGAAGCTGATCGCGTACGACAGGTCATCGAGGGCGATGGTCGAAGCGATAATCTGTAAAAAGGAGAGGATCGTGATCTGCTGATAGTCAGCGGACCATCCCCGACTGCAGAGCTTTACCCCCAGAAGCACCAATGAGAACTCCATCCCCAGTCGGGCCATCGGCGTCCCGATCACCACCAATCGGATCAGCTGCAGGGCGAGGATGATG
This sequence comes from Myxococcota bacterium, assembly GCA_028278265.1. GTDB lineage: Bacteria > Myxococcota_A > Polyangia > JAAYKL01 > JAAYKL01 > JANQET01. The sequence goes on from JANQET010000163.1 coordinate 47,892, forward strand.
ATCACCACGGCGACGATTCGGGGCCGATAACCCGGGTTGCGCGTCAATGGGGCCTCGAGCCACCACCCGCCGAGAAACAGCAGGGCGAACAGCACCGACCATTCGATGCCGACCTCCATCGAAAACATCAGTGGCGTTGCGGCGACGCCGGCCAACACGAAGGAGAGCAGTTTGTGTGCGGCGGCAAATTTCATGGTGCTCGCTGACGGCGGGGGGCGACCGCCATCTCGTCCAGTCGACGACCGCGGCCGATCGTCCCTGCCCGTTGACCCAGCAACAGAGCCCCCCGGGCCCGGCCGCGGGGGGGCGGTGAGCGACCGTCGGTGGTCACTTCGAGGAGTGCCAGGTGCTCCAACTGGGCGATCGCCTCACGCTTCTCCCGCGCTTCGATGATCCTCTCCGGCCCGGTGATCAGCCGCACGACCCCGCCCGAGTCCAACACGTCGCGGACAATCGTGCCGGCGATGCGAATGTTGTGCTCCAACTCGAGCCGCGCGGGAGTGCTGTCCTCTCTCAGCGCTGGATCGAGTACGATCTCGACTAGACCGCGGGGTTCGGCGTGGTTCTCTCTGACGAGCAATCGACTCAACCGGGCCGATGAGCGCCAATGGATATTGCGGGGATCATCACCGGGGGAGATGTCTCGCAACTCCAAGAACTCCTGTCCGGGACCCCGTTGATCGGTTAACAAACCGTTTTCTCCTCCGGCCGCCAGCTGATGGGCCAACCGCAGGGGGAGGCGCGCCGGCAACACGATGATGTCGTCGGTCAGCGCAAAGAAGCGGCGCTTCTCGAACAGGCCGAAAGGGTAGCGCGTCGAGGCCATCGTCCCGCTGAAATGGGAGCGCCCGCGTTCATGTCGCTCGCAGTGGTAGGCGATCGCTTGGGACTCTCCCGGAGCAAGGCGCAAGAAGAAACAGCGCCGGCGAAACGGCTGTCCGTCGATTTCGTCCCGCAGCTCAACACTGAACGAGGTGGTGTGGGCCTTGCCGTTGTGCAATTTGAGCTCCACAGCGAAACTCGCTTCGGCCTCGACCCGTCGAGGAAGCTGGCGGGAGATCGTCAGCCCGCGCAGTGCAATTTCCGACAGAATGCCGCTGACGATGATCAGACCTAGCATCAAGCCGAGCACCAAAAAAAGGAGATTGTTGTTCGTATTGACCGCGGCAAAACCGACCCCCAGGGTGACGCCGACATAGACCTTCCCCTCGCGGGTGAAGGAGAGTCCTCGCGGAAACAAACGCCGTTTTAAGGTGACCCACCGATTCGGTCGGTTTGCTGTCACAGGGGGATCTCCACCGAGGCGAGGATGTCACCGATGGCGCGGGCGGCCATCTCCCGTTCGCCGCCGTCGTGCCAGTTGGTGCCCTTGGGAATGACCCGGTGGGCCAACACCGGAACGGCCAACTCCTTGATGTCGTCGATCAGGCAGTAGTCCCGATCGCGGACAAAGGCCAGTGCCCGGGCGGCCCGGTGCAGCGCCATCCCTCCCCGTGGCCCCACCCCCAGCTCGAGGAGATCGGTGTCTCGGGTGCGTCGGATCAGTTCCATAATGTAGTCGACAATCGCATCATCGACTCGAATTTGATCAATGGCCCGTACAATCCCTTGAGCCTCTGCCGGAGCAATCACCGGGGTCAGCGCCTCCACGGGATCGTCCAGTGTGGATCGGGCGATCACTTGCCGTTCGGCGGCGATCTTGGGGTAGCCCATTGAAATGCACATCATGAACCGATCGAGCTGGGACTCGGGAAGGGGATAGGTCCCGTGGTGTTCCTCCACGTTTTGCGTCGCCATGACCATGAACGGCCGGGGCAGATCCAGCTGGCTGCCGTCGACTGAAATGCGACCCTCGCTCATGCATTCGAGCAGGGCGGATTGGGTTTTGGGGGTGGCGCGGTTGATCTCGTCGGCGAGCACCACATTGCCGAAAATCGGACCCGGCTTAAAGGAAAACTCGCTGGATTTGGTCTCCCAGACCGATACCCCCGTGATATCGGCGGGCAGCAGATCGGAGGTGAATTGAATGCGGCGAAATTCGCCCCCGGAGGCGCGCGCCAGCGCCCGGGCCAGCGTGGTTTTACCCACCCCGGGAACGTCCTCGATGAGCAGGTGACCGCTGGCCAGGAAGGTGCAGACAGCCTGTTCGATCGCCCGTTGTTGACCGAGCAGCGCGCGTTCGACCATCTGGACGAGCTGACGTGTGGCCTGTTGAATTTTCGAGCTCAAATGATCTCCTCATACCTCCGCCGAGCGGAAGAGTTGTCGCGCCTCAAGGCCCTGCCAAGGGCAGGCTCACGGTGAACACGATCCCCTGTTGGCGATCGCTGTCCGCGCTGAGGGTTCCACCGTGCAGCCCGACAATGTCGCGGGCCAGCGCGATGCCCAGGGCGAGCCCCCCGGCATCTTCGGGGGAGAAGGCGCCGTCGACCGCGTTGACCGCCCGGTTGAACCGCTTGCGCTCCCCGTGGGGAATGGCGCGTCGGTTGTCGAGAATGACCACCTTCAACCAGCCCTCGGGAGTGTCCTCGTGTCGCTCACGGGATGCCCTCAGGGTAATTGTACCCCGCTCCATCGAGTCGATCACGCGGGAGACCAGATCGAGCAGGGCCTGGCGAATTCGCGCCGCGTCCACATACACCGGCGGCAGCCCGGGCTCGAGCTCGCTGTAGAGCTCGATCGGTCGGTCCCCGATCAGCTTGCGCGCCACGGTGCCGCACTCGGTGAGGATCTCCACCGAGGGGACCCAGCGCTGCTCCAGGTCCAGCCGCCCGGCTTTCAATTTGGAGGTGTCCAGAATGTCGGCCACCAGCACGATGAGGCGTTCGGATTCCCGGGAGATGGACAGCAGCGCCTTGTGCGGCTTGTCCTCGATCGGACCCTCCATCCCCTTGAGCAGGAGCTCGGTGAAGCCGATCACCGAATTGAGCGGGCTGCGCAAATCGTGGCTCATTCCGGCGAAGAACTGGGTCTTCATCTCCCGGGAATAGTGGCCGGTCTCGATCGCGTTGATCTGGGCCCCGTGCAAGGAGAAGAAGCGGTTCTCCAACCGGCTCAGTTCCTGCTCGACGGCGCTGATTTCAGTTGGGGACTCACTGGTCACGTTTTTTTTCTTGCCGTGGGGAATCTCCTCCATCCGGGTGGCCAGCCGGGTCAGCCACCGTTTGATCCCCACCGACCCCAGGGTGGTGACCAGGCCGCAACCGAAGACCGCGACCATCAATGTGGCGATGACGATGAGCCATGATTTGCGATCCACATCGGGCTCGAACTTGATGCCCACGATCCCCTCACCATCGGCCAATTCGGTCCAGACAAATCCCTCACCCCGCTCGTCGATGATGCTGTCAATCGTCGTCTGCCGGACGATTCGGCGAATCTGCTCTGCCTCGGCGCGGGCGACCCCCACCCCCATCGGCGGATTTTCGAACAGGGCGAAGGGGGTGGCGTGATCGAAACTGGCCACGCGGGAGAGCTCTTCGATCACCGCTTCCCGCGAGGCTCGCTCTCTGGGGGTGAGCATCGCGCCGGCGAGCTGGCGGTAGCGTTCGAGCTGCCACTGCCGGGTCGTGTTGAGCACGATTCGTTCGGCGTAAAACGACAACACCAGCGTCATCAACAAGCTGGGAACAAACAGAATCCAGAAGAGCTGGAGGGTCATCGACCAGGCCAACGGCCGATCCGGCGGGATCTCATCAGGGCAATTGACGAACCAGCGGGTCTTGACCTTGAGCAGTAACAGCCCCCCCAGCAATGCCAGCACCCCCAGTGCTGCCAAACACAGCGACCAGGGTTGCCATTGAACCAGGATACCCAGCCAAACGATGGCGCTCACCCCGCCCAAGGCGACCAACCACAACAACAGGGTGTAGCCGATGCGGAGGGTCGCGATTCTGGGATCGGCGCGGGGTACTTTGCTCATTGGGCCACCGGCAAGGTCACGATGAACTGTGATCCCCTTTCAGTGGCGGCGCTGATGCGGATCGTTCCCCGGTGCAGCTCGACCAGTCGCTTGGAGATGGCCAGGCCCAATCCCGCCCCGCGCCGTCGGGTGCTCATCTCGCCCCGCTGTTGGAACGGGTCGAAGATCGACTCGTGGGCGCTCTGGGGGATGCCGATGCCCGAATCGCTGACCTCGACGATGACCTTGCTCGGACCAGTGGGCCGGATCTCGATTTGCACCTCCCCCTGCTCGGTGAATTTGATCCCGTTGCTGACCAGGTTGGTGAGCACCTGCCACAGGCGCTGCCGATCGCCGTTGACCAGGATCGGTTGTTCGGGAACATTCACTAGGATCTGGAGCGGTTTATCCTCGAGCTCACCTCGGGCGGTCTGGGCCACTTCCCGGGCGATCTCGACCAGATCGACGGGTCGAGGATCGAAGGAGAACTGTCCGCCGAGCAGAACCGAAAAGTCGAGAATATCATCCACCAGTCGCAGCAACCGTCCGCTGGCCTGACGAATAATCCGCACATCGTCGAGTTGCGCCTCGGTCAGCTCCCCGTGACGACCATCGACGATCTCTTCGGCCTGGCGATCGATCGCCTGCAACGGTGCCCTGAGCTCCTTGGCCACTGTGGAGAGAAACACGGTGCGCTGTTGATCGACGACTTTGACTTCGTCCAGGGCGTCCCGGTAGATCGCCAGCTCGCCGGAGAAGCGCTGCTCCAGCGTGGCGATGGAGCGGTAGAGCGACTTGAGCTCCCGCACCGCGGAGAGACAGAGATCCTCGGTCGCGACCGTGTCCCGTGGCTGCATCACTGCTGCCAACCGCCGCTTGAGACGGGCGAACACCGCGGCCACATCTCTGCCGTGTAGGTAGCCGAACCCGAGAACCGCAGCGAATAGAACCGCGGCCAGGGCGATCAATCCGCCGGTTCCGCCCAGGTGCGGCACCTGTTCGGCGAGCAACTGATCAGAGGCCAGGACCAGGGTCAGTCGTCCGTTGGGGGTGTAGACCGGCGCCGAGGCGACGATTTGATGGGCACCTTCGATCGACGTTTCGGTCACCGGGGTGTTGATCACTCGGTGAAGCTCTTCCCGCGGGAGCTTGGCCAACGGGGTGGGCACCAGTGCGACCCCCCGGCGGTCGAACAAACCGACCTGGGCCTGTAGCTTGTCGGACAGGTCGCGCGTCAGCGCCTCCCGTTCCGATTCCTCGGTGCGCGAGAGCGCGTCGGCGAGCCAGACCGAGGCCATTCGCACCGTTTCGGCCAGGCCCCGTCTATCGTGGGTGCTCAGGCGCGCTTGCATGACGATTGTGACCACCAGGGTGGTCAGTAGGGGCAAGGTGGCGGCCATCAGGATACACCGCAGCACAATCGACGCCCTGCGTTTGGCTCGTCGGATAAACATCGCAGTGCAGTGTACCTAAAACAGATCCTCCCCAAAAGAAAATTAACCGGCCTCCCGTTCGGCCAAGGGCTGAAAGAGTTCCTGTGAAGTGTTATGACACAAGATCAGATGAGCTGGTTGAACCACCACCGCAGCAACCCGGGGCGATCGCGCGTTCGTCCACGGGGGGACCGGATCGGCATTCCGCGCAGCCTCGCCTTTGACGAATTGCGCTGCTTTTTCGATTCGGTGCTCCAGTCCCACGGTCAAACCCCGTTCCATTCCCCCCGCAGCAGCCCCGAGATTCTCCGGCTCGGGTCGAGCCGCTGCATCGACGAAGTCTGCTTTCCGTTGAAGACCTTCTTCGGTCACCTGGCGGCGTTGCTCGAACAGGGGGTGGATACCGTTCTCGTTCCCCGAATTATCTCCACGGCTCGTGGTCGCAACCTCTGCCCCAAATTTCACGTGTTGCCCGACCTGGTCGAGCAATCGTTCCCCGAGTTCAAGGTGTTGTCCCCCTATCTGGATCTGCACCACGCCAAAAAAAGGGATTTTCGCCAACACCTGTTTGCGGCGAGCCGCGCGATGCTGATTGAGCTCGGGGCCTGGCACCGACACTCGACCGAACAGCTGACCCTGGCCTGGCAACGGGAGAAAGAATGCCGGATCGACCCCCCTGATCCCCCTGCGGATCAACTGACCGTCGCCCTGGTCGGACATACCTACGGGGAAAGGGATCCCTTCTTGAACCTGCACTCGGCAAAGACCCTGTCGGATCAAGGGGTCGCGGTCGTGGGGTCACCGGCGGTGCTGCCCGTCGAACCGAGCTTTCTCGAAGAGGGGATTTACTACGAGCCCACCTTTCGCACGGCCCGGGCGATTGACCATCACCTGCGCCGGGGTGTCGACGGTCTGGTTCTGGCGACCTATTTCGCCTGCGGACCGGACTCCTACGGGGCCGACACCTTCTTGTACCGATTGAAGCGACAACAGGTGCGTGTGCCTGTGCTGCGGTTGATTTTTGACGAGCACACCGCCCCGGAGGGGTTGATCACCCGATTGACCACCTTCGTCGATGTGGCCCGGCACTACCGGGAGCAGCGGTTGAACGAATCGTGTTGAAGATCTCCACCTCCCAAATCGGCTACTTGGGCGTGGGTATGAAAACCCTGGCCCTGGAGTTGGGCCATCAGTGGATCGATCCGGAACGGCCGGGCCGAAAGGGGCTCTTGCGGGCGAGACGGTTTTCCCCGGAGTATTGCTGCTATCCGTTCCGACTGGCGTTGGCTGATTGTCTCTCTGCGCTCGAGCGGGGGGCGGACACCATCGTATTTTTCGGGGGCAAAGGGATTTGTCGGCTGGCGATGTATCAGTCGGTTCAACGGGAGATCCTGACCCATGAGGGATGGCGGTTTCGGGCCCATGTGGTCTCCGGAAACATTCGCTCCAGCCTGTACGGCATACTTCGTTCCGAATCCCCCCATGGCCAATCGATGTCGTATACGCCGCGCACCTTCATCGGATTTTGGAAGTTCATGGCCAAGCTGAAGGTGATCGAGCGGTGGCGCTACACCCTGCTCTCGGTTCGCCCCTACTGCATCGACCAATCCGCCGCCACGCAGCTCTTTTCCCGGCTCGTCTCCCAATTGGATAGGACCCATGGCGTCCTTGGCATCCGCCGGCTTTCGAAAAAGGGCCTGCGAGAGCTGAATCGACTCGAGCAGGATCGATCGGTATTATTGCCCCGGATCGGCCTGATCGGGGAGTCGTACGCCTGTATCGACGAGTTCACCAACCGCCGCATCATCGAGCGGCTCAACAGAATGGGCATCGAGGTGGTCTCCCCCATCTCGGAGTACAAGTTCATGTCCGTAGTCACGCGGCTCTATTACAAAACCGAGGCTTCACGCATCGCGCAGGCCCGCCGGTTTTTCAAGGCACCCGGGGGCGGAGATTCGCTCCTTTCGGCGGCCTATGCGATGGAGTTCGCCCGCACCACGGATGGGATCTTACACCTCTATCCGTTTACCTGCCTGCCCGAAACCTCTGTGCGCCAGGTGATCACCCCCTACCTGGCCGAGCGGGCGGTGCCCTATTTTCATTTCAACCTCGACGAGCAGATGGCCGAAGAGGGGTTTGCCACCCGGTTGGAGACCTTTGCCGACATGGTCCGCATGCGCGCGAAACCCGGCGAGTGAGAAGGGACGTTGCAGGCAGGGGGAATCATTGGTAAATTGGCTTCATGCGCGGGATGTTGAAACTGTTCGTCGTCTGGGGCGTCCTGAGTCAGGCCTGCACCAACATCGGTGATTTTTCCACGGGTGCGGGGGAGTGCTACGAGGGAGTGGTGGTCTCGGACCTGTCGGTTCGTCGGGGTATCGAGCCGGATGTGCGGATGGTGCTGACCATTGACGTCGATGCCCTGACCCGAGGCAACGACCTGGCAACCGAACCGTTGGATCAACTGGCCCAGCCCGCTGCGCGGATCAGTACCAGCGACGGTCAATTCGAGCAGACGCCGGTCGCTCAGATGCTCCAGTTGCCCCACGATTCGCTATCGTTGTTCCAGTTTCCCGGCGGCCGGGTGCGCAACTACTTGGCCTATGCCGTGACCAACACGGGGGCGCTGGTTACGGTCATCGTCTCATTGATGGAGAATGACGAGGTGGAGGTGCGGGTGCTGCGGCCGCTGGTCGGGGACCACCCGGCGCTGTTCGGTGTGTTCCGGCTGTCCCTCAAGGATAAGTGCGAATAGGGTGTTGGGAAATCCCAACCAATCCGGTCCGGCCCGCATTTGGACCACCATCTTCTCGGTGCGCCTGATTATCGGCGCGATGCTGGTGATCGTTCTCGCACCGGTATCGATCGATGATGACTTCCGCATTTTTTTTGCGCGATGGTGGTTCGACCACCCCAGTTTTACCCCCTCCCAATATTGGGTGCCCGGCTATTTCTACATCTACGGTGCCATCTTGGGTCTCACCGACGATGCGGTCATCGCGCCGCGCATCCTGACCATGGGCCTTCATTTGGCCTTGGGCGCCGTGTTTCTGTTGGATCGCACCTGCCCCCGAGCGGCCAAACCGCTGGCGATTATCTGGGTGCTCTTCTCTCCCCTCTCCTGGGTGCTCGGTACGGTACCCCTGTCCGAATCCCTTTTCATACTCCTCGCCGTGTCCGGCGCGGTCTGCCTGGGCCGCTTTCTCAGCACCGGCCATTTGCCCACTCTGCTCTGCGCGGCTTTGCTCTATCTGGGTGCGTCGATGGTGCGCTACGAGGGGTGGTTGCTGCTCGTCGTCTACAGCGCGCTCTGTGTAAGCGGCCGTCCCTCCGCGGTGAAGCGACCCCTGTGCTATGCGCTCGCGGCGGTACCTTGGGTCTTTCCCCTGGTGTGGAGCCTGTGGCTTTGGGGAATGACCGGCAATCCGTTCAACTATTTGGAAAACATCAAGACCGACTCCTTTGGACCGGGGCGGCTGGCTGACGGATTGAGCCACCCCCTCTCTTGGACCATTCCCTTTCAACTGGGCGTGGTGGTCGGGTTCGGGGCGCTGATTACCGCGCTCAAAGTGATTTCCCGGCGCTCCCGGCTGGTCGACTACTTGTGGGAGGTGCACCTGGCCGCCGCGTTGGCTTGGCTGGTCTGGGTCCTGGTGAGCGACAATATTCCCTCCCAATTTCCCCTTCGCCTGCTCTACCCCGCACTGATCTTCGGGGCCCTGCCGTTTGCCTCGTTGGTCTTGAGCCGACTGACCCCGGCCGCAATGCCGAGGGTCAGCCTTCTGCTGGGGGGAGTGATTGGACTGTGCGGCCTGGCGTACGCGCTCACTGCCGAACCCGGGTATCACGAGCCCAGCTATCGGGCGGCCAGCTATACCCGGGCGCTCGTCGAAAAGGGGAGCCTCCGCGGTGAGGATCGGGTGCTCGTCGAGAAGCACCTGCCCCAGAGCACCGCGCTGGTAATTTACACCAATCGACCGGGAATGATGCACATCAACAACATGGGGTCGGACTGTCCGACCGATCTGTTTGGCTGCGTTGTCGGTCAGCGCCCCTCGTGGACCGAACAGGTCAAGTTGGCGGTGATCTGGCGGGACTCGAAAACCGGCTATTTGACAGCGCTCGGCTGGCGCGCGATCGCCCAGACCGAGACCTGGACGCTGTTCTGGCGTTCGGCGGGTGCGCGACCGCTGGGATCCTGTGTCGATGAAGACAGACCCCGGCTTGGCATCGCCGATGGCCACGCCACAAATAACAGGATGAGCCGAACAAATGCGGCTCAATGACGCTGGGATGGAGGATGTAATGCGTTTTGGCACAACAATATGGGTTCTGGCCGTCGTGGGCTGGGCAGCCGCTTCGATGGGG
>JANQET010000278.1 GCA_028278265.1 Myxococcota bacterium
CAGCCCGGGGACTGGACCGTGATCCTCACCGTGCGTCCACTGCAAGACCGCCATATTTCGTTTCACTCGGCCAAGAGTGCCACCCTGCTCGAGGCGGCCAAGAAGTGCGGTGACAAAGCCCGACGATACTTCCTGCGGCGGGGTTTCGAGCGCAAGTTCGGACCGTTGGCCACGGCGCTGGCCAACCGATTGGTGATCGAGCTGGAGGTGATTCACGACAAGGGACTGTTCGTCGGTCCGCGGGACAACACCTTTATCTGGCGCATTATCGAACCGGGCATCAACGGCATCCTGATGACCATCGACGGCCGCAACCACTACATGCCCCCCTGGTATTCCGTGGCGAGCAACTATCGATTGGTCGGGGACCTGTTCAAGCGGGTCGTCCGCACTTGGGGGAAAAAGGACGAGGATTACTGGAAAGGGGCCCATGTCCCGTTCTACCGATTTCGCACCGTACACTGGCGGGAGACCAAGCCCGGAGGCCCGATCAAGGATCTCTACCGTTTTTCCCAACGGGTACCGACAATGAAGGAGGTGACCCGTGAAAACATGGTCAAATCACTGAAGGGCCTGGGTGACTGGGTCGCCGACAACCAGACCAATCCCACTGGGCGATATGTTTATCGCTACTTTCCCACCAAAGACGAAGAAAACGATGAATACAATTTCGTCCGCCACGCCCTGGGCCCGTTCTCCCTGGCCCTGGTGCACGAGTACGCGCCCAACCTCACCTATTGGGAAAAGGCCCAAATGGGGATGAAGTACTTCGAGGAGCACATTCGCTGGGGCGGTCCACCGCGCAAGGGGGATGGCACGATCGACGAGAGCTTGACCAGCTGGATGGGCAAACCCCTTCCCGGCAAGGACGTTGCGATCGCCGACCACCGGGATCTGGACTACGGCGGCGGCAAAACACTCAAGGGGCACTGGACGGCCAAGATGGGCGCTGTGGCCGTGGCCATTTTGGGCTACACCCAATGCAAGCGGGTCGGTTGGACCCTCGGCCCCGAGCGTGAAAAAGTCCTCAAAGGATTGGCCAACTTCCTGCTCTATATGCAAAACGAAGAAGATGGCTCGTTCCACCACTACTACGCCGCTCCGGAAAACAACTACTACCGCTCCCGCAACTCGATCTATCCCGGAGAGATCCTCTACGCGGTGGCCCGACTATACGGGGAAACGAAAGACGAACGCTTCCGCACCGCTTTCCGCCAGTCCCATGAGGCCAACCTGAAATGGTTCAAAGATCAGATGGCCCAACGGCTGCCCGACGGCACCTACGAAGAGGAGCACCGCAAGAACTTGGTGCAGTTTCAACCCTGGATGGCGATGGCGATGGACGAAATGTATCGCTACGATCCGGATCCGGCCTACGTCGAAACGTCGAACCTGGTCTCCCTGTGGATTCTGGACACCTACCAGTTCGACGAAACCCGCGCTTTCTATCCGGACTACCTGGGCGGCTACATGAAGGTGCTCGACGAGCTGCCGGCGATGCACACTTTCGTTTATACCGAGGGAACGGCGGCGTCCTATGATTTGGCGCGTCGGGCCGGCGCCGACCCGGAGGTGATCGAAAAACTGCGCCGGGGCGCCATGCTCAGCGCGCGGTTCATCATTCAGCAGCAGGCACGACCCGGGGACAATGATTTCTACTATCCCAACCCGCGAAAAGCCAAGGGTGGCGTGCGGTATTGCATGAACCACAACAAGCAGCGCATCGACTACACCTACCACGCCCTCAGCTCGGTCTATCGCATCATTCGCGCAGCCACCCCGGAGGACTATCTCGCCGTTCAGTCGATCCCCCTGCCCAACGCCTGGTAGCACCCTATCTTTATATTTGTATTCCTTTAAAAAGCGACAAAGATAGACGCTTGACTTGTCACAGGTAGGTTTTTGTAGTAGTATATACTACATTATACGACCTCTCGTACATAAGGTGTTAATGGCACGTGTACTAAAAAGAGAAATTATTTCAGCGCCTTTACTCCTCTTATGGACGAGTTTGCTCGTTTCCTGCCCCATGAGTCAAACCAGGGTGTCACAACCCACGGCAGAGGACATAACCGAAGAATTTGAGACCGCCGAGCAGATGGCGGATGCGGAGCAGGAGAGCGCCGAAGATCAAACCGTCGACGGCATGCACGACGACGGGGGGTCGGATGTCGGCCAAACCGCTTTGTGGGAAGAAATCGAGCGGGGGCGAGCCGTCGCTTTTGACGATGGTCCATTGGCCCCTTTCTTCGTGGCGCTCCGCGCGCTGGAGGATCACGGAGACGGCCTGGTGCGTGTGTTGCACTATGGCGATTCCCATACCGCAGCCGATTTTCTCACGTCTGAAATTCGCCACATCCTTCAACAGCGCTTCGGCAATGGGGGTCGGGGCTTCGTAATCCTGGGGCGACCATGGCGCTCGTACAATCCCCTGGACGTGGTGATCCGCTCTCGGGGACGGTGGCGACCCACCCGCTTTCGCATCGGGGGGGATCCGGCGGAGTTGGACGGCCGCTGGGGTCTCGCCGGGGTGGCGATGGAGGGACAACTGCGGGGTGCGGCAGCTGCAGTGAGCAGTCAGCTCGAATCCCCATTTGCCCGACCCATCGATGTGTTCGACCTGTTTTTCTTGCGGCAACCCGGAGGCGGCGCGTTCTCGATCCACGTCGACGGAAAACAGCGCAGGGTGGTGCAGACCGGGTCATCGCACATTCAATCCGGGTTTTCCCTCGTCAAATTGAACAAAGGGGCGCGCGAAATCGAGGTGCGCTTGCGGGGAAACGGCTCGGTCCGTCTGTTTGGCATCGCACTCGAGACCGAGGGACCGGGAGTCGTTTACGATACGCTGGGGATCAACGGGGCCTTCTTCACCACCCCCCACCGTTGGGACGCCCAGCTCCTGGCAGCACAGATCGCGCGCCGGACACCCGATCTGATCGTCACCATGTACGGCACCAACGACACCCTCAGCCGTATCTTGACGCCCAGAAAATACAGCCAGGATATCAAACAGACGATTCGGCGACTGCGCGCCGGAGCACCCGGTGCCGCCTGCCTGATGATCGGACCGGTCGACTGTACCTGCGAGCCACCCAAGGAGGGGTCACCGTCCCAATTGGACTGGGTCATCGAGGTCCAGCAACGCACCGCAGAAGAGATCGGCTGTGCCTTTCTCGACACCCGGGAAATCATGGGAGGGCCGGGATCCCGCCGACTATGGGAGTTTCGCGAGCTGGCCCATCCGGACGGCATCCACCTGACCAAGCGCGGATATCAACTTCTCGGACGCCTGCTGGCCGACCGCATTTTGACCGCCTATACCCACTACCTGGAGGAGATCTCGGATCCACCGACCATAGAAGAGGAGGAATAGATGAACCTGCCCGATTATCTCTCACTCGGCTACATCAATACAATGGCACGAGAACACCTGCCCGAGCTGGTCATGGTCTTGACTGCGGCGGTGGTCACCCTGCTCGATCGCTATGTGCGCAAACACTTGCAAAAACTGACCTCGTCGCGGGGTGTGGTCGTTCGTTTCTTGATCTTCCTCGCGGTCTGCTCTGCCGGATACGCCCTGCTCGCCCTGGGCACGGCCTGGGTGGTGCGCAAGGGCCTGCTGGTCCAAGGTGGGGCGTACATGGCGCCGATCGCCTTCGGCGTACTGGTCGTGGTGGCTGTCGAAGCGCTGCGCCAACGCCAGATCTGAGTGGATATCCTGCGCGCACGTACCGGCCCCTCGGGCCAATTCCCACTTATTTTGTCCAGAGGGTCGTTTTTTTAGCAACACTCAGGGCAAAACGACCGATAGGGGTGATGAACGGTTGAAACGAAACCACCGACACAAGGAGTTCAGTGATGATCATAAATCAAGCCGCGATGATGAACTACCAGGAGATCGAACCACCCACCGAACCGGTCGAAACCGACGAGGCATCCGAAGATGCCGAGCCCGATGAGGTGCTCTGGATCGCCCTGAATCTGCTCGAACAGAACCGGCCGCGTCAAGCCGACGAGCTGCTTACCGCCGCGTTGCTCCGGTTCGCCGGTGACGAGAGGCTCTGGTTGGCCGCCGGCATTTCCCGCATGCGTCGTGGGTCCCGCCAATCGGCCGAAGCGGCGTTCGAGATGAGCGCCTGGTTGTCCGATGATGCTGACGCTCAGGAGCTCTACCGACTGAATCGCCACGCCCGCTGACCCCAATAATTCGTTTCCATCGACGATTTTGTATTCCCGATAAGGGGTCGTATTTGTTATTGACATGGCGGCCGAAAGCCGTAAACTGCTCGCCCTGACTATCAATCAGTCCATAAGAACCCGGACTGATGCGGCGGAGGCAGATGATGACTGCGGATTTTGGACTTTTGGGTAAAAAAATAGGCATGACACAGGTGTTCAACCCTGACGGCGCTCTGGTTGGGGTGACCGCAGTTGAGGTCGGCCCGTGCGTGGTAGTACAAAAAAAGACTGAAGAAACCGATGGTTACACAGCTGTACAGCTGGGCTTTGACGACAAGCCGGAGCGAAAGACCAACCACCCGATGGCCGGCAAGTTCAAGAAGGTGGATATTGCACCTAAACGACACTTGCAGGAGTTTCGCATCTCCAGCGAAGTGGCCGGCAAGCTCGAGGTGGGTCAGGTACTGAATGCCGACGTGTTTTCGGTCGGTGACAAGATCGATGTTTCCGGGCTGAGCAAGGGCAAGGGCTTTACCGGCGTGATGAAGCGCTACGGTTACCACGGGGCCAAGGCCACCCACGGTGTTCACGAGTGCTTTCGACACGGGGGATCCCTGGGCCAGAACATGACCCCCGGCCGGGTGATGAAGGGCAAAAAAATGGCCGGTCATCACGGCAATAAGCGCATCACCATTCAAAACCTCGAAGTGATGCGCGTCTTTACTGAAGACAACATCATATTCATTAGAGGTCCGATTCCCGGCGGCCACAAAACGCTGCTCACGATCCGCCCGGCCGTCAAAAAAACCGCCAAATAAGTGGCCCGGCGTCGCCGCACCAACGACCACTACGCTCGTCGCGCCAAAAAAGAGCACTACCCGGCGCGCTCCATTTACAAACTCGAGGAGATTGATCGGCGGGTCCGCCTGATTAAAAAGGGGGACAAAGTCGTCGATCTCGGCGCAGCACCGGGATCCTGGACCACCTACCTGGCCACCAAGGTCGGACCTCGCGGGGTGGTGGCAGCGATCGATCTCCAGCCGTTGACGATCGACGAGCAACCCAACGTGATCCAGCTGACCGCAGATGTGCTGACCCTCACCTCGGCCGAGCTGCACGCGGCAACCGGTCGGGAGATCTTCGATGTGGTGGTCTCGGACATGGCACCGCACACCTCGGGCCATCGATTTGTCGACCAGTCCCGGTCGTTTGACCTGTTCATGCGGGCGGTGGCTCTGGCCGGTGAGCTCTGCCGCCCCGGTGGCCATTTCGTAGGCAAAATCTTCCAGGGTGAGGACTTCGAGCTCGCTCGACAAGGGGTACGGGAGCTGTTCGACAAGGTCCGCGTGATCCGGCCGGCCAGCGTGCGGCAGGAGAGCTACGAGATCTACCTGGTGGGCCTGGGGAAAAAAGCGGGGCGTACAGTCTAAACGGATTTGAGGCTTTTCCCGGAGACACAAGCGGGATATAGTACGGTCTGGAGCCAGAGCGTAACGATGACCGGAACTCATCGCGTAACAAAGGGAAAACCATGAATGCAAGACTACTTTTTGCAGTAATGACGGTAGGTTGGCTGATTGCCGGTTGCGGCCAGGACATCAAGATTGTCGAGGTCAAGCCGATGAACATCAGCTTCACCAAAACCACCCAGGCCGAGAAGATCAAAGCCAAAGCCACCGAGGTGCATGGCGGAGAGATTCCGGGGGTCACCTTCACCTACCGCTCAGAAAACTCGGGCGTGGCAACGGTTGACTCGTCGGGAACGGTCAAGCCGGCGGGCAACGGCAGCACCGCGATCATCGCTCGGGCGCCCAACGGGGTGGAGGGGGAGTCGTTCGTCAAGGTCTGTTTGCCCAAGGAGCTCATCTGCCACCCCGCAGACAAACTGGAGCTCAAAGTGGGCACGGCCGCACCGATCAAGTGCCACGTGACCAACTGTCGTGATGAGAAAATCCAGACCCAAATCGAGATGACCCCGACGGACACCACAATGGTGCTCAAGGAAGGGGACAACGTGTTTATCGGGTTGAAGGTCGGGGACACCCAGATCGGGGTCAAAGTGCTCGATATGACGGCCACCGTCGCGGTGCACGTGGACGAGCAGGAGTTCCTGCCAGGAATGGGTCCCGGATCGATGAGCGCGCGGAAACGGGGTGGTGGCAAAGCCGGCAAAGACGACAAGGATCCATACGGCACGGGTGGTCGGTTCGACCACATCATCAAGGGAATGTCGGGCAACTAGGTCGAGGAGGAAATCACCTCCGACGCTCGGTGAATGAAACTCATATCGACTTCTTGACTTGCTGTAAATGAGCTTGGTAGGTTGTAACTGTACCGTTTGAAATGGAAGAAGGGAGATCGAATGCGTGGTTTGGCGGTTAGATTTGTCTGCGGTTTAATTGCCCTACTGGCGATTCTCGGGCTCAGCTCCGGCGCCATGGCCAACAAGCTGGACCTCGCCCTGTCCAGATTTGTGACCGGCTGCCAGGCCGGCGACCCCACTGCCTGCGTCGCTCACCGGGCAGATTACGAAAAATTTATGGCCCAGTATACGTTCGGCCTCTCCCCCAAGGTGATGGCCCCGGCCGAGACCTTGGGCTACTCCGGATTCTACATGGGACTGGAGGGCACCCTGACCCCAGTTCCCGATGCCGACAAACAGGATTTGTGGGCCAAGGGGACGATTCCGGCAAACGCCTATCCGGACGTGATGTTCATGCCCGCGGTGCACATTCGCAAGGGCTTGCCCTGGTCGTTCGAGGTGGGTTCCACCATCAACTACCTGGCCCAGTCCGAGCTGGTCGGTCTGGGCGGGGAGATCAAGTGGTCCCTCTTTGAGGGATATCAACACGGGTTTCGCGGGGTGTTGCCGGATATCGCGGCCCGCGGCTCGGTGATGCGGGTGCTCGGTGAATCGGACGTGGACCTGACCATCATCGGTGTGGACGGTTCGATCTCCTATCCCTTCGGCATCGGCGGCATGGTGTCGTTCACCCCCTACGGCGGGTTCCAGTACATCTGGTCGATCATTCGCATCGAACCCCTCGTCACCCAAATCGGCGACGAGTATGTTTCTGCTACCGGGCTCTCGAGCCCCGACCTCACCCGCAGCCGGATCTTCGGCGGATTTCGCTTCAACTACGAGATGCTCTCCATCACCTTTGAGATGGCCTGGGGACTCAAAGCCAACTGGGATACCCGGGAACAGGGGCGAAACGTGGATGTCAGCGTGGGCCACCAGCTACAATTTTCCGGCGGCGCGGGGATCGACTTCTAGCGCGCGAACTTTTCAATCAAATCCATCGCTTTTTCGAGGATCGGCTCCGGCGGGAGCAGGACGATGCGCAGGTGTTTGGTGCCTTCCCGCTGACCGAATCCGGTGCCCGGTACGGTAACCACGCCGTGCTCCCGCAGCAAGCCGAGTCCAAAATCCCAGTCTGATGCGTTGGCGGCAATGGTGGGAAACACGTAGAATGCGCCGGTGGGTTTGACACAGGAAAACCCGGGCATGGCGTTTAACCGATCGACCACCAGATCCCGCCGGACGGTGAGCCGATTGATCATGTCCTCGAGGTGGGATTGATCCCCCTCGAGCGCCGGCTTGATCGCCCACTGGGTGGGGGAGTTGGAGCAGAGGCGGGCCCGGGCCATCTTCATGAAGGCGTCGGTAAAATCGGCGCAGTGCTCTTTATCTCCGGTGAGAATAGACCAGCCGCAGCGCAGTCCAGGGCCGAGATAGGATTTGGAGAGACCGTTGAAGGTGATGCAAGGATGGTCTTGGGCCAGGGTGGCCAACGGCACATGGGTCGCCCCGTCGAACAGGATCTTGTCATAAATCTCATCGGCAAAGATCACCAGATTGTGCTGCCGGGCCAGCTCGACGATTTGTTGCAGGGTCTCCCGACTGGAGAGGGAGCCGGTGGGATTGTTGGGATTGATCACCACCAACGCCCGGGTCTTGTCGTTGATCTTCGCTTCGATGTCGGCCACGTCGGGCTGCCACCCGTTGGCCTCGTCGAGATAGTAGGGGTTGGCCTCGGCCTGCAGCTTGCTCAGCACCGCCGAGTAGAGGGGATACCCCGGGGTGGGCAGCAGCACGTTCTCGCCGGGATTGACCAGCGCGGTGAGGGCCAGTTCGATCCCCTCGCTGGCTCCGGTGGTCACGCACACCTGATTGATCTGCTCGAATCCCTTGCGCTTCGCTTCAGCTGTAATCGCTGCCACTGCTTCAGCGCGACCATGGGAGGGGCCATATCCGGTATCCCCTTCGAGCATGCCCTGGTGAATCGCCTCGATGAGGTGATCGGGTGTGGCAAAATCGAATTTGATCGGATCGCCGATATTGAGGTGCAACACCTCACGACCCTGCTGTTTGATCTCATCGGCCAGGACGACGATGTCCCTGATGGCGTATTTGACATTGCGCGTTCGCTGCGCCGCGACGATTGGGCGATTGGTTGTCATCTCAGTTTTCCTCCAACGGATTCCTTAGCATCTCACCACTGGCCGACCCGTCTACCTTCGGCCTCTTGTCCGTGGGTTTTAGCGACTAAACAGAGCCCTGGCAAGTGGGAGTGCATTTTGCAAAAAAAGAATTGATTTACTCTATTTCCGATCATTAAATACACGAGCCTATGACGCAACAACTCTCCATTGACCGCCGCGGCGGTCCTCGCAAAAAAAACCCGCCGGACAACGGAACCGGTGGCAAGACACCCATGGACGTGACGATAGCCCCGACGGTGATCCATCGTCCAATCGCTTCCCACCGCCTCGACAACGATGCGGTGAAAGTGGTGCAACGCCTGACCCGTCACGGATTCGAAGCCTACTTTGTCGGAGGCTGCATTCGCGATCTGCTGATGGACCGGCAGCCCAAGGATTTCGATGTGGCCACTTCGGCGCGTCCGTCACAGATCAAGCGTCTATTTCGCAACTGCCGATTGATCGGTCGCCGATTTCGCCTGGCCCATATTCTCTTTCGCAACGACAAAGTGATCGAAGTGGCCACTTTTCGCCGCACAGCGACCGACGGCGACGACGTCTCCAAACGCCACGCAGCGGAGAACCTCTTCGGCGACCCAGCCGATGATGCGGTACGCCGCGATTTTACGATCAATGCCCTCTTCTACGACCTCAATCGCCAGGAGGTACACGACTATGTGGGGGGGCTGCGGGATATCGAACAGTACAATCTGCGGACGATCGGCGATCCCCATCGTCGGCTGCCCGAAGACCCGGTGCGCATTATCCGCGCGGTGAAGTTTTCGAGCCTGCTCGACCTGACCATCGACCCGTTGCTGGCCGAGACAATGCGGCAATATGCTCCGCTGATCACCTCTTGCGCGCCGGCGCGCCTCGTCGAGGAGCTGCTCAAGTTGCTCCGCTCCGGGGCCGCCACCGAATGTTTGGAGCAACTCTTCGAAGTAAATGTGCTCGTCGAATTGATGCCCAATATCGTCAAGCAAATCAACCGCACCGGTGGCCCGGCCAAGGACTGGCCGGTGCTCAGGCGATCGGACAGTGCGATCCAGCAGGGTCAGGGGTTCTCTGATGCCGTGCTCGTCGCGGCGATGCTCTACCCGTTTTGCCGATCAGTGCTCGAGGGACCGGGGGACGTGAGCAGCAAGCTCGAGGAGACCCTCGTTCCCCTGGTCGAACCCCTGCGCTTTACCAAACGTCTGTTGGCGCGGGTTCGACAGGTGTTCATGGCCCAGCGCCGCCTCGCCGGCGGCAAGGAAACCGCTCGCATCCGGCGTATTCTCAAGCGGGACTACGCCGCCGACGCCATCGATCTGATGGAGCTCGCTGCGACCAACAAAGAACTGGCCGAACGCGCGGCCAACTGGCGCACCGCTTATTTGCGGGTGGCGGTTGAAAAAAAATCCCATCCCCTTAAAAGGAAGACCAAAAAGCGAACCGCATCGAGGCAACAACCGGATCGAGACAAGCCGCGGCGGAAGAGAAAAAGGAGCTCAGCACAATGAAACGACTCGAAGGCAAGACCGCCATCATCACCGGCGCCGGCGCCGGGATCGGCGAGGCCACGGCGAAATTGTTCGCCGCTCAGGGAGCCAAACTCAGTCTGTGTGATGTAGCTGAAGAGCAACTGGGCAAGGTCGTGTCGGACATTAAAGCAGAAGGCGCAGAGGTGGTTCCGGTGCGCTGCAATGTGGCCGATGAAGGCGATGTTAAAAACATGATTTCGACCACTCTAGAGGCTTTCGGCAAAATCGACATTCTGATCAACAACGCCGGAATCACGCGGGACACCCTGACGCCTCGAATGAAAGAAGAGGATTGGAACCTGGTGATCGACGTCAACTTGAAAGGGAGCTTTCTCTGCGCCAAGTACGCGCTGGCAAAGATGGAACGCGGCGGAAAAGTGGTCAATACTGCATCAATTGCCGTGTTGGGCAACAAGGGTCAGGTCAACTACTCCGCTTCCAAAATGGGCGTGATCGGAATGACCCGCACGCTGGCACTGGAGTACGCGCGAAAGAAAATCTGCGTCAACTGCATCGCGCCGGGGGCCATCGATACGCCGATGTTGCAGAGCGTTCCCGAGAAAATGCGCGAGGCGATGATCGGCAAAATTCCGCTCGGCCAGGCTATCGCACCGGTAGAAATCGCACGGGCCCATCTCTTCCTCAGTTCGGACGAAGCAAACTTCATTACCGGTCAGACCCTGTTTGTAGATGGGGGGATGAGCATTGGGATCTAAGGAGTTAGTACGCGGGCTCCCCTGTTACCCAAAAAAACCGGCAAATTCTTTTTGATTGTTTCAATTGCGATTTTTTGAATTGTGTGAATTGTTTTTTTATCTTTGTTTATTCACGGTTAAAGGACTATACTTTTAGTAAGACATTGTTATTATTAAATATTAAAGCTTAATCACTGTCGTTGGGCTTGAAAGGTAAAAAGTGCGCACTCAGGTAGGAGGTTAACGGCGAATATGGCCGGGATGGAACTCAGGCAGCAGTTGAAACTCACTCAGCAGCTGGTGATGACGCCGCAGCTGCAGCAAGCGATCAAACTGCTCCAGTTGTCCCGGGTCGAATTGGTAGACGTTCTTCGTCAGGAGCTCGAGGAGAATCCCATCCTCGAAGAGACCCAAGAACGGCAAGCTGCCGAGGCCCCAAAGGAGCCCGAAGTCACAGAACCGACCGTTGAGATAACCTCGAAACCAACTGAAAATGAAGCGGTTTCCGGTGTTGCCGAGGTGGACTGGGAAAAGTACCTGGAAAACTATGCCAACCAAGCGCCTGCGCCGGCGTTCCGTCCGGGATCGGATGATTTGCCGTCGATCGAGGCGACATTGGGCAGCAAGACCACCCTCTCCGATCACCTGCGCTGGCAACTCAAAATGACCATCGTCGCCGACGATGAGGAGCGATTCATCGATTTGGTGATCGGCAATCTCGACGCGGACGGGTATCTCAAGGAGCCCCCCATTGAGGAGCTCGCGGCCGAAGCCGGACTCGATATCGAGGATGCCGAAGAAGTGCTCAAAATGGTTCAGCTGTTCGATCCCATCGGTGTGGCGTCGCGGGATCTGCGGGAGTGTCTCCTGGCCCAGGTCGAAGCCCTCGAGCTGGACATTGATGTGCACAACATCATTGATCGCCATCTTCACAATCTGGAAAAACGGAACTACCAAGCAATCGCTCGAGATTTGGGATTGGAGCTGGAGGATGTCTACGAGGCGGTGAAAATTGTCGCCGGTCTCGAGCCGCGTCCGGCGCGCAACTTCATCGTGGAGGAGCCGCGCTACATCACTCCCGATGTGTACATTCACAAGGTCGGGGATCGGTATTTCGTCGTGGCCAATGACGATGGGATGCCGCGGTTGAAAATCTCAAACTTCTTCCGCAACGCAATGGACGCCAACCCCGAAGCCCGCGAGTACGTGCAGAACAAGCTCCGCTCGGCCCAGTGGCTGATTCGCTCGATCGACCAACGGCGCCGAACGATCGTCAAAGTCACCGAATGTCTGGTGGAGAAGCAACGGGACTTCTTCGAAAAAGGTGTCAACCACTTAAAACCAATGATTCTGCGGGATGTGGCCGAGGCGGTCAGCATGCACGAGTCGACGATTAGTCGCGTGACGACCAACAAATACGTGCACACACCCCAAGGAATCTTTGAGCTGAAATACTTTTTCAATTCTTCCATTCGCCGCACCAGCGAAGATGACATCGCGTCAGAAAGTGTCAAAAACCAAATTCGAGCCATCATCAATGCCGAAGATCGGCGGCATCCCCTCAGCGATCAGAAAATTGTTGAGACGCTCCGGCAAAAAGGCATTGTAATTGCCAGAAGGACAGTGGCGAAATATCGAGAAATGCTCGGTATTTTATCTTCGTCAAAACGCAAGAAGTACTTTTGAGGAGAACACAGGTTGCCAGTCAAAACCGTGTTGTTGAACCTTAATTCTTATTCAGATCGAGTTGGAAGGCCTATTAAGGCGGTGGGTCGGTAGGCCCCAAAAGGTGGTTATCACCAGGGAGGTAAATCCATGCAAATTTCATTGACGTTCCGCCACATGGAACCCACAGAAGCAATGAAAGAGCTGGTCCGGGAAAAAGTGTCCAAGGTGAAAAAATTTATCCAAGGACCTGTGGAAGCCAATGTTGTTCTCTCTGTCGAACGATATATTCACGCTTGCGACATCACGATCATTTCGAACGGAAACACCTACAAAGGTCATGATGAAACCGACGACATGTATACGTCTATAGATAACGTCATTGGCAAAATCGAAAGACAAATCGACAAGACCAAGGGGAGGGCTCGCGCCAGCCGGACGACGATTTCTTAAATACACTCGATTCGGATCGGTCGCTCCCGTGCGGACGCGGCCGATAGAACGTGAGTATCTTTACCCGCAGCTGGCGAGCTGCATCGAGGACTATACCTAATCATGAAATTAGTGGATATCTTACCTCTAGAATCGATCCGCATCGATCTTAAATCGACCGGCAAATCGGCAGTTCTCACTGAACTGAGCCAAATGCTCGCCAATGGTCATCAGGAACTGAATGTCGATACCGTGAGCAAAATTCTCGCTGATCGCGAACAGTTGGCCACCACCGGCATTGGTGATGGGGTCGCCATACCCCACGGCAAGCAGGACGGGTTGGGGGCCATCTGTGTCGCCGTGGGCATCGCCAAAGCTGGCGTTCCCTTTGACGCCGTCGACGGACAACCCGTGTCGATCTTCATCGCTCTGCTCGCCCCGTTGAGCGCGAGCGGAGATCACCTGCGCGCCCTGGCCAGAATCTCCCGCTTGCTTAAAGACACAGTGGTGCGGGGTCGGCTACTGGAAGCCCGAACCGAGAAAGACGTCTACGACATCATTTGCGAGGAAGACGGAAAGTACTAACCAATGGACATCAAATCGCTGATTTCAGCACTGCGCGTCGAGCTTGGACTGGAGGTCCTGGCCGGGCGGGGAGGACTGGATCGGCGAGTGACGGGCGCATCCATTCAAAAGCCGGGATTGGCCCTGGCTGGATTCACCGAGATGTTTCGGCCCGGACGGGTGCAGGTGATTGGTCGTACCGAGATCGACTACCTCTGGTCCCTCACCCCCGATGAACGAAGCAAGGCGGCGAGCCATCTCTTCGGCTGTGCACCACCGCTGGTGGTGATCACTCGCGGTGCCGACGTTCCGGACCAGTTGATCGCCGTAGCCGACCAAAACAACGTCACCCTGTTGTTGACCGGCCTACGCAGCTCAATTTTCGTCGAATCTCTCCATAAGTTCCTGGCCAACCGCCTGGCTCGGGTGCGCTCGATTCACGGGGTGCTGGTGGACGTTTTCGGCGTCGGCGTGCTGCTGATCGGAAAGAGCGGCATCGGAAAGAGCGAATGTGCGCTGGAGTTGATCATGCGAGGGCACCGGTTGGTCGCCGATGACGTGGTCGATGTGAGCAAAAAACCACCGTCGACCATCATCGGGGCCGGTGATGAGTTGATCCGGCACCACATGGAGATCCGCGGCCTGGGCATCATCAACGTCAAAGACCTCTTCGGTATCGCCGCGATCCGCGAATCCAAACAGATCGAGCTGGTGATCCTGTTCGAGGAGTGGACGCAGGACAAAAAGTACGATCGGCTCGGAATCACCGAACAATCCCACGAGGTCCTCGGCGTGCCGCTGCCCAAGGCGGTGATTCCCGTCCGTCCGGGGCGATCGCTGACCTCGATTGTCGAGGTTGCAGCGCGAAACCAATTGCTTAAAATAATGGGACACCATTCGGCTGCTGAATTTCAACAGCGGGTGGAAGAGAAGTTGTATCGAGCGTCGAGGAAGGCCCGAAACGAATCGGATCCGATTTCGTCAAAGAGCTGGTTAGACCATCGAGAAGTGGAGTGACGCTCGCCTCGTCAACCAGCAGTGAGCTTGCGAAAAGCGGTCGCGATATCAACGGTTAAAACTGACAAAGAGGGGCGCAGATGATCGGTATAGTGATGTGCTGTCACGGCAACATGGGCGAGGGGATGAAACACGCGGCGGAGATGATCGTTCCGATTGGCGAACAATTGGCGGTCGTCAGCGTTCAACCGGGCGACAGTGGAGAACGGATCCTGGCCGCCTTGAAAAAAGCGATCGCCGCCACAGATACCGGGGACGGCAGCCTCATTCTCACCGATATGTTCGGAGGAACACCCACCAACATCAGCTGTGCCCTATTGAAAAACGCCAATGTGGAGATCGTGACCGGGTTCAGCCTTCCTGTGCTGATCAAAGCGCTGGAGCTGCGCGCCGAGACGACAGATCTCAGTTCGATGGCCAAGACGGCAAGCGAGTACGGCAAGCGCTACATTCTCATCGCCGGTGAGTTGCTTAAAAAGGGAGAGAGTGGAAAATAGCACCCATGGTATCGACAGGAATTAAAATACTCCGCGCGCACAAGGGAACGAGAATGGATGAGCAGTTACATGTTCGGATTGACAACCGATTGCTGCACGGGCAGGTGGTTCAATTCTGGATTCCCCATCTGGAGATAACGCGACTGGTGGTGGCCGACGATCATGTGGCGACCAACGAAGCGTTGTTGGCCATCTACAGCATGGCCGTCCCCCGAGGCGTTCAGTTGGAAGTGGTTCCGGTCAACCGCCTGGCCGCTGCAGTGGCACAACAAGATGTGATGACCACGATGATCCTCTTGTGCAACATCGAGGATGCGGTACGAGCGACCTCTCACGGAATGCGTTTCGAACGACTGACCCTGGGCAACGTCCACGCGGCGAGCAATCGCACCCGCATCACCGATTCGGTGTACCTGTCCGATCAGGAAATGAAGACGTTGGCCGAGTTCAATCGAAACGGTATTCGCGTAGAGATTCAGACGTTTCCCAATGAGGTGTTATCACTCAAGGCTGATCCGCGAGGAGAGCTTCAGTGGTCGAGACCGTAATCTGGATTGCCATCGTCGTCCTCACCGGCAGTGTTCTCGTGCTCGAACGCCATTGCCTGGGCCAGATGGCGATTGTCCAACCCCTGACCACATGCTTGGTCGCGGGATTGGTGGCGGACAATGTGGAGACCGGCTGTTGGATCGGTATTTCGCTACAGCTCTTTGCAACCCTCTCCGGCCAGCGGGCGGATTGGGCAATCGCCGGCGTCATCGCGGCCGCTTCACTGGTCATCGCTCCCAAGATCGGCTTGCCACCACTGCCCGTCGGCGGCGTGAGTTGTCTGGTGATCGCCTTGGCCATCGGTACCGGCATCGGCGCCCGGTTCATCGAGCGACGGTTTGCCAAGTCCGATGGAGAGCGGCTACGCCGGGCCTCTCCGTGGACACAGGATAACCCGGCCACCGAGCTGGCCGCACTGGTCCATCGGTCCATCATTCGTTGGCTGGCCATGGGGGTGGTGGAGGTCACGGTTGGCGTGGGTGTAGCCATGGTCGTCCTGTTCGGTGTGGAGCGTCTGTTCGGCGTGCCGGCTTCACGGGGAACGGTGGGCGCGATTGTCGTGCCGGCGGTGGGGGTGGCGGTGATGATCACCTCATTGGCCCGTTACCGGTATATCGCCTGGGCAGGGCTGACGATGGTGTTGACCTGGATTGTGTTTCTATGAGCGATGTTCGCAAAAGGGAGCTGTTACAAGTCAGCCTGCGGCTGGGATTGCTGCAGAGCACCTGGTGTGACGGTGTGATGCAATCGGTGGGGCTGGCCCATTGCATGGTCCCGGCGCTCAAGCGACTCTATCCCACAGACAGTGAATTCAAACTTGCGGTACAACGCTACAAGGAACCGTTCAATACCCATCCCTTTGTGGCCAGTATCGTCGCCGGGGCGGCGATTCGCCTCGAAGCGGAACGACACCCAGAGGCGGTGATCGGAACATTCATTCGCAGCACGATGGGCCCGCTGGCCGCTCTCGGCGATCCCTTCTTTCGCGGTGCGTTGGTACCGCTGACCGCGGTTGTCGCCTCGTTTGCCGCGATTGTCGGTGGACCAATCGCGGGAATTTTGACATTATTGCTGGTGTTCAACACAGTGCATTTTGCCGTGCGGTTCGGCGGCGTTCTGATCGGATTTCACGAAGGAACCGAAGTGCTGTCCCGCGCTGCACGTTGGCTCAGCCCGACCCGTACGTCGGTGCTCAAAAAGCTCGCCGCCGCCGGTGCAGGAGTGATTCTGACCTGGGAGGTGGCGACCTTTGGCGACGTCAGCCATTTGTGGACAATCGTCGCCGTTGGGCTGTCTGGATTGCTGGCCGCGATCTTTTTGCGGTTCTGGCAATCATCGTGGGCTTTCATTGTACTCGTGTTGTTGGTAGCAGGATTGGCATTAGAGGTACTTTTATGACCCAAATGAGTGAAGTGACGCTCACGATCGTCAACGAGTTGGGCCTACATGCGCGGGCGGCAACCCTGTTCGTGCAGACCGCTTCCCAGTACGAGGCGGATGTGTTCGTGTCAAAAGATGGCCAGGAGGTCAACGGTAAGAGCATCTTGGGCATCCTGACCTTGATCGCGATCAAGGATTCCCAGATTGCCATTCGAGCCGAGGGACCAGGGGCTGAGCAGGCGATTGAAGCGCTGGAACAGCTGGTCGCCCAGCGGTTTGGTGAGGAGCGTTAATGAGAACAGTTCGCAGACGGGGTATTGCCGCCTCTCCGGGCATCGCCATCGGCACCGCCCGGGTGGTCGATCGGCAGAAGATCAAGATACCCAAGATGCGCCTGTCCGCTGAGGACATCGAGCCCGAAGTCAACCGCTTGATGACCGCCATCGACGAGTCCCGCCGCCAACTCGAGTCGGCTAAGACGGCGATCTTCAACACCAGAGAACCCCACCGGGACCATTCGCTGATCCTCGAGGCCCACCTGTTGATGCTCGAAGACGAATTGCTCGTCAAGGGGACCGTATCGCTGATCGGTGACGAGTTGATCAATGCCGAGTGGGCACTGGTACAAAAAATTGACGAGATCAAACAGATTCTGGCCGATCTGGGAGACGACTATTTCAAGGAACGCGCTCAGGACGTGGATTTCGTGGGCAACCGGGTATTGCGCAACCTGCTCGGTCATGTCACCGAAATCATCGATGCCCAGGGGGAACCCTGCATCATCATCGCCGAAAACCTCTCCCCGGTAGAGACCACCCAGCTGATTGAGACGCCGGTGCTCGGCTTTGCCACTGAGGTAGGGACGCGCACGAGCCACACAGCGATTATGGCACAAGCACTGGGTATCCCAGCTGTAGTGGGAGTAGAGCGCCTGGCCGAACGGATCAAGGCCGGCGATACCGTGATTGTCGACGGCAGTCACGGTGAGGTGATTATCCGCCCCGATGACGAGACGATCGACGACTACAGCTCCCAAGCGACCGCCTACGAGGAGCTCGAGAAACGGTTGTACGCCTCCCGCGAGGAACCGGCCGTCACCACCGACGGCGTGGAGCTGAGCCTGCTGGCCAATATCGAGTTTCCCGGTGAGGCGGTGATGGCGATCGACTATGGCGCCGAAGGCATTGGCCTGTATCGAACCGAGTTTCTCTACCTGGATCGGCGGGAACTGCCCACCGAGGAAGAACAGTGCCGCATTTACAATACGGTGATTAAAACCCTCGCCCCGCGGACCGTGGTCTTTCGCACCTTCGATCTCGGCGCGGACAAGCTGCCCACCCAAGCGGGCGGCAGAAACGCGGAGTCCGCCCTGGGGCTGCGGGCGATTCGCTTCGGCTTGAAGAACCGCACCATCTTCAAAACCCAGCTCAAGGCCCTGCTAAGAGGGGCCCGAGACGCCACATTGCACATCATGTTTCCGATGATCAGCGGCGTCGGCGAGTTGCGTCAGGTCAAAAGCCTGCTCAACCAAGCTGCCCAGGAGCTCGGTGACGAAGTGCCGAGCGAGGTCCGCGTCGGCTGTATGATCGAGCTTCCCTCGGCGATCTTCGTCGCCGATATGTTGGCCAAGGAGGTGGACTTCTTCTCCATCGGCACCAACGATTTGATTCAGTATTCCCTGGCCATCGATCGGGGCAACGACTCGGTGGCCTATCTCTATACACCGTTTCACCCGTCTGTGCTGCGGGCGATCGACACGACGATCAAGGCGGCCAACCACGCCAACATTCCGGTGAGCATGTGCGGTGGAATGGCCTCGGAGCCGCTGCTGGTTCCGTTGCTGGTCGGGCTGGGGCTGCGCACCTTGTCGATGGCCCCCGGCTCGATCCCCATGGTGCGATCGATTATTCGCCACATCAGCAGCGAGGAGGCGGAGGCGCTGACCCGGCAATCCCTGGAGATGGCCACTGCAACTGAAATCGAGCGGTTGATCTCCGACTACATGGATCAGAAGGTCGGGCTGGATTTTCAGTTGCTCTAATCCGATCACCTGTTCGTTCGAAGGACAACCCAGGGGATCATCCGTATCGGTGTCCCCATCCGCATCACTATCCCCATCGCTATCGCTATCACTATCCCCGTCTGAATCGGCGTCGCCGTCCCCATCACCGTCCGCGTCCGCGTCGGTGCTCCCATCGGAATCCGAGTCGTCCAATGCCACGATGCTACAGGCCGACAGCCCCAACCCGAATCCCACTCCGATAATCACTGCAAATGAAATCAATGTCTTTTCCATCGACTCCTCCCCTACTCGATCGTCCAACCCCGCGTTGAACACCTCGCGTTCACAAATGGGTTGTGCACCGCATTTTCTGTCGCAAAAATTCTGTCTAAGGGGTGCGAGGGGCGCTCAGGGCTGCGGTAACTCTTTTTGCCACATCACATCGCCGGTCCCCTCGACGATGTTGGCATAGCGGGCGCCGGCGAACAGCAGATCCGAGGCGCGATTGACGAATTTGACCACCATTGAATCGACAGGGGAGGTCTCGGCCAGGGTCCATATTCGCCGTTCGGCGCGGCGGCACACCGTCCGAGCGATGTGCAGCATTCCCGCCGCGCGACCGCCGCCGGGTAAAATAAACCCTTCAATCTTACCGCTCTTGTGCGTCAGCTGATCGATCGCGCGCTCGAGAAAATCAATATCCCGCTGATCGACACCGACCGGGGCCGGATCCTCGGTCGTCGACGAGGCCAAGTTTGACGAACAGTTGTAGAACCGATGTTGAACGAACGCCAACATTCCGTCGAGCAACCCGTCGTCGACAAATGATCGCGCCGCGCCGATCCACGAGTTGGCCTCGTCCACCGTGCCGTACGCCTCGATTCGCGCTGATCCCTTGGGCAGCCGGGTACCGTCCGCCAGGGAGGTCGTTCCCTGATCACCGGTTCGGGTGTATATTTTCATGGCGTGGCCCTCTCCTTCGACCGGAGACGGTAGCAAAACCGCGGCACCAAGACAATCCGGTTGACCGCTCAGTTGGTGGTGAACTCCCAATCCACGGACATGGCGTAAAACCCATCGCCGTCAAGCGCGGGGATCACGCAGTCGGTGAAATCGTCGACGTTGTTGCCGTCATCGTCGACATTGTTGACAAAATCGTCGAAGTCACATTCGAACACGGCGACACCCCACTTCCACCTCGACGAGGCGATGAGATTCACCGGATTGGACACCGGGGAGCCCCCCTGACATGCTCCGTTCTCGTACGTGCCGCCGGTTTCCAAACAGGTGGCCAAGTAGATCACATCGTAGCGATCGTTGGGCTGTGGCGCAGCGGCCATGTCGAATTGGGTCACGTCATCGGGCAGGGCCCAGAGAATCTCGGGGAAGTCGTCCTGGCGGGGTTGGGGATCCTCGTTAAATAGAAACACGACGTAGGACCAGGGAACATCAGGTGCATCGTCGGTATAGTCCTCCCACACCAGCGTGGGTTGATTGCCCACACCGGTCGCCCCGTCTTCCGGAGAAACCAGCACGATCGGCGGAACAAAAACGAGATCCTGTGAAATATCGGTCGTGCCGTTCAATTTATCGGCACTCTGTCGGTACATCTCGTTGGTGGGGGAATCCTCCCCCGAGCCGTCCACATCGATAAACCCGAGAACATAGACCGAATCATCGCTGGTCTTGCGCAGCATTTTCAGTGAGTAGGTAGTAGCGGTGGCGGGAAGAATGACACTCGATTCCGTACTCCACTGCTCCAGATCGCCGGCCCGAATGTGATATGGCCCGCTGGCCCCCGAATTGTTGATCAGGTCGCCGCTGACCGTGATGGAGCTCGACCCGTCGTTGTCGGTGATGAAGTAGCTGCGCGTTCCATCGGCCACCGCATCGTACTCCCAGTCCAACGCCGACAATTGATCGTACACCTGAACCGTGACGCTGATCGCTTGATCATCGGGCAGGGGATCGCTGGGCTGGTAGAGGGTCTCCGTGAGAGGCCCGCTCTGATTCCAGTACCCATCGTCGCCGTTGATGTAGACCTGGTAGGTCCCGGCATTGTCCACCCCGTCCCAATCCAGAATGGCGGTGGTCTGAGCGGCCACGGCGCCGGTCGGTGAGACCAGGGGCACATTGCGGGAGAGCTTGATGATCTCGTCCACCCCATCGGTTTCGATGTGGATCAGGTTCATCGAAATCTCCCGGTAGTAAAACACGTACTCCCCGGCGTCGAGGGCGGTCGGATCGGGCCAGCCCAAGCTAAACCGGCCGTCGTACGGCTCTTCGTCGTAACTCATCGAGGTGTTGTCGGCCACCTGCCCGCATCCCCCGTCATCGAGTAGTACGGCTACCTCACCGTTGGGCAGCAGGACCCGCGGCGGCGTGGTGTTGGCGTCCGACGGCCCTTCGGTCTCCAACCGCAGGTAGTACCCTTCACAGAGTCCCAGACCGTCCACCCAGTTATCCGATCCGGGCGGATCCTCGTACTCCGGTGGGCGGGGAAAGGCGGACTCGTGGCTGGTGAAGACGTTGAACGACGAAAAATGATCCGTCTCCCACTGATCCATCAGCTCGAGGTTGACCTCGGTCGCGTCGTTTTGATCGATCACTATGGCCGAGCTCGCCGGCGCCTGGGGATCAAAGGGCAGGGTCGGCCGCTGGTCCGGGTTCAACCCGTGGGGACCGTGGGCATCCCGGAAGGCCCGCACGTAGTACGTTCCGTCCCCGACTCTGAAATTGTAGCTGGTTGGGGGAAACTGTTCGTTTTCCACGGCGACCAATGTCAGCTCTTGATGGTGATCGAGGATCGCTGCCGGGCTGGTGTAGAGCCGCACGTAGACCGCGGTGCCCGAAGTCGACCCACCATGCTGAGAGATCGTCCCCGAGATCGTTCGAGGATTGTGAACCACCGGCACCTCAGCGGGCGCGGAGAGGCCGGCCGTATTCTTCAGGAATACCTGAACCGTGAGCGCAGTCCCGTCCGCCGGCTCGGTGTAGGCAGCGGAGACGACGAATTGTCCCTGTTCGTTCACTTGGCCTACCTGACCGCCGATCTCGGTGGTGCCGTTCAATACGGCGACGATAACGGTGGTGCCAATCTCGCCGCGACCCTCCACTCGGAGCGGGCTGGCCACATTTGTACCCTGCTGGGGAAGCAACACAATCGGGGCGTCGGGCACTCCTTCGTCATCAGTATCGGTGTCCGAATCGGTATCGGTATCGGTATCGGCATCCGCGTCGGTGTCTGTATCGGTGTCTGAATCCGCATCGGTATCGGCGTCCGTGTCAGCATCCGTGTCCGTGTCGGTATCCGTGTCCGTATCCCCGCTCCCACTGGCGTCGGTTCCCCCATCGGATTCCTCATCATCATCGCCGCAGGCCGCACTGAAACACGCAAAACCAAAGACCAGGACGAGCCCACTGGACCAACTCAATAGACGATTCACGGTGACCTCCCAATTGCCAATTTAGGGTTGTAGAAATAGTCTAGTGCGAACCCACCGAAACCGCAAACTCCTACAGCGTTGTACATTTTATATCGGTAATCGATTTTTCAACCGTTAAGTCGACGCCGGGTCGACCGTTTTCGTAAATGAAGTGGTTTGTACACGACATGGCTGCCGAGCGGGGCGGATGAACGGCAATGGTTCGAGCCGACTGACCGGGGCGCTTTGATCCGAACAGCGACAGCTGTTTCAACTATGTGCGCGAGATGCGCGGCGAGATGTGGGCCGAAAGCGATGGGCCGAACCGCGGCGCCCGCTTCGTGATCAGTCTGCCACTGCGGTTCGATCGACCGCTCACCCCGGAGCTGCCACTCGAGTTGAACTGACCGGGCGGCAATCAACCAGAACCATCGACCGCTTTCACCTACTTCTTCTTGGGAGCGGGATGGGGCGAGGCGATCGCTTTGGCAAACGGAGGTGAGCCCGACGGGGGTTGCGGCGGGGAAGAAGGTGACGGCGGCTTGCTCTCCATCGCCGATTGGGCGTTGGCCAGTAGGCGCGCCTGATTGGCCAATAGCTCGATGACGTGATCCACGTCCTGACGGGTTTGATGATCCTTGGTGGAGAGCTGGGTCGCGCTCGAGGCGATCGTATCCTGGATCGACCGCAGCCCGTCACCGAAGGTGCTGAGCAGCGCGATCACCTGGCCCATTCGATCGTCCCCCGTCCCGGCGGTCAATTGATTGCGGTTGAATGTTTTTTTGATCTCTGCCCAGCGCTCTGTCTCGGTTTCGGAGAGGGTGCCGGTCATCTCCTTGAATTTGAGCAGGTTGGCCTCGGCACCGGTGGTCAAGGTTTGCGCTTCGCGGGCATAGTGGTCCAGCACGAGCAGCTCCACCTCTTTGTCGTTCATAATCGGCAGCACCTTCTCGGCGATGCGGTTCATGTTGCGATAGGATCCCTGTAACTTGAACGGGGGCTCGGTGCGGTAGGCATCGGCCTGAGCAGCGGAATAGATGTACGCCTGGTTGACCCGGAGGATCACGTCCCGCACCTGGAGCAGCTTACCCATCACCGAGATGTAATCTGCGAGCTCAGCCCCGGCATAGTTGCCGGCAAAGTCGATCCCTTCGCGAGATCCCCTCTGGGCCGCCTCGATGATGCCATACACATCTTTAAAATGTTTGGCCGCCAATTGGCCGAGAATCGGGCTGGAGGTGATTGAGTTCTCCAGGTAGCTCATTTCGAACACGGCCACATCATCGCCAATGATGTCCCCCAGATTGTAGGTGTCCGCTCGATTGGCCAGCATGTCGGGGATTTTGAAGGCCTCCCCGCTCTCCGAATAGGGGTTGCCAGCCATCACCACGCACACTCGGCGTCCCCGCAGATCGTAGGTGCGCGTGCGACCCTGATACACCCCTTCGATCTTTCGTTGGGCGTCGCACAGGGAGATGAACTTCTGCAGGAACTCCGGGTTCAGGTGTTGGATGTCGTCGAGATAAATCATCACATTGTCGCTCATTTCGAACGACAGGCTGAGTTTCTTCATCTCCTCCCGGGCCGCCGCGTTGGGCGCCTCCTGGGGATCGAGGGAGGTGACCTGGTGCCCAATCGCCGGGCCGTTGATCTTCATGAAAATCAGCCCCAACCGGTTGGCGACATACTCCATCAAGGTGGTCTTGCCGTACCCCGGCGGAGAGATGATCAGCAACAGGCCCATGCGGTCGGTGCGCGTGTTCTCGCCCACCACACCTATTTGCTTGGCCAGGTTGTCCCCGACCAATGGGAGGTAGACCTTGTCGATCAGGCGGTTGCGAACAAACGAGCTCAAGATGCGCGGCTTGAATTCGTCCAACCGCATCTCGGCGGTGGTTTCATCGATGATGCGGCTCTTCAACTCCCGGTGGGCGACAAACAGCGGCACCACCTCGGCCTCGAACCGCGCCAGGCGAATCATGAAATCGTTGTAGTCCAAGCGGTACCGGCCTTCGGTGATTTGCGGGTGATCACCGACCAGGCCTTTCAGCTCGGTCACCACCGTCGCATGGACCACCCGTTGGCGGTCGAAAATCCCCGAGAGCAGCAGCGCGGCGACCTCCTCGTGGTACTCCCGGAACGCTTCATCGTCGTTTTCGCGGGCAAACGCCCGGACCCAATCCTTGACCAGCACATAGGCATCCGGTTGGGCATTCTTCAACGCCTCCATCGGTCGGAGCAGATCCTTTCCCACTCCCCGGCGATTGAGGTGCCCCTGAAATCGCTGAAAGAGACCCGCGGCATCCGGGCTGATCGCCCAGTGCTTCTCCTCGGTGAGCACGCAGAACAGATAGGCCGCCGCCTGGTCGGCCAGAAACGGCTCGAACAGGCCATCATCTTCGATGAACTTATCGATCAGCGACCTGAGCTCGTCGACATAGTGCTGTTGTTCGGCGCTGCGCTGGAACAGGCGTTTAATCGCCCCCACACCGGTGAGCTTCGATTCGATGCGGGCCTTGGCCGTCTGGTCGGCGAAGCAGTGCCAAAAGACCAACGCCAACGCCCGGGCCCGGGTGCTGTACCGCAGCAGTCCGATGGTCTGCTCCATTTTGCTCAGGGCGTCGGCGATCAGTGCCCCGTCGTGATCGTGAACCCCCTTGACATACCCTTCGGCATAGCGCGGCCCCATGAACTGCTGAACCAGGGGCTGCCACCCCGCCGGATCGGCCGCTTGCAGCTCCGGGGTGCCGCCGGTCTGCTGCGACGCCAACAGCATGTACGCCAGATACTCACCCCGGTAGACGTGCTCATTCTCTGAAATCAACGGTTGATCCCATACCGGCTTGGTCTCATCGATGCGCGGATCGGTGATCTTTTCAAAAAAATCGGTACCGGTGAGATGGAGGTACTGACCGTCCGGACGGCCGACAATGGTCAGCCCCAGGGGTTGGGTGTTCACCGAAAACTTGTGGCGGCCGAACTGGAGCACATTTTGTCCATCGACGAACAACTCTTGGCGATCGGTGAGCTGGCGCAGGGTGTCCTGTTGCAGGGTCTTGAGCCGGGTCTGCAGGTCATCGGCCTTGATTGCGTCGTCCATCCCCCGCAGCTCAGTGATGATGTCCCGCACCTTCTCCACCATCAGGTCGGCGGCGAAGTAACCGTTGATTTCGTCCACCGACGCGAAGCGATCGAGCCGCGAGGTCATCCCGGAAAGGATGCGCTCGGCACTCTTGAGCAGGGCGTCGGAGCGTTTGTTCCGTTGCTCGACCAGCTTCAGTTTGCGGGACTCAAAGGCAGTGTAGATCTCATCGCGCTTCTCGGCCAGGGTGAGAATGAATTTATCGAACTGGGAGAACTTGCCCTCCAATTCGCTGAGCTGAATCGTCATCTTGGTCAAATAGGTGTCGCACTTCTCCGGTGTGTCACTGACCTCCAGGTAGTTGATCACCGCCTGATCGAGCAGCTTCATCTGGGAGACAAATTCCGCCGTGCCCTCGGCCTCGGCCAGCTGGGCGAACTTGGCCTTTGTTCGAGAGCGCACCTGGTTCAATGTGGCGTAAACGGTGGAGATGCGTTCGACAATGGCCGTGCGTTGGGTGGTGTCTTCAATCTTCAGGTTGCTCACCGTGTCGATCAGCAACTCCAGCTCGGCGCCGCAGCTCCCGATTGCCTCCTGGAGAGCGGTCGCTTCGGTGACCTTGCCCAAGGTGTCGACGTTTCGACCGAGAGCGTCCACCCTTTTTTCGTAGGGACTGAGCGCGGTGTCTTTCAACAGAAAGTCAACCGAGCGGGCGGCGAGTCGACCGGTCTCCTCGGTGACCTGTTGTTCGAGATGATCGATTTCGTCGACATCTGCATAGCGCAAATCCTTCAACGAGATGATCGTCCCCCGCGCCCCCCGCAAGGCCGACAGTAGCTCGACGTAGTCATCGATGGTGTCATAGCGCCGGCTCTTGACGTCGGTGAGAATGGTGCGAACATCGGTGGCCACCTCATCGATGCGAGCGCGGGTGCTCCGCTTGAGCTCGGTGACCTTTTCGAACTCATCGATCGCAGCACCAGCCGCATCGACGATGCCGGTGAGCGGGAATTTCAGGTCGAACACCTCATCCCGATCGAGCCAAAAGTAGGCGTCCAGCACCTCGCTCGCCTCTTTGACGATGTCAACGTAGATGTTGGCGTACCCCTCCTCTTTTTTGACCAGAGTCGACACATGACTGCAGGCGGCCATACAGTGCACAATATCCCGGTTGCCCAACTTGTAGAGGTAGCTCTCCCCCTGAGCGGGGATCTCGAAGTTCGCTCCGGTGTAAGGGGTTTGCCAAATCTGGATCGCGTGGTGTTTTTGCGGCTCGTCTTGGGATCGATTGAACAACAGCTCCCCGTTCTCGAAGATGGAAAACCCGTGGCAGATGATTGGGGGGGCCACCTGCTGCTCGATCATGTTGTAGGAGAGCAGCACGTACATCCCGCTTTTGCGATTGAAAAACACAAAGAGGGTGTCCTCCCCGTTGGGGGACTTGATCCGCCGTTGAAAGTGCATGTCCTCCAATCCCTGCTCGAACTGTTTGAGCTCACCGGTTTGGAGGTAGTAGCCGTTGGCAAAGATGATGCCGTGATCCTCGGGCAGGAGGATGCACGAATCCTCGATGGCGTCGATGCGTTGCGCCTGGCCGGTTTTTTCGTTGAACACAATATAGCGGTAGCGCCGCTCCTGATACGGTTTGATCATCAGCAGGATCAAATTGCCAACGACGGCGTAGCGAATCTCCGCGTCGTCGAGGGTCTGATCCGGGTCTTCCACCGGTTCGGCATAGATGCCGCCCCCGGTGTCGGTGTTGTCCTCCACTTTGATCGTCAAATCCCCACCGATGGTCTCGACGAAAATGCGCTCCTCGATGGAGATGTGGGGATGCTCGCCGGCCCGGTGGTCGTCCCGGGTGGCCCGGGTCCACTCGAATTCGTGCTGGGCGGGTTGTTTCAGATCGTGGTCGCTGCGATTGTCCACATAGGTCAGGGTGCCGTCTTCTTCATACAGCCACTTGAACGATTTGGTGTCTGCCGTATCCCGACCGACAGCGAAGACCATGAACAGGGCGGTGCCCACGGTGCTGAAGTGGGAGAACCGGGTGTCTTTGTAGTAGCGGTACAGATTTTTGAAATCCTCTTCGAACCGTTTGTCCCCAAGCAGGGTGAGCTCGATTTTGTGAAAGGACTGGTTGTCATAGGTGTAGGTGGCAAAAACGTCCGTCAGCTGGATCTCGGTGCGCAGGCCCAGGTGCACGTTGTAGCTGAAGAGCAGCACATTGCCCACGCTGACCATGTCCTGGGAGATGCAGTTGTTGTCCGTGGTGACCCGTTCGGTCGTCAGCAGTTGGGTCTCGATCGCGCCGAACACCTGCTTGCGGGCCTTGTTCAGTTGATCCAACCTATCCTGCAGCACTTTGGACTGGGCGGTCAGACGGCTGCGGATAATCTCGTAGGTTCCTCCGTCCAGCTGCGCCTCGTCGGTCGGCGGTGTCCCATCGGGTGGGGTATTGGGCTCGGTCTTTTCAGCCATGGGTGGTCGCTCGTTCCTCTTCGGTTATCGCCAGTTTAACGCTAGGACCGGGTCACGCCGAGCAGGGCGGCGGCCTGCTGTCCGGTCACGCCGAGCTGCTTGGCCGTACCGGTCAGGCGGTCCAAGCTCTTCAACACAGCATCGTCATCCGTCATTGCCGTGACCTTGGTCAGCAACGCGGAGATGGTCAGGTTCTTCAGATCCCCGGCGGTCAAGCCGAATTGTCCCACCAGCTTGCGCAGCTCTGCAGCCAGATTTTCCTCCCCCGGTTTGAGCAGCGAGCTCTTGACATCCGACAGCACCTGGCTCGAACCCACGGTGCGATCGACCGACTTGCCCACGGCCACGGAGTTGACGATTTTATCGAAGAACGATCCGTCGCCACCGACGATGTCGATGTTGGCCTGCTTGAGCGCTTCGCCCACCAGGGAGGCCTGGGCCTTGGCCACTTCCTGGCGAATATTGATCTCGGCCAGGGCCACTTCCAGGTCTTTGTTGAGCCGAAGCTTGAACTCCTCGTGTTCCCGACCCACACCGTCGAACAGCTTCATCGCCTCGGCCTTTTCCTTGATCCCCTCCGCTTCGGAGTGGAATTTCTGCTGCATCACCTCGGCCTCGGCTTTGCCCTGTTTCTCCACCGCCAGGGCCTTGGCCTCCAGACCCCGGGCCTCGGCCACGGCTTTGCGCTCAATCACGGTCGCCTCAGCGGTGCCGAACTTCTCAGTGGACTCGGATTTGGCGTCCAGCGCACGGGCTTCCCCCATGCCCTTGATCGCCTCTTCCTGGGCGCTGGCGTCGGCCATGATTTTGCGCGCATCGGCCTCTTTCTCCGACGCGGCCCGCTGCCCTTCGGCCTTGATTACCACCTCCTTGGCTTCCAGCTCGGCGGATGCCTTGTTGGCCTCGGCGATTTTGATCAGCTTGATCTTCTCCTCTTCGCCCTCTTTTTCGGCGAGGGTGACGGCGACCTGTTTGGCCCTGTCGGCGGTGGCGAATTCCCGCGCGTCCTTGATCTTCTCCTCTTGCTCCACCACCGAACGCTCGACCGCCACCCGCTCGCGAATCACCTCTTGAATGTTGCGTTTTTCAACTTCGATGGCCTTTTCCTTTTCGATCGCCGCCAGAGCGACCACTCGTTCTTTTTCGGTCGCTTCAATACCCCGCTCTTTTTCCAAGCGCTCGGTCTCCACCGCCTCGGTGCGCTGTTTGTTCTTTTGCGCCACGATCACTTGGCGGAGCTTGTTCTCTTCGGCAATCGCCACCTCTTCGTCAGTGGCGATGCGGGAGCGCTCGGCCTTGAGCCGTTCCTCTTGCTGCACCTTGAACGCTTCGGCCTCCTGGTGCGCGGTGATCTCCCGCACTTCTCGCTTTTGTTTCTGCTCGGCTTCGGCCTGCTGCTTCTCCAGGACCAGGATCGCCTCGCGGGTTTCCACGTCCTGTTTCTTGATCGTCTTTTCTTTTTCGCGGGCGATGGCGTTGGCCAGGATCGCCTGCTTGGCGGTCAGATCGGTGATCTTCTTGATCCCGTCCGAGTCGAGAATGTTGTTCTTGTCCAAATTCTCCAAGTTGGTTTGTTCCAGGTAGTCGATCGCCGCATCGTCGAGCAGGTAGCCGTTCAGATCGGTACCGATCACCTTGAGGATCTCCTCTTTGAACCGTTGCCGGTTGGTGTACAGCTCGACGAATTCGAACTGTTTGCCCACGGTTTTGAGCGCTTCGGAGAACTTGGCGTCAAAAAACTCGACCAGCGCTTGGGGATCCGACGCCCGCGCACAGCCCAGGGACTGAGCCACTTTGAGCGTGTCGTGGGGTGTCTTGTTAACTTGAACGAAGAAGGCCACCTTGACATCGGCGCGCATGTTGTCGTTGCAGATCAATCCGTTCTTGCCCATTCGATCGATTTCCACCCGCTTGACCGAGATGTCCATCAGCTCCATGCGATGGATCACCGGCAGCACCAGCATGCCCGAGAAGCTCACTTTGGTTCCCCCCAGGCCGTTGCGGATCAACACCGTGCCCTGTTCGACTTTTTTGTAACACTTGATCAGCATCGAAAAGATGCCAAAGAGCACGATGGCGGCGACCACCGCCGCGGCGGCCAGGACCACGGTCGGATCCAGGTCATCAAACGCGGCGAGAAACGGTGTCGAAAAAATGGTTGTCCACATGGCTTACTCCTCCGAATCCCAAAGGGTCTCTACGATATACACATTTTTATTCTTGATGTAGTCGGTGACCACGACCTCCTGCCCCTGCTCGAAGCGCTGTCCCGGCCGGGTGATCACATTGAGCGTCAAGGGCGCGCCGTCGGTCTCGATCACCGCCTGCCCGAACGTCTCGTTGGCTTCACTGGTCTTGATCACGCAGGGGCGCCCGAGCACTTCATCATCCGGTTCTATGTCGGTTTGCTTGTCCAGTGCGCGAAACACTTTTTTTATCGGGGTGGTGAACAGCTTGGCCAAAAATGCGCTGACGATCACATTGGGAACCGCGATCACCGCGCCGATCAACAGCGATTCATTGTGCAGCATCACATTGGCCACCAGGGAGATGACCCACATGCTCAACCCGAAAAAGCTGACGAAGACCATGAGCGGAATCTCACCCACATTGAAGAACATCAACAGAGTGTGGAAAAAGCCCCCGCCGTGTCCCCCCTCTGCATCCCCGTCAGCATCTGCATCTGCGTCCGCGTCC
>JANQET010000303.1 GCA_028278265.1 Myxococcota bacterium
ACCGCATCGCCCTGACCGATGTGCTGGTGTACATTTACGGCCTCTCCGGCACGGGAAAGGAGTTGATCGCCCGGGCCATTCATGCGGCGAGCGAGCGACGGGACAAGCCGTTTGTCTCGGTGAATTGTGGCGCGCTGCCGACCAATCTGCTGGCCAGCGAGCTGTTCGGGCATGTCAAAGGGGCGTTCACCGGAGCGGTTCGCAATCGCCCCGGACTGTTCCGGCTGGCCGATACGGGAACCTTGTTTCTCGATGAGGTCACCGATATGGATCCGGAGATGCAGTCCCACCTGCTGCGCGTGTTGCAGGATGGATCATTCTGTCCCATCGGGGGTAGCGAACAGCAGAGCGCTGACGTTCGCGTGCTCAGCGCCTCCAATCGGGACATGGCCCTCGAGGTCACTGCCGGGCGGTTTCGGGAAGATCTCTTTTACCGGTTGAACGTGGTGCGCATCGATATTCCGCCCCTTGGCGAGCGGCCCGAAGACATCCCCCTGCTCGTCGATCATTTCGTCAAACAGTACGCCACCGGTGATCCCCCCAAGCTCTCCCGTGATGTGATGGACCGGCTGATCAGCGCACAATGGCCGGGAAATGTGCGCGAATTGGAGAACGAGGTGCAACGCATGTTGGTCATGTCAACGCCTGGAGAACCGCTCCAACTCGAGGATCTCTCCCCTCGTCTCAACAAAACGAAGAGACGGGAATCCCTGCCCGGTACCGGCGCGCTCAAAGACCGGGTCGATCATTTCGAGCGGGCGATCATCGCGCAAACCCTGGAACAGTGCGGCGGCAACGCCACCCTGGCGGCCAAGCGGTTGGGGATCAGTCGGGCCGGCCTGTACAAGAAACTGGAAAAGCACCAACTCCATCGTCAGCCGAGTACGTCTGGTTAATTGTGTCTCAACATTGTTGGGTAAGAGCCCCTCCCTGGCCCTTCCCTGGCCCTCCCCCGGTGGGGGAGGGAACCGGAATAATCGGTTGTAAACAGGAGCGAACCGATAAATCTGACGCCCTCCCCCAATGTCCAATCGTTCACCGGGGGAGGGATGGGGAGGGGGCTCTGGGTGGGCTCAGGGAGGAGGCTCTGGCCTAGCACCGGAACTAGCTATTCCCGTCCATAGCGGCTGGGATCGGTTTTGGCGATGATCGAGGAGACCTTTTTTTGTTCGAACCCCTTGAAGCCTTGGGACCGTTGGATGATCTCCAGGTGGCTGCCCACTACCCCCTGTTCGACAAATCGCTCTGCCGTCGTGCCGGAGAGGTGATCCCTTCTCAACAAATCGGCGATGCGGCGCTCGTTGACCCGCCAGATCTCCCCTTCGGTGAACGCCTGTTTCAGATAGGGCAGGGTGCTAAAGGGGGCCATCACCGGTACAGCCCGCTCGGCCAGACTCTCGGTCAAGCGGTCGAAATCGGCGAGCACAGCCAGGTGGTGTAGTCCCGCACCGAACAGCGAGTCGCCGTGCAGGGCGCACCACAAGCCGATGGTGCCCAACCGATCGGCCGAGCCCAATCCCTGTTGTTGAAAATCAATCGCCAGCTCCTCTGGTCCGAGATCCACATCCAGAAACAGGGTGATGCCGATGGCGCTGTTTTCGACCACTTGAGCGCCCCAGCCCGCTTCGGTGCCGGCATAGAACTTTTCCCGGGGGGTAAACCCGAGGGCGGTGAAGAAGGTGATCAAGTCGGCAAACAGCTCCCGGGAGCTGCGAAACGTGTGGTGATCGTGATTGGACCATCCCAATCCCAGTTCGTCCTGACGGTTCCGTTGGAGCTGGGCTGCCCGATTCCGGATGCAGAAATAGCGCCGTTCCGCTTCGAAGAACAGCTCGGCCGCCAGGTCCACACCAACCCGTTCGATTTGCCGGGAGGCCAATTCGCAGAGGGACTGCATTGCTTCTGCGGGATCGTCCACCTCCCGGGGTCGAGTGGACCAGGCGTTCAAGGTGACCATGTAGTCGCGCAGATTCTGGGACGACTCATGGGTCGGTGAGTAGATGTGCCCATCCCCGTGACGTTCGACGATGGTGAACCGGGTGTCGTTTTGCGTGGCGACGATACACCGGCGCAACCGACTGAACGGGGAGCCGTCGATCTTTTTGGACAGGCGGTGGCTCTGGAGGAATTCCTCGATGCGATCAACCCGCAGGGCCACGCTTTTTAACTCGCGGGAACCCTCCTTGTACAGCACCGGCGGCAAGCTGGCCCCCCGATGGCGCCACACTGAGC
This sequence comes from Myxococcota bacterium, assembly GCA_028278265.1. Taxonomy (GTDB): domain Bacteria; phylum Myxococcota_A; class Polyangia; order JAAYKL01; family JAAYKL01; genus JANQET01. The sequence goes on from JANQET010000303.1 coordinate 2,233, forward strand.
GCTCCCCTTCGGTCTGCTCGGAAAATCCCAAACCTTGCAGCTCGTCCGGTGCGATATCCCGTCGATCGAGGGTCAGGTGATCCACCAAATCGATCAGCTGGATGCCGCCTCGTTTAAGGGCGCGGACGGCGATCTGGTCGAGGGCGCTGTTGGCGGTGGTCAATTGGTTGATGGAGGTGGCCAGCCAGTCCCACGCCTTGCCGTGGGTCGTCCACTGAAATGTGTTCTCGTTGTTTCTTATCAATCGGGTACCTCCTGGAGCAGGGCCATGTTGTCAGTGATAGGACGATTGGAAAACATCGCCGCAGAATTGAACACGCCGTCCGGATCGAACAGCTGTTTGACTCGTTTCATGTAGCTGGTGATCGAATCGCCCCATTCCGCTTTCAAGTAGGGAGAGCGCAGCCGTCCCATGCCGTGTTCCGCAGTGATCGTCCCATCGAAACACAGCACGGTCTGATACACCTCGTCGGCCAACCGTCGGATCAGCTCGGTGAGGTGGGGGGCGCGAATGTCGAACAGGGGACGCAAGTGCAGGTTGCCGCTGCCCGCGTGGCCATAGATTGCCGCCTTGAGCTCGAAGCGGGTGAAAATGCGCTGCACCTCGACGATGAAGTCGGCCAGTCGCTCCACCGTCACTCCCACGTCGTTGACCACAGACAGGGCGCGAAGGGACGGCCGATAGCGGAAAATCGCCGGCAACAACCGTTTGCGGCTGGACCAGAGACGGGCCTGATCGGCCTCTTCGGTCAGCGCGTCCGGGGGAGCACTCAAGGGGTAGTCGTTGGCGATCGATTTGATACCCGCTATCTGATCGAACCGCTCGGCACCTTCCAGCTCGACGATGAGGAGGTGACCCGGCCGGGTCAACCGCCGGTCCGAGAAATGCCCGCGCTCACCGGCCAGGGCGATGGTCTCCCGGCTGATCAACTCAATCGCCGCCACCCCCAGCTGGCGAATGTGTTGCACAGCCTCTCCTGCATCGTGCAGGTTTTCGAACCACAGGGTCACGGTGGCCCGACCCTCGACGAACGGTTCGAGGCGCACGGTGGCATCGGTGATCACTCCCAACGTACCCACGCTGCCCACGAGGAGCTGAGTGACCAACTCGCCCGTCGGCCGATCGCCGAGTAGGGGGAAGAGATTGTAGCCGCAGGCGATTTTGCGCGAGGCTTTGCGCTGCAGGGTGGCGACTGAATCCGGATCTGTGACAAGGGATTGCCGCAGTTCGTCGAGTCCCTGGCGCAATTCACGGGGAATGGTTGATTCATCGGTGGTGTCGACGAGTCGGCCCTTAAAATCGATGAAGCGCAATCCGGTGAGATAGCGATCGATCGAACCGTGCTTGAGCGCGTGGGGCCCCGACGCCTTGGTGGCGATGTTGCCCCCGAGCAGGCAGATCTCGGCGCTCGACGGGTCGGCGGGCAGATAGAATCCCCGTTGCTGAAGGTACGCCTGCAAATCGGCGTGAACCACCCCGGCCCCCAACTCGACCCGGGGGGATGTGGCGTGGTTGTGGGCCAAGCGAAGGGTGCGAAAGGATCCCTTGCGGGGAATCTGGATCACCACCCCCTCACCCAAACAGGCCCCGGCAGTACCTGAGCCGCCGCCGCGGACGGTGACCGGCAGGTTCTGTTCCCGGGCCAGGGTGACGGTTCGAGCTATATCTTCACCATCTGTAGGGATCACCACACAAGCCGGAGGAATGTGGTACAAACTCTGATCGCGGGCAAAGCGAGCGGTCTTTTCGACATCGGCAAACACCTGTCCTTGAATCTGCGTATCGAGCTTATCGACAAATCGTTGTGCGCTCATCGGACTCAACCCACTACATCGATCTTCTATAATGTCGGTTTCGTTAGGGCCAGCATTTTTTGGCGTTGGCAATGATAAATCAACGGGGCCGACGGTACCGACCCGGGGGACGCTCCGGGTGGTCAAATGGACAAAAGAAAGTTTGGAATTACACTAAACGTAGAGAGGTAGGGGCGTATCACCGAGTCGAAAACCATTTATCAGCACACGCGACAATCCAGTTTTGACTTGTTGGTCGACCGGGGTGTGCTGAACCCCCAAGAGATTGAACAATTCATTGCGTTGGAAGCCAAGATGAACGGCGGCGGTTTGATGGCCGACAATTTTATCACGTCGTATCAAAAAAGCGATGACATCTACAAACGGTTGCTGCTCAAACTGATCCAGGCACTCGAAGCCTTGGGGGAGCCCCATGCGGCTGAAAAACGCCAGGCTGTCCTAGAGGAGCTGGGCACCATGGGGCCGGCCCTGTTTCTCACCCCCTGGGAAATATCGCTGCACTATCTGGACCGCACCTACGGCGATTTCGACCGGGTCGTCGATTTTTACCGACAGCTCGCGGACAACGGTTAAACGCCCGTTGCCAATGCTTCGAGGAACCAATCGTTCTCCTGTGCGGTGCCGATGGTGACCCGCAAATGCTCGGTCAAGCCGGGCATGGTGGAGACGTTGCGCAGGCGGACTCCCTGCTGGAGAAGATGGTCGTACGTGCGGGCTGCATTTTTCACTTCGAAGAGCAGGAAATTTCCCCGGCTGGGCCAGGTGCGCAGCCCTAATTGCCGGAGTCGAATCTCGACTCGCGAACGTTCGGCAATCACCTGCTCGATCATCTCCTGGAGGTGGGGCTTGATTTGGCCATACTCGGCCGCCACGGCCAAGTGCAGCGCGTTGAGATGATAGGGAGCGAAGATCAGTCGTTCGAGTACCTGGATCAGTGCGGGATGACCGACCCCGTAGCCCAGGCGGATGCCGGCGAGGAGCGACTTGGACAGGGAGCGGGCGATCAGCAGGTGGGGGTGGTCGGCGACGAGATCAATTTGGGATTGTCCGGCATACTCGGCGTAGGCCTCATCGAGGAAGACCAGCTGGCGGCGCCCGAGAGCGGTCTGGATGAAGTGACGATCCGGGCCGGTACCCGTGGGGTTGTTGGGGCTGACCAGCATCAACAGATCGACCGGGTCGCCCGGGCCGTGCGCCCCAATATCGAAATCCGGGCCGAGCACCACCTGATCGACGGCGGTCCGGGTCACCCTGCCGTAAGCGGCAAAGATGGGGTAGGTCGGTTCGAAGATTCGCGCTGTCCGGCCCTGGCCCCCGGCGGCCCAATAGGCCAGCAGGATCAATTGGTCTCCGCCGGCGGTGAGAATGATCTGCTCGGCGGGTAGACCGATCGCCTCGGCGAAGCGCGTTTTAATCTCGCGGTAGACCTTTGGTTGCGGGTAGGAGCGCCACTCCTGAGCGGCCAATCGATCCAAGATGACCCGTTTGATCGATGTCGGCAGCTCGAACGGGTTCTCGTTTTGGTCCAGTTTGGCCTGACAGCGCGTTTCCGCAATAGTGAAGGTCGACTGGGTTGGTGCGTCCGGACGGAGTAGGTCGTAGGGAAATGGTGTGCCCATCTGTTTATCCTGTGGTGGTGTCCACCTTGAGTAAGGTGGCGATCTCCTCGGGCAAGGGGCTTGCGATGTGCATCGCCTGCTCGGTCATCGGGTGGGTGAATCGAATCGCCGCTGCGTGAAGGGCTTGACGCCAGTAACCGGCGCGGGCCAGTACCTCTTCGGTGGGACCGTGCTCGACGTAGTCGAGAAAGACAGACGCGTCGGGGCCGTACATTTTGTCGCCCACGATCGGATGGCCCAGATGGGCCAGGTGGGCCCGGATTTGGTGTTGCCGCCCGGTGCGAGGACGGCAGCTGACCAGCGCTCGGGTGCCATCCGTACGGACGACTTGGTACTCGGTGAGCGAGGGCAAGCCTTGGGGGTCATGGGCCATCTTGACCCTTATCGGCGACGCCCGATCCGGCCCGAGGGGGACTTCGATGCGGCCGCTCGGGGGATCGGGAATGCCCAACACCACGGCGAGGTACTCTTTTTGAATCTTACGATCGGCGAACATCACCTTGAGCGCACGCTCTGCCTCGCGACTCTTGGCACAGAGCAGGACCCCGGATGTCTCGCTGTCCAACCGATGGGCCAGCGTGGGTTTGTCGTCGCCGTATCGCTCCTGAAGCAGACCGGTGAGGGTGTTGCGAAAATAACGGGCCGTGGGATGGACCGGTAACCCCGCCGGTTTGTCGATCGCCAGGATCCACTCATCTTCGAATAGAATGCCGAAGTGCCGTGGGGTGTCCGGTTCTTCGGGGGGACGGCGGTACAGGGTGATGATCTCCCCCTCGAACAGGCAGCGATTGGGTTTGACCGGACGGCCCTGGTCATCAAAAGCCGCGCGGCGAAGGATTTTTTGCACCTTGGTTCGCGACAGCCGGGGAATCTGATTGGCGATGAACAGATCCGCGCGCCAGCCCGCATGCTCGGGACGGACGATGAATTCGAGAGGAATCCAATCCGGCTCAATACCAGGGGGGCGACCGTTCATGGCGAGAAGGTAACAAACCGGGGAAGGGATGGCAAACCGGATGGGGGCTAAAGGGGATTGGTCGCCAGGTCTTGCAGGACTTGGAGGATCCCTTGTGTGACGAGGGCGGTACGAGTGAAGTCGATTTTGTCGGGAGTGTCCTCGGGTTCATGGTAGTGGGGATATCGAAAGATCGCCGTGTCGGTCACCATGATGCCGTCGTAGCCCGCTTCCCAGAAGGACCAATGGTCTGACCAGTCGACACCGGTGAGCCAACCGGGCAGGGCGGCCCCCTCGCTGGGAAATGCCGTGGTGTCTCTGAAGGTTTTGACGCATCGTTTGACCAACCACTTGGATCCCAGATTACCCACAAAGGCGACGAAATTGCCCACATCCGGGTACATCGCCCGCAACAGGGGCGGGTATTGTTGGCTGCCGGGCTGATCCGAGTAGTAGCCGACAGTCTCCAGAGCGAGCATGGCGACCACGTTCAATTCTTTTCGGCGACACTCCTGAGCGTATTGCCAACTGCCCATGTTGTCCGTGTGGAAGTATGGCGGTTCCTCGTTCACAAAGGCGACGAACCGCACGGTGCGATCGAATGACCGATGCTGAACCATCCGAGCCAATTCCAGCAGTACGGCGACACCGCTCCCATTGTCGTTAGCCCCGGGTGTCCCCGGAGCGCTATCGTAGTGGGCACCGATAACAATAATCTCGTCAGCGAGACGGCCCCCCGGTTTGATCCCCTCGATGTTGCGCACCATTCCGGCGCGAACCTCGAACGGCATTGAGCGCACTTGAAGGTTCGTTCGGCGCAGCGTTCGCTCGATGTAGTCCGCCGCTTGTTCCAGCTCGATGTCCCGGTCCGGCACGTGTCGCTCCCCGATCTGTTCAGCGAGCGTTACGACGTGTGTCTTGAGGTTTGCCGCAAGGTTTTCTTCCACAATAGCACTCGGTCCTGTCGTGTCGTCTCGTCGGTGGTTTTGTTCCGAATCAGCGGCCGACGCGGAAGCATACGCCGTCGGAGTGTACGACTCTCCGGGCATGGAGAACGCGCATTGACAAAGCAGCCCGGCAAGCGCACAAAATGCAAAAAGGATCATCTGACGCATGGTCTCGATATGTTACACCTATACCTGTGAATTTGTAACAAAAGATATCGTTGGGCGTTTTTCGCCGCTGACCTCTCGGCGCTGAGTAGCCTCGGTTTGTGCGATCGGGCGCTCTCTGACGTCTGGATGATTTTGCTAGGTGCAATTTAGGATATCATTGTTATTTTTTCACCAAGAAAGCGTTGCCTCTATCGTATCGAATTCTGCGACCACCCATCCGAAGGTTGCTACGTAACATTGTTACTTTTAAATTCATTATTCACACGCCGTGGATCACTTTTGAATCAGTTTCCGATGTTCTTTGATTGCCCGTCGCGTGGAGAATATTAGATATTCTCAACATCTACGATACCGTTTACAGAAACGGATTTCAGGCGTCTCCCTGGCATGGTTTTTTCTTGCTTTCGTCGTAACGTCATGAAGACGTCATGATGCGTGACCGGATATTCGTGACTTGGTTTGGCCTACGATGGAGAATGTCAATGTTCATAAATTTAATTCGGCGATTGGTGGTTTTTGTGATGGTGTCCTTGATCGGTCTCTCGATGATGATCGGGTGTGCCGGACGGCAGCAGAAGCTCATTGCGCAGAAGTGTGGGGATCGGCCCTTCCCCGGTAGGCCCATTAAGACGGTGGCGCCCAGGTTTCCGGCAAAGGCTGTCGAGTCGTGTCTCAAAGGGTATGTCGAATTGGAGCTGCTCATCGACAGCAACGGCTATGTCGCGCATATCCAGGTCGTCGGTTCAGATCCCCCAGGTGTATTCGAACAGGCAGCTGTGAATGCTGCTGCAAGGTGGCGGTACTGTCCTGAAGTCGAAGGGGTCAGGGAATACCACGACCCGATCGAGCTGCGATTGAAATTCGAACACAGAGGATGTCTGCCCGGACTCGTTCAACAACGGCGCGTTATTTGAAACTGAATTATCTTACAAATCGTTCACGAATTGCAGCAGCTGCAATGTTCGTTTTGTTGGACAGATATGCCAGGCGCGGCATCGTTATCATCGCGGTTGGCATGATTGGTGCATTGCCTAGAAACAGAACAGTGTTTGGGATGCACAGACGTCAGAAAGGAAAATAGAATGCGACGCTTATTTTTTTTTCTCGCTTGGATGGTTGGCACTTTCGCTAACACCTATTGGGCTCGGGCCGACTGTGACGACGGTGCCTATTATCGGTTGTACCAGAAAGAGAACAGCTACACCGTAGAGGTGTGCGTGGGTACGGACTGCCCGTTTCGACCGGTGGTGCGGCAGAATGTGGAAACCGATGAGTTGGTCCAACTCAGTTCTTTTTGCGATGGTCCTGACGGCTGCTACCAGGACGAGTGCGTGGCCCCGGGAACCTATCGTTACGGGTTGACCCAACCGTTTACCTGCGATGAAGCCGTGTGTGACGGTGAAATCGATTATTACGCGGAGATCACCGTGGCCGACCAAACCGCCAACGGTGTGGAGTTCGACGAATGCGAACTGAACCCGGACAATTCCGGTGTAGTGCATTACAATCAGCCACTTCCTTGGGAGGGCAAGGAAAACGGTGAATCCTGTCAAGTTGACAACGGCGCTTGCTCGGTGGTTACGCCAGGGGCGATGTCGGTACTGAGCTTGAACGGGCTGGTGTTTCTGATTTCGTTGCTGATGATTTACTGGCGCCGATAGATGAGGTCCGTTGATGCGGGGTATCTCCTCGCACTGGGGGTAACCCTTGTGCTGGAGCTTCCGGTCGTCATGCTGTTGTTTCGGAGCCAGTGGAAACGGCTGGCCCTCAGCTGTCTTGTCGCCACTGCAATGACGCACTGGCTAATGCACTTCATCGTGCCCCTGATCACCTCATCCTATTTGAGTTATCTAATCGTTGGGGAATCGTTTGCCACTTTCGGCGAAGGGCTGGCCTACGGCGTTGCCGCCGAACCGACCAATTTCATCCGCGGATTGATGGCCTCCGCCCTAGCCAATGGACTGAGCTACGGCGTGGGCCTGTTCGTCTCACCCCTCTGGCAATCGCTCTACAGTTGACGCGATCGAAGTTCAGGAATACGTCGTGCTAGAGTATCAAGCGATAATACCCGTCGGCGGTTCGACGGAAGCCACTTCGTTTGGCGGTGACGTCGTAGATCAGCTTGCCGCGCGCCGGATCGAGGTGGCCGTGTTTGGCTGCCCAAGTGTTGTGGTCGACAGAGACGATGTAGAGCTCTCGCACTTCATTTTCGGCGGCCCATTCCACGCAGTAACGAACCAAAGCTCGAGCCCACTTTATTGGTTCCAGCGGTTTCCCCTCCCCCTTCCTCCCTTGGATCTGCCAAATTACAATAGCGTCGCCATCGACTTCAAAGCCCAGCGTTGCGATCAACCGACCGTCGTGGGCCAGGCAAAAGTTGAAGGTCGCATCGAAGTACTTGGATTTGAACCGTTGGCCGTAATTTGAGCCGTTCAGCTTGAGATCGGACTCTAGTGTGTAGCGGGCCCATTCGTCGTGCGTCAAGCGGCAGTTCTGCTTGCCAAAGAATTTGAGCCGTGAATGACCGTAATCGGGTTCGATGCATCCGGGTTCAAAGTTCTCTAATAGTCTGTCTTGCAGCTCCAATTTGGTATCCTCAAGCTCGCTAATACCACAACGGCGATAAATTTGGCAGTTCGCCTCGACGGCCAGGGGTGGTCGCTGCCGGTGACCAGAGAATATCTGAGATTGATATTGTCGCCATATATGCCATTTTTATCTTGATTCTCTTCTCTGTCTTTAGATGTGCCGCTGGTTGCAATGGATCACCGGGCAATCGAGCTTGCTGATATTTGTCATTCTCCATCTTTCGTCGGTGGTATACGGTACTGCTTCCAGTGAGTTGAAAAAACGGTGGTGTGGCCGTGGAGGCTTCGCCATTATGAAAGGAGGCCCAATGAATGTAGTCGTTATGGGAGTCGGGTTCTGCGGCTCCTTCCCCATGTCGGGAGGGGTTTCGTATCGGGAGCTGATCGCCCGTGCCGCGTCGATGGCGTATGCTGACGCCGGCATTGAGGCTTGGGAGCTCGATGGTGCGGTGTCGTGTGAAGAGGACTTCGTGTCCGGATACGCGATCGCAGACGAATATGTGCCTGACCAGCTAGGTGTTCAGCGCAAATCGGTCTACACGGTGCCCGGGGATTTCCTCCAAGGGCTGGGTTCGGCCGTAATGCAGATCCAAACCGGGCAGTACAAAATGCTCGTGGTGGAGGCATACAGCAAGGCGAGCAATATTCTCTCCAAGGAAGAGGTTCTTCGTTTCGCGTTCGACCCAATCTGGAACCGACTCGGCGTATCGCCGAAGTATCTCGCCGGACTGGAAATGCAACAGTTCCTGGCCGGTTCGGGATATTCCGAGGAGGACGTGGCACAAATCGTCGCCATGAACAAAGAGCGGGCCATCGGAAATCCCCTCGCCCCGTTCGCGAACCACCTCGCCCCGAGCGACGTCTTGAGCGCGCGCCCCATCGCCGACCCGGTGACCGAGCCGATGGTCGCTCGCCCGGCAGACGCAGCCATCGCGGTCGTGGTTGCCGCCGAGGATGTGGCACTGCCCAAGGCGCGCAAGCCGGTGTTCATCTCGGGCACGGGCTGGGCTTCGGGCAATTCGGTTGTCGAGCGCCGTGACCTGGCGATTTCAGAGGCAACAGAAATTGCCGCCGAGATGGCCTACAAAGAAGCGGGCATCACGGATCCCTCCGAGGAGCTGGACGGGGTCTACGTTTCGGATCTCTTTGCCCACCGGCAACTGATGCACCTCGACGCGATGCGCTACATCGACGATTCATTCAACACGGTAAATCCGGATGGTGGTTCCCTGGCCATGGGGGACCTCTTCGAAGCCAACGGGGGCGCCCGGTTCTACGATGCCGTCCAACAACTGCGCGGCGAAGCAGGCGCACACCAGATTAAGAATCCCAAGCGAATCGGTGTTCAGGCCTGGCGAGGCTTGCCCACGGACACGTGCGCAGTGGTCGTCGTGGACGCGGAAAGGAGGACAGTATGACGAGCAAGCATATGGGCAATCGCGTGGCTGTGATCGGCGCTGGTATGACCCGCTTTGTCCGTCGGGCCCAAGAGACTCCGGGCGAGCTGGCCGCAGCCGCGGTGCAGATGGCATTGGACGACGCCGGGCTGACAATGGACGACATCGATTCGGTGTGCCTCGGCACGGCTCCGGACGCGTTCGACGGCATTCACATGAACTCTGAGAATCTAATCGCCGGCTGCGGGGCGACCCGTAAGCCCTACCTGCGTCACTACGTGGGCGGTGGCACCGGCATCATGAGTCCGATTCACGGCTGGATGCACGTGGCCTCGGGCAAATTCAAGAACTGCCTCGTGGTGACCGAGGAGAAGATGTCCCCTTGCAGTCCCCACCCGGCGGGCGCGTTCCTGAGCATCTTCGATCACACCACTGAGCAACCCCTCGAGCTGACCCTGATTCACATCTTCTCGATTGAGATGTGCCGCTTCATGGCCAAGTACGGCTACAGCGAAGAAGAAATTGCCCAGGTATCGGTGCTGTGCAAGAAAAACGCGCTGAATCATCCGGCCGCCCAAATCGCCAAGGAGATCACCGTCAAAGACGTGATGGACTCTCCGGTGCTCTCTTGGCCGGTCAAGCGCCTCGACATCTCGCCGACGTCTGACGCCGCGTGTGCCATCGTTCTCTCCAACGAGCACATCGCCCGCACCCACTGCAAGGCGCCGGTGTTCATCGACGGCGTCGGGTTCAGGCTCGACACCGCGTACTGGAACACCCGCGACCTGGCCTTCCCCAACTACGTGGCCATGGCCGCGGCAGATGCCTACCGCATGGCCGGCATCACCAAGCCTGGGGAAGAGATCGATGTTTGGGAGCCCTACGATCCGTTCGACTACAAGGCGCTGCACCACATGAACGCGCTGCTCCAGGACAAGAGCGGACGCCAGACCCGGGAGCTGCTCAACTCAGGTCAATTCGCCAGAAATGGTACCCACCCGATGTGTCCGTCCGGCGGTGCATTGGGTGTGGGCAATCCGATTGCCGCGACCGGTCTGATGAAGATCGCCGAGCTATACTTCCAGCTCTCCGGACAGGCCGGCGAGCGCCAGGTGTCCAAGAACGCACACCGCGGCATTGCGCAGGCCTGGGGCGATTTGATGCAGGTGGGCACCGTGGTGGTGATGGGCTCCGAGGGGGCGATGCCCAACCGCAATACCCGTTGGACCAAGATGAAGACCGAGGATCTGGCCGGTACGCCGCTCAAGGACGCCTCCGACGTCCGCCACGTGGAAGACCGTCCGGATTTCCGCTATGCCTGGGACAACGGCTTCGCCTTGACCACCTACCTCGACGGCTTGAAAGCGGGCAAAATCCGCGCCAGCCACTGCGCCCACTGCGGCCGAATGATGATTCCGGCCAGGGCCTTCTGCGAGGTGTGCAACCTGCGCGAGGTCACCGACTACTACGATATGCCGGATACGGGTACGGTTAAGACTTTCACCCTGTCCAACATCCACTGGGACTCCTCGTTCCTGCCGGACGGCAAGGTCAACATCTTCGCCGTCATCGAGATCGATGGGGCGGGCGAGGACATGGGCCTGATCCACAAACTGGGAGAGGTCGATCCCAAGGATGTCAAAGTCGACATGAAGGTCAAAGCGGTCTGGAAACCCGAGGCCGAGCGGACCGGCAACATCCTGGACTGCATGTATTTCCGTCCGATGAAGGCCGGCGAGGACAAGGATCTCAAGCCTGTGCGGGTGAAACCGACCGAACTCGACGTGGCGTCGGGTAAGGCCTTCCCGGGCAAGATTCCGCTGTTTTACCGCTACACGGCCGGTCTCGCGGGCGAGAAGTTCTATGGGGATCTGGCCAAGGGCAAACTGAGCGGCACCCGATGCGAAGAGACCGGCGAGGTGTACCTCCCGCCCACCACGTTTGCCGAGGATTCGATGGCCCGAATGGATCCGCAGAAGGATGCGGTCGAGGTCGATTCGGCCAACGGAATGGTCATCGGCTACACCGCCGTGTACGAAGATCGCAGTGGACATCCCTTGGATGAGCCCCGCGTGATCGTTCAGGTCGCATATCCGGGTACTGTCGGCTCGGTAATCGGAACCCTCGACGTCGCCAGCCCCGAAGAGGCGGAGATCGGTATGGCCGTAAAACTGGTCCCGGCCGGTGAGACCGGACCGGATAACGTCAAGTTCAAACCGATCAAGTAACTCCCCGTCCTATCCCGCAACAAGATCTAACGCCGAGAACGACGAACTTTTCACTGTTCGACTCAGTCCGATGCCACGATGTTTTGGGCCGGTCATCTATTTAATCTGCCAATTCGTGGAAAATGCAAAGACCAACAACCCGGTGACCACGCGTTTGTGGTCATCATCGATGGGATCTTTGATGACATAATGGGCTTGAAATACAACGGACGGCTTTTCGACCCAATAGTCACCCCATTTGTCCGCAATGGTCCAGGCCAGCATGGGACCGACCTTCCAGCGATAGGTGTCTTCAAATCCGGGGGTTGAGTGGTCATCGATAACAAACGTCATGTGATTGACCAGGCCTGCGTATAACCCCCATCCCTGCTCAGCCGTCTTGGCGATCTCGTAGAGCAATATCGTATCGTTGATCAGGCACCAGCTGTTGTGGGTGAGGATCAGGTCTGGTATGTCGCCGTAGAACATCCCCTTGAAATTGGTGGGATGAAGAAACATGAAGTTGCCCAGGTGCACGAGTACAATGGGGCCCAACTGAAGCTTGAGCGTGGGTTTCAAAAAGAAGGCCCAGGCATCGGCCGTGACGTGACCCATCTCGGCGCCGTGCTCGTTGCGAAAGCCGTAATCATAGTTGCTGTATTGGCCCCGCGGTGGATTGTAGTCGAGCAGCCCCAGTCTCTTGCCGGCGAGACCGAAGATGTAATGGGTGAACTCAGCTCGAATACTCAGGATGGTCAGGGGCGCGATGGTCAGGGACGGCCCGTAGTACACAAAGGCCGGGGTAATGGCCACGGTCGGGCCAGCGGCGAAATGGGCCTCTTTGAGGATGATGTTGTCGGTCTTGGGAAAAAAGTACCAGCGAAACTGGGGATTGATTTGATAGAAGATGCCCACTGGCCCATATTTTCCGGCCAGTAAATGATCGATATGGAGGATGATCTGTTTACTATCACCCTCACCGGTCGACGACTCGACGCTTGTTGAATCTGGCCCATCGACTGAGGACTTTTTGGCCTGTTCCTGAGCAATACCCGACAATGGCAGGACTGAGAAAACGAAAAGAACCGACAGCGGGAGCAGGAACCAACCCGCCCTGCTGAGACCGTTACGAGAATTTGCAAGTCGCGCCGGATCTAAGGCCTGACTCAAATTGCACTCTCCAGCTCGGACAACATTAATTTTTCGCCTTGTATTCCAGGTCATTTCCCCCATGAGTGTGCGCTCACTCATTAATCGATAGTGGGGTATTTTCAATTGTTTTTCAAGTCCAATTCACCGCCAGTTGTTCCCCAAATCTTCTCCAATGCTACCGCTCCCCGACATGGCAATACTTGCGTTTTTCTGGGTTGCCGTTAAGCTCGGCGAAAATGAATTTTATCAAATGGATCCCGCCAATAGCGCCCAACCCATTTTAAGAGGTACTAAATGCCAAATTATGCAAACCGTTTCTTTTTGGTTCTGATGGCGGCGATCCCATTGAGCTGTCCATGGGGCGTGGGATGCGGCGGCTCCTCGCCCACCGGGGTGGCGACAACCGCCTCCGATTCGATGGAAGCCGGTACCCCAACCGAGCAATTGGACGTTTCCGCCCTGGCGGCCCGAGAGTTCAACCCGTTGTCCAAAACAGAGCTGATGGATCCTTCCGGCAAGTGGAAGGCTTCGGTTGAAGCGGCCGGTCCGGTTGAATCCGCCGTCAGCGAGGGATTCACGACTTTTACCATACCTCTGGGAACCGAGTCCCCTGCTGCTTGCTTTGTATATGATGAGACGATTGACGCCGCGTCCGCTGCCCAAGCCTATTTCAAAGCGGCCTCAAATTCGGTGAACTTCAAACAAATAGGGATCACAGATGTTGTGCTCGCCGATGAAACACCGGTGCTGCTGATTCTCGGTCTGTACACCATCGATAGAGGAGGGAACTCCCTTATGGGCAGCTTCAAGCTCGCCGTTTTTCCGCATTCCAATTTTTCAACGGTTTGCACCCACGATGAACTGGGATACCAGGCAGCATTCCGCCGAGTGGTACTCGGCCTTTTTAAAAGCTATCAACGCACCGATGGGAAGCAAACGGTTCCTGCGGATCACGTCCAAATCTGGGCCGCAAAAATCGGCGATCAACCGATCGGATTTGCCAAGGAGACGATCACCGCAGGGGAGGCGGGGAAGGTCACCCATCTCAAAACCAGTTCGATGCTTATTCCCCGTTCCTCATCAGCGCTCTTAGCCGATGATAGCGCATCGGTCGTCCATTCCGACAGGAAGGGAATTGTGACCAAAGGGGTGTGGTTCAGGTCGGAAAATGCTGCGCTGTCAGCGGAGTTGACCCTCGAACGGATCAAAAAGAAGAAGTACGCTTACTCGGGTAAATTCAAGAAGAAAGAGGTAGCCGGGGAGTTCACTACCAGATCGTCCAAAGGCCTGCCCAGTGACGTGTACACCTATCGCCGGATTGGCGAGTTGGTTAAGCATGGTAAAGCTGAGACGATCACGGTGGAATCTTATTCGCCCAATGGGGATCCTTCCACCACCATCGACGTAGAGTACGACCTGACAGTGGAAGGAGAGATCGGCAACCTCACCATCCGCATGGGAAATCTGATCATGTCTGCCATTGCCGATCAAAACGGTGGGATGGAAGTGATTGAGATGCCGATGATGGGCAAAACACTTGTCCTGCAGCGGATTCTAGTCAGGGGCTCGATGCAACCTAACTGAGCTGCTGTTACCGGTGGATTTTTAATGAGAGCTAAATAATTAAAAAGTGCTGGACGGGGAGCAGCGAATTTCAAAAAGATGTGCAAATAGACCTCAATGACGATGTGTATTTTTCGCATTTGTATCTTGTTTTTTCTACAAACAATCACCATTGCTCCAATTACCGGTTGTAACGGTCAATTGAGTTGAATAAAATGGGACAGGTCTAAAATTGGAGGGATACCATGAAACACCTATTCAATCTCATTGTTGTCATTGCAGTTGTGGTAAATATCTCGGGATGTGAACCGGCAGAAGTGGGGCTGGTGCTCGACAAACGCGCTGATGACGGGGCGAGTGGCATTTACCTCACTCATGACACTTCGGTCTCATTCAACTCAACCACCGATCGGGCCGGCACCGAATCACTCGAAGTGGGAATTGAAGAGACCAAATTGGTAGCCGAGATCAACGTCATCAATGGGACATTGTTATTGGATGGCCATCACAATGTCCTCTCATCGCAGCAAAAGGAGCTATTGCAGTCGCTCTCCAACGAATTGGAAGAAACATTTTCAGATGACGCTCCGGCCAGCCATGAGATCAGCTTGGTTCAACTCTTGAGCTACTGGGCGCAAGCACCCCAGGGCTACGTGTATGGACGACGCCAAGTTGAAATCGGTACTGCAGACGGTTCGACCAACCGGGGGGACGACGGCATTAGGTGTATCAGAAAGGGAACGTGGGTCACCGCCCGCTACGATGACCGAAGTGGTCACCATCAGGACTCAGTAAAGGTCAACAGCACGGCTCGTCCCGGGTATGAGTGTATGGGCAGATGCGGCCCGGGTTGCGGCAGCTGGTGGGCAGTTGCCAAAGCCTGGACCCAGGACTGTATGGATCACGATCAATGCAGCAACGTCAACTACAGCTCAGGCGGTAGCTCAGATTCCAACTGTGGCGACGAGTATGATGAGGCGGCCGATGATTGGCTGTGGGGCGTCTGGAACGGCTGCGACGGTAACTGACACGTCCGGCTCAGCTCCTGACCGGTTGGGCTTCTTACAGCGATTGAGAGTCATTATTGGGAAAGTCCGTTGTCCTTGAAACAGGGGACATACGCCTGATCGTCTTTCATGATGTGGCCGACCAGCCATTGTCTCAGGAAATTCATGATGTCAATCGAGATCAATACCCGTTCGTCGGCAAAGTCTTGCTGAAACTCGGCCACTTTTTCGACAAATGCCCGGTGCTCCTTGCAGTGTGTGGCAGTTTGGGGGTAGTTGAACATGGAAAAATAGCGCTCTTCGAGGGCAAAGTGTTTGCGGGTATAGTCCACCAGTCCGTCCAGTATCGACGACAGCACGGTTTTGACCCTGCGTTCCTTCATCGCCGTGTGTAGTTCGTTGATCAGGCGGATGAGCTCCTTGTGCTGATCATCGATCTCTTTGACTGAAACAGTCATCTTTTCGTTCCAACTCACCAGCTGTGCCATTGTGCCCTCTCCTTCAGCAATACCATTAGTCTAGGTTAAAATCCTGTAAGTTCAACCGCCTTTTTTTCCAACACTGGGGTTAAGACTCGCAAATGCATTGTTCATCGAGTACCATGTAGACAAAGGAAACTTATGATGAAGCGCTTGGCATTATTACTGACGATAAAAAATGGGGTTGAACACATGACGGGTTGTTTTAACTCATGACGGTTGAGTGGGTTGTCGAGCTGGTGCTCAACTTTTGGCCGGCGTCTTTTTTATTGACCCTTGTTGTCGAGTTGCCGCTCTATGTCGCAGTCTCGAGAAAGCGGGTCCCCGTTTGGACCGGTTGTTTGGCCGGCGCTGTCTGCTCGGCCACTACCCATCCGCTGTTGTGGTTTGTCTGGCCACTCGTGGTGAAGCGCTACGTGCTGTTCGTGGTGACCGGTGAATTGCTGGTCCTCGCCATCGAGGGGGCTGTGTTCTACGCCCTGACCCGCCCCACCAGCTGGACCCTATCCTATCTGGCCGGATTCGTGGCTAATGCCGCGAGCCTCGGGGTGTCCCTGATTTTGATCTACTGGTTTTGAATCAAATACCATTGGTACATCAGCTCTTCTCATCGCACTCAATGCCCAATAGAGCGCCGCTGATGTCAACAGAATCAGGATCAAAAAATTCCACGAGACATAGTAAGATTTAATCGCGCTGCCAAAGGTCAGCAGCACCCCCAATACATACGCCACGCATGCTGCGCCGAAGGACAAGCCAGGCCTACCCGGGAGCAGCGCCGCCAATGCAGCAAGAGTGACCGGCATGGTGAGTTGAAAGATACACAGACCCACCAACAAAACCCATGGCTCGCCACTGCCAAAGGCCACCATCGGGGCAGAAACAAGCAACGCCCCTACACTGATGGGGATCCAACCGAAACGATCGGACAACACCCCGCCCAACCCTTTGCCCAGCAACGCGGCGGTCACCAACCCCATTGAGATGATCGGTAACTTGGGCAGTTCATAGACACTGGAGAGCCCTACAAACGAGCGGACGGCGACCGTAAACAGCAGTACGCCGACGATCAACGGGAGGTATGCCACAGATGGTCTGATGGCCGGTTCGCGATAGGCCCGCACCTTGGGAATGCGGTACAGCACGACCACGGCAAGGCACACCCCCATGGCGACCAAGAGCGGCCACAGCAGAAATGTTTCGGCGCGGCCCATCCATAGTCCAATTGCCAATCCCAGCGATCCCGGGGCGACAAATATGCCCGGAGGTGCACTGCGCCCCTTTTCCACCCATAAACAGACGGTACCCCCACCCACGTGAAACATCGCATTGCCGGTACCGGCCAGGATAACCACCAGCACCGGATTAACGGGCAATGCCACTACTGCCAGAGCAGCCAACCCAATGCCGGCGGCAGTCGCGCCGCGGGGAATTTGAAATTTATCCGTCAAATACCCCCACAAAGCTTGGCCGGCAAAGGCGAGCAGATTGTACGCGATCACCAACCCGTACACCCGACCCGGAGTCACCTGATGGACCGCCATCGCCGCAAAAAAAACCGATACCGTCGTGGCATCCACCGCCGCATGAATCAATCCGTAGACATAAGGAATCGCGCGGTTGTCAGCTCCCCAATTCATAACTGTCGATTATATTCGAGTCCGGTACATTGAGCAATCGCTATCCCACCGCGCATCCCCCTCCCATGGCCATTGATTAGAGGTTCTGTCGGTCAGTTACGGCTGGAGAGTCAGTTTTCCACGATCGCGGTTCGCGCTGAATCGATTTCTCGCGTCGCAGGAACACGCGATTTTTTGAACCAAATTTCGTTTCATGCATTGGCCGTATAACATGCAGCAATCCGAATCATGCTGTGGTAGCGAAACGCCGGGCGATCCGGCTCATTCGAAGGGTGGTGAAATGAGGACATTGAATTCAAAAATCAACAACAACGTCGTCGGTTGGATTTCGGTAATTGCCCTGACCGTGGGATTGTCGGGCTGTGGTGCTGCTCCGGTCGGCGCTGCCTTGCCCGACTCGCCCGGTCCGCCCGTGTCGATTGAGCCGAAACTGGTTCCTCCGGATGACAAGATCCTGTTTATTATCGGCCAGGACTTGGAGTCGATTCGTGAATACAACGAAGCTCTCCCCGAGCCGCAACCCGGCGGGGTGACGGTGTACGCCAACATGGTCGTCAACGAGCTGTCACCGTTTCCCCCGTTGGGCGGACTGACCCGCGGCGAAGACGATGATGCCAAAGTTACCGGCACAGCTAACTCCCAAAGCGCGCCCATCTTGATGCGGGAATTCCCTCACTCTTCGCTGGTGGTCGCGCTGTACATCGCCGACGAAGACGTCCATGGCTGCTCCACGAGATATCTCGACGATATCAACGCCGGCAAATACGACGAGCTCATCGATGAAATGGGCGGCTACTTCAAGGCGCTCGACCGGCCGGTGTACCTGCGTATCGGCTATGAGTTCGACGGGTATTGGAATTGTTTTCAACCGGAGCCGCACAAGAAAGCGTTTGTTCGCATCGTCGAGCGTCTTCGCGCCCTCGGCGCAGACAATGTCGCCTCGGTTTGGCAATCGGCCACCTGGCCGTTCGACAACACGGATTGGGAAAAGTGGTATCCCGGCGACGAGGTGGTCGACTGGATCGGCTTTTCCCTCTTTCTCACCGACCAGGGGTATCACGAAGGTGCGCCGCCCGACCCCAACACTATTCGGGACAGTCTGCTCGCCTTTGCCCGCTCGCGAAACAAGCCGGTGATGGTCGCTGAATCCGCCAACCAGGGCTACGACAATGCCGCACTGACCCGCAGCGTGATCACCAAAAAGGAGGTCCAACCGAGGACGCCAGAGCAAATCTGGCAGGAGTGGTACCACCCCTATTTCGAATACATCTATGCCAATGCCGACGTGATCAGGGCAGTGATTTACATCAATTCACTGTGGGACATCCAACAAATGTGGAACTGCCGGGAAGGATTCAATGCTGGACAACCCGGATGTCTCAAAGGGTACTGGGGGGATACCCGGGTCCAGGTCAATCCCCAGATAAAAGCCAAGTGGGTAGAGGAGCTGAGCAAAGACCGTTGGTTGCACGCCGGCCCGGATCTATTCAAAATCCTCGGGCTCCCCTAGCCAGAACTAGCTCAGACTAGAAATTTTTGAACCTTTTGCAGTGGCACGCATTTTACTTAATGTGGACTTTGAGTTTGATGTCAGCGTGGTGCTCACCGGCTGCTGTGGGGTGTGGCCGGAGGAGGCTAACGGGGCGCTGCTGTTGAACGAGGAGTATCGCATCTCTCGATGGTGCATACCGGCGTGGCCGGCAATTGCATCGGAAACGACCCCATCGGCTGAGTAGGATTTTCATGACGATTGTGCAGGCCCCTTACTGCAACTTGTCTTGAAATTCAAATAGGGCAGCTGATGGTGTGCCAGTCTCTCAGATGCGGTGGCATCGGCGACGCCGGTTTGCAACATCGAGGTAGAGTTTCAAATCACGGATCTTCGCGAATCCTCAGTCGCAAGGGAAGCGGCGTGTAGATATCATCCAAAAGGCGGTAAAGTGGGCAAGAACTCGTTTTGGATTACAGGTCGAGCGCGTGCGAACCGGGAGCCTGATTTGGGAGTAACTCGACACCGCGGTCGTTAGACTTTTGGAGAGAGGGACACTGCGATAGGACCGTGCCGGTCTTGTAAAGTCGAAGTAAATCTGAGCCCTGCCGGTTTTTTGGCGGGCTCGAGTCCCGTGGAAGGGGTTCCTTTGTCGTAAAACTCCGGCGGCGAAAACAGTGACGAATACCCCTTCGCCGGCGAAAGTGAGGCGATTTCGCCGCGGTTTGACTATTTATCCACAACTGAGCCGGCGAAATGCCGGCTTTTTTTCCAGATACTGATTGGCACGCATTGTGTAGGTAGTTCTGCACAAGAAGTCGCAAGACAATTTGGCGAAGTGTTTGGCAAAGGGCTTCGCTGCTGTTTGGGACTACCACTGAGTTGCGGTGTTCAGTATACTGGCCGACAGACGGCAGTGAACACCAAATGAAAGAGACTGAACAGTGAAGAAAATTATCATCATCGCAGCTATCGTACTGGCCTTCGGTGGAGTCGTTTTGTGGCAGATGAGTGGCGAGGAAGAGGAAAAGCTCACACA
>JANQET010000340.1 GCA_028278265.1 Myxococcota bacterium
GCGAACCAGGTGTACCCCGGTTCCGCTGCCGTTACCGATCACCCGAGTGGCCAGCACATCCACGGTTGGCGCGGCGGTCACATCGACGGCATAGATGCCCGCTTCGGCACTATACAGAATCAGCGCATCCTCCACCGCTGGAGCGCTCGGTCCATCCAGATAGAGGCCATTTTTTGCATACTCGATTTCAATATTGTCGATGATCGAGGCGCCCCCGTCATCAAACCGAAGGCCCATCCAATTGCCGGACGCTGGTGCCAGGCTGTCGAGGGTGAGCACAACCGGATCGCCGTCACCGGGAAATTGGGCCACTGATCCGGCCAAAAAGCGAATCTCAGCACTTGAGGGGTGGAGGCCCCCCTGCATGCCGTCGATGTTCGGCACCACGCGGAGCTCAGCGCCCGGCTCAAACGCCACTGTCGCTCCGTCGGGCACGTAGAGATCGCCCAGCACGGTGTAAGGCGATCCCGCCTCGGTGAAGGTGTACCCGTCCCACAAAAAGCCCATGATGTAGGGCCCCATCGCCCCGGAATAATTCAGCGCGCCGATGTAGGTGCCCCCGTAACCCAAGGCCCGATTCGGCGACCAGAGTGTCAAGCCGTAGTCCCGATCGTCCAGATCCGCATAGAGCGGATTCCATTGAACGCAAGTGGCACTCACCGGCGCGGTGCCCGAGTAGTTGCCGCTGGGATTGCCCCAGGCGTTGGAGTGGTTGCAACTGAATGTGGCGTCAGAGGAGCTGCGATCGTAAACGCCGCGGGCACCGTTGTGGGTCACTGAGCAATTATTGAGATTGAGAGTGATGTGGTAGGAGCTGTCCGAACGGTACAACTCGATCCCATTGTGCGCGTTGCTGTCGACGGTCAGATGATTGAGAGTGATCGTACTCGTCCCCGAGTTGTTTTTCTGAACCGAGATGCCCTCTTCCCCGTTGTCGTAGACCAGTCCAGTGGTGTAGGTCACGTTGGAGCGGACAAGGCGCAGACCATCGCCGGCGTTGTCATAAACGTTGGTCGCTTCAATATCGAGATCGAGCACGTCGACGGCATGGATGCCGGTACCGTTGTCATAAATCTCGAGCTGTTCGAGCCAGGGTGTGCCCCCCTCGACAAAAATACCCGCACGAAGACAGCTGTGAATCCGCGAGCCGGCCACCACATGATCATTGTCGTACAGAGAAATACCATGGTACGCGTATCGGAGATCGACCTGCGCCACGTTGAACGCCTCGGCGTGGCCGGGGATGACGATGCCATACCAATCCCCCGGCGCCGGCGTATCGGCCGCTGCGGTGAACTCCACGGGATTGGAATTGGTACCGTCCGCCTCGAGCGTGCCCTCAACTCTGATTTCGACTTTTGTCTCGTCGAGCCCGCCGGTCATCAGATCGCCGGTGGCGATCTCAAAACGCGCGCCGGGTTGAAACGTGACCGTGTACCCCGGGGCGATGACGATATCGCCGGCCACGTCAGTGACTGAATCGATGGTAAAGGTGTAGTTCTCGTACCAAAAACCGTGAACCCCGGCACCGGTTGGATCGCCCGCATAGGGGACCGCGCCGACGGTTTGCGCCGGGTCATCCGGGGCGAAGTACCGAGCCGGTGAGCGGCTGGTCGGTGCAAAGTTACCGCCGGCTGGATCGACCAGCAACGGATTGTAGTTGAGGTTGCTCGTGTTGGTGGTGGGGACGACACCTGAAAACTGACCCGAGCCCGCCCAAACGTTCTCCACGAATCGGTTGAAATCGACGTCATAGGCGCTTTGATCGTACAGCAGATAACCGTTCTCAAAAAAGAGACTGCGATCCACATTCACGGTGATGGGGTAGCTGGAGCTGGTGCGGTTTGTCCGGAGGGCCATCCCGTTGTTGTGGAATGTGGTATATCCGACGTCCAAAGTCCGGGTTGCAGAGGCATTGTCGCCGAGGTAGACGCCGTTGTGGTCGTTGTTGGACAGTATCGAATGGTCGATCGTGACACCGGTGTCCATGGCGTATATCCCGTCAGAGCAGTCGTGAATCCAAGAATCGCGGATGATCAGATTTCCCTGATAGGCACTCACCCCGCGACTTGCCGACCCTTCGCAATCGATCACCACACCGACGAGATCGAGCGACCCGTAATTGTTGCAGACCCCGTAGCTAGCGAACGAGTCGATCATCAAGTTATCAAAGGTGAAGTTGGTCGCTACGGGTGTGTAAAAAATCAGCGGAAAGTCCGCGTGGTGCACCCGTGTGTGTTGAATCGTCGCCTGCGCGGTGGTTTCAAAGCGCAGTCCCCTCCAATCGCCGGCGCTACTAGAAGCAGAGCCGCGAAAAACGATCGGCGAGTCGGTCGTACCCACCGCGTTGAGTGTGCCGACGACGATCAGTTCGGCATGGGGACCACCGGCGGCGCCCTCCACGATGACACCGGGCTCCAGGGTCAGGGTGACCCCGTCGTCGACCTGCACGTCGCCGGTCAGTACGTGGGGATTGTCCGCGGCGTACCAGGTCGTGTCAGCGGTTATCGCGCCATCGTGATCGAGCGCTGTCGCAGCACGGCTGAGCGTGAGTGCTAGGAAACCCACTCCAATTGCAGTCATCAGTTGTTTTGCTTCCATTCTCGTTGCACCACGCGCTATCCACCGAACGATGAAAATCTCAAGTTTTCGGTCAACCGTCAACCACCGTTGGGCCAAAATGTCTATCGTCATTGTCCTGCAGCAAATTCTCTGTTAATCTTACTCTTCTTTATTTTTATAACGAGTACGTAGATGCGCCTGTTTTGCCAACACCCTCAACTAAGCTATCCGCTATTTTCCCTCGTGGTTTTTGCTGCGACCACCAGTGGATGCTGGCCCCTCAGTCCGTTGGAGTATCGAGATGCAGGATCCACCGAGGCAGCAGCCGATGCTGATACGGACACCGATTCCGACGGTGATGCGGACGCTGACACGGACACCGATGCTGACATCGATTCGGACACCGACGGCGACGCGGACACCGACGGCGACGCGGATAGCGATACCACAGACGATCAGCCGCCGACTATCATCAGCATCGATGGCGATGGGACACAACGGGCGATCGTCGATACACACGGTGTGCTCGACGGTATTGCAGACCCGGTCCTCGCTGAGCATCGATTCCGCAATCGCTGGATCGTCAGCGGCGAGCAACTCGACACAGTCACCCAATTTAAGCTAACCCAGACGCAAGGCGGTACAGCAGAGTTCACCAATGCCGACGGGTTGTTCTTTGAGCAGGGAGGAACAGAGATGCAACGAGCACTCATGCTACCTTTGGCGCTCGTCTCCGGCGCGTTCACTTTGACACTTGCCAATACTGCCGGCAAAGCTGAGGCCCAAGTATACATTCTCCAGGGTGAAAAAGGGGACCCCGGTGATCCGGGTGAGCCCGGAGAGGGGCTTGATTGCAACGGATCGAGTTGCACCGTTCCCGATGATCAAAATTTGGTGGTTAACGGGAATCTGGCGATCACCGGCGGTGCAGCGATCACCGGCACGGTGGCGCTCGGGGCAACTGAGGTGGAAACGCTAACGGTGCGGGCGAGCTATTGGCTGCCCGAATGTCCGCCCGGCTATTCGCGCAATGGGGCAGTGACCACCTACGTGTTGTGCCAAAAAGCGGTGGGGAGCAGCCGGCTGGATGAAATGATCAAGGTAGGTGATTTTTGGGTGGACAAGTACGAAATCTCGGTGTGGCCGACCGCCGAGTGTACCGGCTCGCAGATCGGTGTCGACTCCGACGATTGGCCGATGCCGGACACGGGGAATTGGACGACCAAGTCTTACGCATGTTCACTACCCGACGTTCCGGTAACGACACACATGAACTGGTTTCAGGCCCAGCAGAGTTGTGCGGCAGCCGGAAAATCGCTCTGCACCAATGCCCAGTGGCAAGCAGCGGCAGCGGGGACGCACGATCCGGCGTATCCCAATATCGGCACCCAGTGCAACATCGAGCCGCCGCTGCGCAAGACAGGTCAAGCGGGGAGCGAGCCCGGCGGAGAGACCTCCTGCGTATCGATGTGGGGTGCCGAGGATATGATCGGAAACGCGTGGGAGTGGGCGGCGGACTGGTGGGGTGCCGGCGACTACGACACGACGGAGATAGCACATCTCCTGTTTGGCGGAGACGGTATCTACAACGTGTCCGTTGCCCAAAATCAGGCCAATATGGATACCTACTTTCCCCCG
The DNA here is from genome assembly GCA_028278265.1 of Myxococcota bacterium. Lineage (GTDB taxonomy): Bacteria > Myxococcota_A > Polyangia > JAAYKL01 > JAAYKL01 > JANQET01. Next base: position 4,201 of record JANQET010000340.1, read on the forward strand.
GCCGCACTTCGCGGTGGCGGCACGGATGTCGGTGCAGAAGCTGGAATATTCAATTTGAGCCTGGTTGACGCGCCAACGGTTTGGGGGACCGAGATCGGCGCGCGATGTTGCCGTTGGTAGAAGCAAACGGGATCTCAGGGGCGAACAGTTGAACGCGCGTAATAAACAACAAAATCAGGGGAATATGCAGACGATGAGCTTTTCGACCTTTTTTTCTGAGCAAGCAAGAAAACCGAGCGGAATTTTTGGGCGAGTACTGATGTCTGCTGTCTTTGATATTGGCAATGCAAAGTTGAATAAATTTGTGGGTGAGCTGATTCCAGCAAAAGAAAATGACCTGGTCTTCGAAATTGGTTTTGGTACCGGGAAGCTGATCAACAGGTTGGCAAGACAAATTGAGCATGGGCTCATAGAGGGCGTTGACTTTTCAGAGTCCATGGTAGCAATCGCAGAAAAACGAAATAGAATCCACATCGAAAACGGCAAGGTGAGGCTCCTACTGGGAGATTTTAATCATCTGCAACTGGAAACAGAACACTATGATACCGTCTGCACCGTGAACACTATTTATTTTTGGAGCGCGCCCAATATTACGGCAAGGAAAATTGCAGATATTCTCAAGCCAAACGGAAAATTCGTAGTAGGGTTCGAGGATATCGAGCAATTGAAGCAGAGAAAACTGGATGATGACATTTTCAATTTGTACTCGACATCCGCAGTCGAAACGCTTTTGCTGAATGCCGGTTTTTCAAACGGTATTGATATCCATAACAGAAAATTTGGATCATCAATGTTCAATTGTGTGGTGGCGACAAAATAGGTGGATGCTCACGCAGTAACCTTAGCCGGTGACAGTACCGCTTCGGTCTCCCCCCATCCAGGTGCCGTCCTCGTCTTTCCGGTTCAG
>JANQET010000348.1 GCA_028278265.1 Myxococcota bacterium
CGGCGCCGGCCGCGTGCCGGTCATGGGTTTCCAGCCCGACCGGATCCGGTCCATCCCGGTGATGTCCATGGCCGAGATCGTCACCCACTACTACTTCCGGTTCACTGCCATGGCCGGCAACTGATCTGCCTGCGCCAACACGGCCACACCGGCTTGCATCAAGATCTGACTCCTCGTCATATTCACCGTTTCCCGCGCCACGTCGACGTCGCGGATACGGCTGTTGGCGGCTGAGAGATTCTCCCGTTGGGTCGCCAGGTTGTTGACCGTGATGGAAAGCCGGTTCTGAGCTGCACCGAGATCGCCGCGAACACCGGAGATGTCTTGAATCGCATCATCGATCACCGCCAGTGAATCCCCGGCACCGGTGGCCGACGAAATCGACTGGGCAGCGAGCCCCGTGCCACTGCCGATGGCGCTGGCATGGGTGTCGACAATCGAGGCGGAGATGGTGTCCGCGCTCACGTCATCGAGACCCACCTGGAAGGTGATCCCGGCGGAGGCGGTTCCGTCGAGCAGCGCCGTGCCGTTGAACTCGGTCACATCGGCGATACGATCAATCTCTGCGATCAGGGCATCGAACTCATCGTTCAGATATCCCCGCTCCTCATTTCCCAACGTGCCGCTGGCCGCTTGCACGGCGAGCTCTCTCATCCTGATCAAAGCACCGGAAACCTCATTCAGCGCGCCCTCAGCGGTTTGCACCAAGGAAATACCGTCATTGGCATTTCGCTCGGCTTGGGCCAACCCGCGGATCTGCGCGCGCAGTTTTTCACTAATCGCCAACCCGGCGGCGTCGTCCTTGGCTGCGGTAATCCGCATACCCGACGACAACCTGGCCAGGCTGGTCGAGAGCGTGTCCTGCGTACTGATCAGATTTCGCTGTGCGTTGATCGACTGAACATTAGTGTTGATTACGAGTCCCATGGTTCTCCCTCCTTGGAGATACCGAATCGTGGAGATTCGGGGGGCGTACTTGCCCCGTTTGATATGTGGTCGCGCCACAGAACGAACGCTTCAACTGATCCCTACGCGCGTCGAAGCGAGCTTTTTGCCGCGCTACCCATCTATATCGGCGAGCTGGACTATCTCTTGAGGAAAAAAATCAGGGGACCTGTGAATCGGCGGGTTGGGGCGGTTCGGTCTCGGCCGGGGGAGGCGGATCTTCGCGCACAATCATGTGCTTGGTGTGAAACTCCGGGTTGTCGAGGATAATTTGTGCGCCGCGCCGGGTTTGCGCATCAAAGGCCAGGGGGGCGGCCAGGTTGACGGTGATCGGCAATGGCGCAGTCGGCACGGTGGCGATCGCGGCGACGGCGACGTTGTTCGGGCGTTGCCCAAATCGGGCCAATGCATCGCACAACTTGTCCAACGGATAGTCGGCAACCATCAGCAGGGGATCGATCACCACGAAGGCCAGCTTGGGATCGTCCGCCGATTGGAGCCAGCGGAAGGGGGAGTCCTTGCGGTGGTCGAGCAGCAGCGCGCGGACAAAACCGGGAAAGCCGATGATCCCCTCGGGGAGATGGAGCAGCTCACCTTGCTTGAATTCGATTTCTCCGAATCTGTCAGTTGCGATCTTCACGATTCCTCCCCGAACGGCTACTTGGTCTCAACCCGTACCTTGGCCTGTCCCAGCCGCGAATCATCGTTCGCAGCTGCGGCCGCTGCCCGTCGATTCTCCTCGGCGATCTCCCGGTGGATCTCCTCGCGATAGACAGAGATCCCTTGCGGTGTCTTGATACTGAGCCGAACCGTCTTGCCCCGTATCTCTTTGACTGAAATGATAATGTCGTTTCCGATAACAATACTCTGTCCCTGTTTTCGACTCAATACGAGCATCTCGGCCTTCCTTGGCCTGCCCGAAAGCTACATTCCGAGCAGCGATGTACTGGTGACTTTTTGCGAAACCCTTATCGCATTGTCCAACGCTTTCGAGGTCGCATTCAACTCCAAAAACACCTCTACCGGGTCGATGTCAAGTAATTGGGACTCTTCTTTGCCCAGACTGTCCTCAAGTCGGTCTCTGACCCCGGACGCCACATCCAACTGATTTAACTTCAATCCAGCGTCAGTGCGGGCATTCGACAACTGCGTGGCCGCTACGTCCATCGTATCCAGCGATGCCTGGATGGCCGGTATATCATTGTTCAGCAACGCTTGGTACAACCCGTCGATCTCGCCAAACACGTCGAGCCCACCTGCCACCGTGAACGCGCGCTCTCCGGAGACGTTGACGATCTGCCGGGCATTGGGGCCGACCTCGACCTCCTTGACTCCGGAGTCCCCAATATAGGTCCCATTGGTTTGAAACGGCGCCGTCTGGGTCTGATAACCACCGAAGATGAACTCGCCCGCAGCCTCGGTGTTGGCCAAGCCGAGCATCGACTGATACAAGCTGGCGATCTCTTCGGCGACAATGGTGCGCTCCTCGGCGCTGATCGTCTCTGTTGCGGTCTGCAGGGCAATTTCCTTGGCGCGGATGACCAGGTTGGTCGCCTCGCCGAGGGCCGAATCCGCGGCCTCCAATTGGGTGCGGGAACGGGTGATGTTCTTGCCGTAGTGGATGGTGGCCTCTTTGGCTTCGCGCAACAGTCGAATTCGTTCCGCCGCGGTGGGTTCATCTCCGATGCCGTGAAACTTCTGTCCGGTCGATCCCTGCCGTTGCAGGTCGAACAGGCTGCTGCGCAGCTGCCCGATGTCGTGGGTTGCTTGTCTAAATACGATGCTCTCGGTCACTCGCATTGAATCACCTCAAATTGATCAACGTCTGGATCACCTCGTCGACCGCGCTCAACACCCGCGCCGACGCCTGGTATCCCCGTTGAAACTGAATCAGGTTGGCCATCTCTTCGTCGAGGGATACCCCGGCCTGGCTGTCGCGAATCGTCTCGATATGGCTGATCGAGGTCGCCCGCATCGTCGCCTCGTCACTGGCCCGTCGGGTCGCCACCCCCACCTCGCCCACCAGCCCGGCGTAGGCCTCGTTGAAGGTCAAGGAGTTGCCGGTGGCGAGCTGCTGCTCGGCCAAATCGGCCAGGGCCAGGGCGTTGCGGTTGTCACCGGGCAGCATCAGCGGATCCTCTGCCGCGGCGATGGCGTCCGGGTTCCCGTCCACATCGGCGTGCAGCTGAATCAACCCGGCCGCGTTGGTCACCACTGTCAAATCGGAGAAGAAGTAATTGTCCGTATTTCCGTTGAGATCATAGCCCGCCCGGTGTTGGGTGTTGACCGCGGTGACCAGATCCAGGGCCAACTCATCGAGTTGAGTGGAGAAGCCGGGCAACACGGTATCCCGAATGGAGAGGGCACCCCCCATCGAGCCCCCTTGGATACGGCTGGTGATGTCGGATATCTGTCCGTTGGACGACACATACTCGACCGCGGACGCCCCGGGGGCCGCCGAGGTCTCGACCTGGAGCAACGACTGAGTCTTGCCGTCGACCAGCGGCAAGCCCCCTTCCAGAAAAACGGTCAGCTGGTGATCATCGTTTTCAATGGCGTTCACATTGATATGCTCGGCAATCTCGCGCACCAGTTGATCCCGACGGTCATACAGATCCGATACATCGATCCCCTGAACCAGCCCGAGGGTGATCTCTTCGTTTAGATCGGCAATCTGCTCGGTGCGCAGGTTCACCTCCGAGGCCGAAGAGGCGAGGATATTGTCAATATTGTGCCGCACGGTTTCGATTTCGGTGGAGATGCGATTGAACGCGCTGACCACCTCCTGCCCGCGAGCCAGAACCTCCTGGCGCACGGTGACATCAGTGGGCGCGCTCTCCAGCAATCGAATGCTGCCGAAAAAGTCGTCCAACGCGGTGCCCAGGCCCAGCCCGGCGAGGTCGTTGAACAAGTCGCTCACATGGGCCAGGATCTCCGACCGCTGATTGGCGTTGCCCAGCACCGACTCCTCCTGGGTCAGCCTGGAATTGGCGAACTGGTCAAAATACCGTTTGATGCCCAGTATCTCGACACCGCCGCCCCCCAGTGGTGGACCGGGGAGCGAGGCCAGAGAGATGCTGCGGCGGCTGTAGCCTTCAGTATTGACGTTGGCCACGTTTTGACCGGTCACCGTCAACCCGCCCTGTTGGGCCATCAGCCCGCCGCGGGCGGTGAAGAGGGTCCCAAAAATGTTCATCGTGGCCATGATGACACCCTAGACTTTCAGCCGTGCGCTCGAGGAGGACTCGAGCGTGGTCTCCAAGAAGCCGTGTCGGCCGTAAGTTGTGCCCTGCCCGGCCAAGCGGGAGAGCAGATCGAGCATGCCCTGATAGTGCTGGTACATCTGGGTCAACAGCACGTGATTGGTCGCCGCCTGCTCGGCCACCCGGGCGGTCAGATCGACGATTTCAGTGGAGGGCTGGGGCCCCAGTTCCCGCTGGTGATCGCTGTTGCGCAACGCCGCGGCCAATTTGTCTTTTTTCAACGCCAGCTCGGCCACGGTCTTGGCATCACCGTCGAGTAGCGCCCGGCGCTCAGTTTGCAACACGCTCAACAGCGCATTGAGTTTGTCCTCGATAGAGATCGGTCCTTGTTGGTTGACGTGTCCGGATCGCATCATGGTTGATTTCCTAGTCGTTGTCTGGGGAATTAGACATAAATTTCCTTGAATACAGCGGCGAGCTCCCGTTCGAGGATCGCTTGGCTCGTCGCTCGGGGATCGGGCAGCTTTCCGTCAGCCAGCGAATCATCACCCACCGCTTTTGCTTCGTTCACCTTGGCCGCGGACAACGCATCGGCGCTGATGTTGACCACATCTCCCACCGGTGTCGCGTCGTCGTCCTTGTTTTTCGCAGCGGGCGCCTTATTCGTGGCGCGCTGCTTCTGCTGTTTGCTCAACCCGGTGTTCCTGGTGCGCTTTACTTTCACTTTGATCCCTCCAGCACGCCGGCGGAAATCTCGCCGTCAGAATCTATATCGGAGTCCCCTGGCGATCCTTGAATCACTTCGGAGATCCGGGACGGCGGCGCATCGAGATGGCTCGCTCCCGGCCGCTGATCGCTAATCGGGAAATAGACCGCATCACCTGCCGGGCGTTTCGGTTCGAGAATCGTGATCTGTTCCAGGCCGCCCCGACCCTGACCGGGAATCGACGCCAAGCGCCAGATGCGGCGCCCGTAGTTGGCCCGTCGTGATCCGGCCTCCCAACCGGAATATTCAATCGTCGTTATCTCTCCTTTTTCGTTGCGCGTAATGTTGTGCAGACGATCAGCGATCGCCATATGTCCGGCAGCATCGCCGACGGCGCTGGAGGCGAGCAGAAACGGTTTACCCGAGCGAGCTTGTGCATCGAGCATCGCCACATCGCTGCCGGTCCGCACCTGGGCCCAGTCCTGAACCTGATCCCGTTCGCCCAGCCGGGCAATGGTACTCGCCCCGGGGTAGCTCCACCCCCGACTTCGTGCGCGGACCGGCACCGCATATCCGGCGCGCCGCAGCATTTCGAAGGCAAAGAGGTTGCACTTGGGATGCCCTTCGTAGCCGGAGGCGTCATTGACGTTGAACGTGGCCCGGCCGCCCACTCCCTCGGTGACCAACTGAGCGGCCAAGTCGTCAGGGGTCAGCTTGCCCTCCGCACCCCAGCGATCCG
>JANQET010000252.1 GCA_028278265.1 Myxococcota bacterium
AATCCATTTTTTCCTTTTACAACACCCTCCCCTAGGGCGGGGGGATCTGGCCTGCGCAGCCATTTTTGGGATGGGAACCGGACCTCTTGTCAACTCACCATCGCCTGAATTCGCTGCATGAAATCGTTGAGGTTGGCGGCGTATTCCGGTGCGCCCTCGATAAAGACGTAATCGCGACCCAGCGCTTCGACGAAGTCCGCATCTTTGAGAAAGACGGCCAAGGCGCTATCCACGTCTTTGAACTTCATGTGCACAAAGGGGCGCCGGCGCTTGTAGTGACCCCGTCCGGCCTTGGTCTTGCCCGCCTTGACCCGCACATAGGCGGCGATGTCCTCGTCCGAGTCGAGGGACATCTGGTAGATCCGATCCGGCTGTTTGGCGGTCCAGGCGGTCATTTGGGGATCCCCTCCCTTGTTGTACTGGCTCAGCGCGGTGGTGATCATGTAAATGATCATTTTCACTTTGAGCCGTTTGTCCGCTGGGGCACTCGGTCGGGTAGTGGGCAGCAGGATCTTCAACCGCATCAGCAACGCTAGCGATTTGAGCAACAGGCCGAAATTGCCCAACCCTTTGATGCGGGGAACGGCGAGTTTTCCCGCCAGCATCGCATTCATCTTTTCGATGGTCTTGAAGCGAAAAGTCAGGTCCGGTTTCTCGATGATGCCCTGTTCAATTTCGACCGCACCATCGGTGAAGACGATTGCCGCCCCAACTTGTTCTCCGTTGTAATTCCCGACGAACTGTATCGACGCGCTCACCCCGCTAAACTTTTTGGTGAACTTGGGATCCTCGGCAACGACCACTTTGATCACGGGAAAAATTGCCCGCAGGATGATGCGCGAGGTCAGCAGATCTCTCTCGGTGGACATGCTACACCTCGTCTTCCCAATCTTCGTCCTCTTCGAAATCCCGGCCCATGATTTCGCGGACTTTGGTCAGGATACCGTTGCAGTCCAAACCGTAGTGGGCGTAGAGATCCTCGGGATATCCGACCAGGCAAAACTGATCCGGTACACCGATTTTTTCGAAGGCGCACCCCTTTCCGCTCGCCGCAATCACGTCGGCCACAGCGCTGCCCAGTCCCCCCAACACGCTGTGCTCCTCTACGGTGAGGATGCGTCGGGTGTCGGTTACCGCGCTGAGCACTGCTTGTTCGTCAATCGGCTTGATCGTGTGCAAATCGAGCACCCGCACCCTCAGGCCGTCCTCCCGCTCGAGAATCGCCGCCGCTTCGGCCGCCTGGAGCACGGCCACGCCGCAGCAGATGATCGTCAAATCGGTGCCTTCATTGATGGTCACCGCCCGGCCGATTTCGTACCCGTAGTCCTCGCTCTTGTAGTAGGTCGGTTCGAACCCGCGGCCCACGCGAATGTAGACCGGCCCGGGATGGTCGAGGCACGCCCGCACCGCATTGGCCGTCTCGATCCCGTCGGCCGGAACGATCACCGTCATGTTGGGAAACGAGCGCATAATCGCCAGATCCTCGTGGGCCTGGTGGGTGCTGCCGGCGGTGCCGAAGGAGATGCCCCCGTGGGTGGCGATGATCTTGCAGTTGAGATTTTGGTAGCAAATATCGGTGCGCACCTGTTCGGCGGCCCGCAGCGAGGTGAAGACCGCCATCGTCGACACGAACGGCGTCAGGCCCGATCGGGCCAGTCCGGCGGCGATGCCGAACATGTTCTGCTCGGCGATGCCCACATTGAAAAACCGATCGGGGAACTTCTGTTGAAATTTGCCGATTTTTGTCGAATTGGCCAGGTCGGCCGAGAGACCGACGATCTTGGGGTGCTGCTCGCCGAGCTGGCAGAGCACCTCGCCGTAGATCTCGGCGCCGGTCATTTTGTTGGCATCGTAGACGGTCCAAGTGGTTCCTGTCTCTGCTCCCATTTAAGCCTCCCTCCCGCGGTTATGCTTTGCCGTACAGGGCATCGACCGATTGACGCGCCCGGTGCGCCAACACAGAGTTCATGCTGCCGTAGTGCCACTTGACATCATTTTCCATGTACTCGACCCCTTTGCCCTTGACGGTCTTGGCGATGATCACCACCGGCGCCTCCTGCTGTTCGTGGGCATAATCGATCGCCCCGGCGAGGGCGTTGAAATCATGGCCGTCGACCTCCTGAACCAAAAAGCCGAAGGCCCGCCACTTGTCGGCAAACGGTTCGAGGGACATCACCTCCTCTGTGGGGCCGTCGATCATCAACTGATTGCGATCGACGATGGTGATCAAATTGGTCACCTTAAAATGGCTCGCCGCCATTGCCGCTTCCCAGATCGTTCCCTCGTTGCACTCCCCGTCCCCCAGCACACAGTAGGTGGTCCAATTTTGTTGCTGCAGCCGGGCGCCGAGGGCCAGGCCCAGCGCCATGGGTAAGCCGTGGCCCAACGAACCGGTCGAGGCGTCCACCCCCTTGACCTTCATCGAGTCGAGATGCATGCCGAACGGCGACTTGAACTTGTTGAATTCGCTTAAGAGGTCGAACGAAAAATACCCCCGGCGAGCGAGCACCGGCGCAATCGCCACCCCGGCGTGCCCCTTGCTGACGATCAGCCGATCTCGATTGGCCAGCTCGGGTTGCGTCGGATCGATGTGCAAATATTTGAAATACAGAATAACCAGAATGTCGGCGATGCTCAGTCCGCCGCCGATGTGGGCGCCGCCGGCCCACTCGGTAACGTCGATAATGTCACGCCGCAGCTGCCATGCGTGCTCCTTGAGCTCTGCAATTTCCTCAGGGGTAATTGGCACGTCCTCCTCCAATCTGTTGAGGCTATCGGGTGGAATACCGGTCGCCGTACTTCGCCTTGATCGCCGCAAAGGCGTCATCCGCGATTTCAATGGTTTTGGCAATGTCGTCGTCCGTGTGGGCGGTCGACAAAAACCAGTTGTGATGAGAGGTGAAAAAGGCCCCTCGCTTGGTGCATTCACCGCACCAATCCTGGTGCAACATCAAGCTCTCGTCATTGGTGATCCGCAGGTAGGGCAGGGAAGGCAGACCGGATACCTTGAGGTCATATCCGTGAGAACGGGCCGACTCGGTCAGACCGTTGAGCAACCGTTCTCCCGCATCGAGCATCAGCTTGGGGCCGTCGATCCGCTTCAGCTCGCTGAGACACGCCAGCGCCGCGGCCATCGGCATCGCCTGGTACCAGTAGCTGCCGGTATAAAAAACCCGCGCAGCGTCGTTTTTCAGAGCATCGGAGCCCACCAGCGCCGAGATGGTAAACCCGTTGGCCAGCGCCTTGCAGAAACAGATCAAATCGGGCTTGAAGCCGAAGTATTCGTTGGACCCGCCCATGTCCAAGCGAAAGCCGTGACGAATATCGTCGATGATCAGGACAATACCCTCTTTGCGGCAGAGCGCCTCCACCTTTTGCCAATACCCCTTTTCCGGGAGCTCACTGTCGTAGAACGCGGGCACGTGGTACGGCGTGGCGATGAATCCGGCGATCTGGCCCGGGTGTTCGGCCACAGCCCGTTCGAAGCCAGCAAAGTCGTTCCACTTGAGCCGGATGATGTTCCGGTAGTCCTCTTCGATCAATCCCGCGTGGCCCGGGGCTTGCATCCAGGGGGCGACTCCGTGGTAGCCGCCGGCGATCATCGTGATCTTTTTACGCCCCGTAGCCGCCCGGGCGATCATCACCGAGTAGTTGGTTACGTCACCCCCGTTCTTCGCAAAAAAAGCCCAGTCCGCCGCGGGCACCAGATCGACCAGGAACTCAGCCAGCTCGACCATGCGCGGTGACGCCCCCATCACGCAGTCCGATTGCTCGAGCTGGTTGAGGGCCGCCTTGTTCACCACCGGGTTGTTGTAACCGAGAATCATCGGACCGTAGGCGCACATGTAGTCGATGAACTCGTTGCCGTCCACGTCCCAAAATTTGGCCCCGTCGGCGTGGGCGGCAAAGAAGGGGTAGTCCGAAACCGGGACATTGGCCGCCGGGCTCATGTGACCGGGAATACCGCAGGGAATGACCGCAGCGGCCCGTTTGAACAGGGTTTGGGATTGGGGATAGGTGTATGTCTTCATCGTGAGCTCGCGTCCTTAGCTGAGATACAGGGGAATTCGATCGAGGATCGGATTGATCGCCTCGATCATCGGGATCCGACCGCGAATCATCACATCTTCGGCGGCAATGGCTGTAAAGGCATCACCCTTTCCGTTGAGCAGGTCGTTGGCCACCTGTTGGTTCTTGAACAGCATCACCGCGGACGGTTGTTTGGCTTCTCCTTTGACCACCTCGATGTCCCCCCGTTGAAACACCAAGTGCATCGCCGGTCCGTCGGGCAACACCTTGAACAGCACCGTGCCTTTGGGAATGTGAGCGGCGTTCAACTGACCCACCTCGTCGAGAAGGCACAGTTCTCTGACCGCAAATACCGCCGTCGACAGGGAGAACCGCGTGTTGAGTGCCAGGTAGTCCGGGTCGGCGAGCAGCTCATCGGTCGGCTTGAGAAAGTGCTCGAGTCGATCGGTCGCCCGGGGAAACTCCTTGGCCAAGAACGGGAGCCGGGTCATCCCTTTGAGGGGAATCGGGTTTGCCGTGCCGTCCATCATGCGGTTGAGGTGTTCGGGGGATTTAAAGTACAGGATCACCGACGGACGCCGACATTTTCCCGGGCCAACCTGGCAAGCCCCGTCGGCAAACGAGATGAAGGCCCGCGGTCCCTTCTTGACGGTGAACTGAACCGATATCCGCCAGTCCTCGGCGAGAGCGGCCGTTTGGGGATCGTGTTCGACCAGATCTTCGAGATTTTGCAGGACCGCGTGCAGATTCAGATGTGCCTTGATCAATTGATGCGTCATTGTGCGATTTCACCATTTCGCCGAACCATCGTCAAGCGGGAGAGATAACCGTTGTGAAAATCATCGAAAGAGCTTGACACAGTAAGGTGGCGGACCTATGCTTTAATTAGGTTGGTTAACCAACTTATAAAGAAGGAGCGAAAATGCCCCGACCATCGAACACCGCTGAGCGCCGGACCCAAATCGCCCGTGGCTTGATCTCTGTAATGGCGGAGCGGGGATATGACGGGGCATCCATGCCCGCAATCGCCAAGGCAGCCGGGCTGACTCAGGGGCTGATTCACTATCATTTCAAAAATAAACGGGCGATCCTGCTCGTGGCCCTGCAGGAACTGGTGGTCCTGCACACGGATCATCTCGATCGGCACCTCGCCCCCTTGGACGATGATCCCCATGAGCAGATGGCGGCGTTCATCGATTTTCACCTGGGCTTGGGAACGGACGCCAGTCCAGAGATTCTCGCCAGCTGGCTCGTGTTGAGCGGCGAGGCGCTGCGCCAGCGAAAGGTCCGCAAAGCGTTTGCCGAGGCGGTAGCAAAGTGGGTGCAACAGCTGGTCGGGATCATCGAACAGGGGAACCGCGAGGGTCTGTTTGACTGTGTTCAACCGGCCGCCGCCGCCGCTGCGCTAATGTCGACTATCCAAGGGTACTTCGTGCTCGGGGCAACGGCGCGGGACCAGATACCGAGGGGGAGTGCAGCCCGCTCCACCAAGGCGATGGCCGAGGGATTGCTCCGTTCGAAATGGTCTTTTGACTAGGAGGAGGTGATTCATGGGGTTTGAATTGATTGTTCTCGGAGTGGGGGATGCGTTTTCTCAGTGTCGCTATCCGGCTGCGTTGCTGTTGAGTTGCGAGGGCTACTTGTTGGCCATCGATTGCCCGGATCGGTATCGGGCGGTATTGCACGACGCGAGTAAGCGGTCCGGGCGCTCGCTCGATCTCGCGCGAATTGACGATTTTTTGATCACCCACGTTCACGGGGATCACATGAGCGGGATTGAGATGATCGGTTTTTACAAGCGATTTGTGGAGGGAGGTGAGCGGATACGGCTGCATACCACCGAGGAGGTCCGGGAGGTGATTTGGGACGAGCGGCTCAAGGGGAGCATGGGGGTGTTGTCGGATGGTCGCGAGACCCGGCAGATGGTTTTCGAGGACTTCTTCGACTACCGCCCGTTGGATTGGCAGGGGAACAACCGGGTGGGACCGTTCTCGCTGAACATTCGCCGCACCAAGCACCACGTTCCCACTACGGCGCTGATGATTGAGGCCAGTGGTCGCAAGTTGGGTTACTCCTGCGACACGGCATTTGACCCGGAGCTGATCGCATTTTTGGAACCGGCTGACTTGATCGTGCACGAAACCAATTTCGGTCCTTGCCACACGGATATCGAGCAACTCAACGGGTTGTCGACAGCTTTGAGAAGAAAAATGCGCCTGATTCACTATCCCGACGAATTTGAGCGGGATTGCTCGGATATTGTCCCACTCGACGAGGGAGAGATCATCACAGTGTGAAGACAACCGCCTCTCAAAACCAGTAGCGCAGCCCTGCGGCGGGCCCGTAGAGATTGACCGTTCCGATGCGGAGCGCGTCGAATCCCAGATAGGGCTCCCACCCCCGAAAAGAGGCGCCGACGCTCACCCGGGCGTGGGCCAACATCGCCTCTCCCAAGGTTCCCAGGTCACCGACCAGCTGCACGACGAGGGGAGCGGTGGGAAACAGATCGATGCCGCAGGTGCCGTTGAAACCGGTGAACGATTCGTCATCGAACATGAACCGCAGACCCACTCCACAGCGTATCTGGGTGGATTGACGCTGCAGCAGGCGGAGGGTCAAATTGGCGTCTCCGATGGGGAGGGTGTCGGTCTTGCCCTTTTCGAGCTGCTCGACAAGAGTGGTGAAACTCCCCTCGAATCCGAAACGGGTCCTCGCGTGATCGAACTGGATGTAGATGCCCGGCCGGTGCACTTTGCCCAAATCATAGGCGTACTCCGGACCGATGCGCACCATTGCCCCGGTTCCGCCCCTGGGAGTGATTTGCTCCTTGGCGACGAGGGATTTAACTTCGGTCCAGGAAGCGTCGTCATCCCGAAAAACATAGGCTGTCTCGTTTTCGATGATCATCGAGCCGTCCTCTTGGGAAGCATAGGGGTAGTCGGTGTAAAAGCTTTTCTCCGCTACGTGGTACACGAAAAACGGACAGGGAACCCCGTCCAGCTCCCCCTGACAATTGACGCGGTAGATCGGGTTGTAGGGGTGTTGATCGGCCACTTCGGTGCACAGTGGGGATCCACTGAGCTCACAATAGTGATAGGGGTGCCACATGCCGATAGATCCGTGGTAGTGGCCGTGGTAATGGCCATGGGAATGACCGGAGTGATCGGAGGAGCCCGAGGTCGATCCCGAGCTGCTGTCCCCGCTGGCGGCGTCCCGAATTCCCTGGAGCTTTTGCGCGAATGGGTATCCAGGAAAAAAGAACACCACTAAAACCAACGCCGTGCGAATTGCGGTCGTGATCATGCCCACCTCCTTTTGAAATGATGATCGTTGTTTTGGGAGTCAAGCAAAAGCCAAGCCATCGATGCTCGGAGGTTCGTTGAACCCGAACATCAGGACGGTCGGGCGAAGTACGATGGTTGATCGTTGCGGCAATCGGTGGTGATGTGTTCCAAAATGGAATAACGATTTGTTCCAAAGCGGAATATGGGTATTCTATTGCAGGAGGTGATAATGGGATTTTTTGATATTTTTAAAGGAAAGAAGAAAGAAGAAGCACCCGCTGAAGCTGAAAAAAGCGAAGCACCGGCTCCTGCAGCGCAGAGCAGCTCCCCGTGGCCGGGAAAATTTGCCGGGTTCGACGACTGGGAGGACGACAAGAAAAAAGCGGTGAGCATCGAATTTCTCCAGGATTTGGGCACCCGTTTTGAGAACGCCAAAGTCAAAGACATGATGGACGAGGACGAAATGGAGCTTCGAGGGCGCTATCAAAACACACCGGTGCGGATTCAGTACGAGATGGACATGGGATGGGTCAATATGGAGATGAAGTGCAATAGCGTCATCGACGATCTGTCCCTGGATTGGGACCTGGACAAAGTGCCTCACCTCGACGAAGAAGACGAGGACGACGACTGGGACGATGATGATGAAATCCGGGTGTTTTTGGCCAAGGGGGTCTACATCGAGGGGTACAAGGATTCGGTGAAGGAGACGTTGGCCAAGTTCAACTCCCTGCCCCAGGAGCTGGGCGTCGAAATTGTGGAGACGATGCAGCAACTCCACCTCTCCGGATTTGTAGTCAGCAGCGACTCGATTTCAGTTCAGT